>JAJYFF010000094.1 GCA_021785405.1 Pseudomonadota bacterium | reverse complement strand
GATCGCGGGCGATCGTTTCGACCTCCGCGCGCAGTTCCACCGGCGCGAGCCATCGGTCGGGAATCGCGCCGACGCCGTACAGCGTCCCGGCGATGTTGCCGGCGATCGCACCGGTGCTGTCGCTATCGCCCGAATGATTCACCGCCAGGATCACTGCTTCCTCGAAGTTTCGCGTCGCGAGCACACCGTAGAGAGCGATCGCGAGCGCCTCCTCGGCGACCCAGCCGCCGCCGAGCGATTCGACCGTCGCGCGGTCCGGTCGACCGCCAGCGGCGAGCGATCGGGCGCGCTCGATCGCCCGTAAGGTTTCGGCGTGCTCCGGTTCGAGCACGAGCCGCCGCGTCGCGTCGTCGATCGCCGATTCGATGGGTTGTCCTCGATGGAGATCGCCGATCAGCGTCGCCAGGAAGCCGCTCGCGAGCGCGGCGGTCGGATGACCGTGCGTCAGTGCGGCGATTTCCGCAGCGAACTCGAACACCCTCGTTCGGTCGACGGCCAGGCCGACCGGTGCGATCCGCATCGGCGCGCCGCAGCCCTTGCTGTCGTTGACCGCGGGTGCGCCGAACCCGGTCGCGTCCTGCAGCGCCATGAGGCAGGTGGTGCCGGGTACACGCCGGGACCACAGCGCGCGCACGCCGATGAGCCAGCCGTCGGAGTCGACGCGGGCTTTGGGAGTGAGTCCCTGCGTGGCCGCCCATCGCAGGTACGCATGGTGTACGACCGATGGCGGGTGGCAGATTCCACGCGCTTGATACCGCACCATCGCGCGAATCAGTCCCTCCGCGGTGAACAGGGTCATTTGCGTGTCGTCGGTGATCGCCCCGATCCGGCCGAAGGCCTCGACGTAGTCCCGGATGCCGCCCTCGCCGTGGCGCGCGACGATCTCGGTCACATCCGCAAACTCGACCGGCGCGCCCAGTGCGTCGCCGACGGCCCCACCGAGCAGGCAGCCGCGGACGCGCGATTCCTCCGACCGCACCCGAATCATCGGGCCGCCGACCGGGCGGTCGCTCTCGCGCCGCCGTGTCCATACACGTTCGCGCACGCGCGCAGGGTGTTGTGGTGGATGTCGAGCACCTTGCGCAGCGGCGTCTGGTAGCCACCCGCGAGGTTCCATGCGATCGGCACGCCGGCGGCCGCGGCTGCCTCGAACACCCGCCGGTCCCGTTCCGCGAGATCTCTCGTGGTCATCCAGCCCCCGAGAGGGTCGTCGATGTGCGGGTCGGCGCCGGCTTGGTAGAGCACCACGTCGCAATCGCGCATGGCGCCGACCAACGCCGGGATGCGCGCCAGAAACTCCTCGACCTGCGTCGGATCGCCGTATTCGGCACCGGCCGTGTAATGCCGGATCCAGTCGAGCCCGAGCCGCCCGATCAGCGATTCGGTGCCGTCTCCGTAATGCTGATCGAAATCGAGGATCCCGACCCGCGCCACGTCGCCTGCGGCACGCAGCGCCTGCGCGGCGACGATCAGGCCATTGAACGTACAGTAGCCGCCGGCGCGCGCGTGGTGCGCATGGTGAAACCCCGAGCACGGCGCGACCGCGGTCCGACCGTTGCGCAGCGCCTCGCGCGCAGCACACAGCATCGCTCCGCTCGTGAGGGGCAGCGACGCCGCAACGTCCGCATCGGTGGTGCCGAAGCCGTTCGGCAGATCGCCCCGCAGGATTCCGTCGACGTACGCCGGATCGTGCGTTCGCTTCAGGTCCTCGACCGCGACGGGCGTTGGGATAATCACCTCGATCGGTTCGCCGCGCTCGCGCCAGTCCGCGACGACCGCACGCGGCTTCGCGGCGCTCGGCGAGAAGCTGTCGACCGAGGCGTTCATCGCCTCGTCGTAGAGAACCGGAATGAGCGCGAGTTCCCGCATCCGGATCCTCAACGTGCGCACAGCGACTGCAGGCATCGGAACCAGTCGTCGAGGCGATTGCGGATCGCACGCAGCGTGACGCCGCCCGCCAACGGCAGCGGCAGCGTGAAACAAACCCCGGCGCGTTGCCCGGCATCGGCCGAGATCGGCCACGCGCGAAACGCATAGCGGACGGTATTGACCTTGGTCACGATCTCGCGGGCCCGGTTCTCGTCCATCCGCACGACGCACATCGCGTGCACCTCCTCGAACTCACCCGCGTGGTCACGGCATTCGTCGAAGAAAAAGAACCGGAGGTCGAAGCCGTGCGCACTGGCCTCGAGTTCGTCGGCGACGTTGGCCGGCGCGCCCGCGCGAATTTCCCATTCGAGCAGGATGCGCTGCAAGAATTCCGGCGCCAGCCGTTGGACGACCCGGTCGACACGCAGATGGCTGCTCTGGCAGAACCGGTACTGCAAATCGACTCGGCCGTCGAAGCCCAGCACCTCGGTGACCACTCCAAGCATCTCCGCCGCCACGAGCGCCGGCTCGTCGGCGAGCGGCGGAGGGAAGCGCTTCCGGTAGTTGCGCGCGGATCCGCCGATCGCGAACCCGCGCCCCATGAGCGGGCCCGCGATCCGTGACGCGATCGCCTGCAGTGCCGGGTCCTCTCGCTCGCCCGGCCCGACTTCGATCAGTACGGGCGAGAACGGCTCCGACCAGAGCTGCACGTAGAGCGGCCCCGTCGGGTCGGCGAACTCGACGATCAGGAAACGAAAAGTTCCGGTCCAGGTTTCCCCGGCAGGGTCCGTCGCCGGCCAGAGTATGGCGTCGCGCACCAGGTCGCGGAGCGGCTCCTGGCAGTAGCGGAACACCTCCTGGCCCGTCCGACCACCGGCCTGCGCGGTCAACAACGTGCCCTCGATGTCGACCTGCCGTTGCGGTCGGAACGGCGGATCTTGAGGGCGCGGATCCGACGCCGCGTGACCCGCGCCGACCGACGGTTCCGACGACACCCAGATCGCGTTGGTACTCATGCCAGACCCTCCCAGTGCGCTGCCGGTCGCCGCCGACCGGTACGCAGTATCACGCGCGCTCGCGACAGAACGCGTCGCACGCCGGCACGGTCAAGCGTACTGGCCGGCCGCCGCGGCCGTGCGCCGCGCGATCAGCTCGCGCAGCGCGATCGGCTGCAGCACGCGGATGTTCTCGCCGTGCCCGAGCAGCCAGCTGTGCAGCGCCCAGGTATCGCGCACCGTCGCCGTCAGCACCCACTCCGAGCCGCGCGCGACGAGCGTCATGTCGTCGCTCAACGGCGTATCCCGCAAGATCCGGTAGAGCGGCGTGCTGACGACCGCCTTCAACGCGATCTCACCGCCGGCACCGAACTGGTTCGTGCCCTCCGCCATGAACGCATCCAGCGAGAACGGTGCGCGCGACCACGGCTCGAGCTCGAGGAGTCGTACCGAGGTGAAACGTTGCAGCGCGTAGTGGTGCGGTGGGTCGAGGCTCCCCTTCTGATCCGCGACCAGGTAGAGGGCCGAGCCGCGCAGCAACAGTGCCCGTGGATACAATACCCGCCGTCGCGGCGCGGGATCGCTCAGCGACTGGTAAGCCGCATCGATCGCGACGTCGCGCAGCAGCGCCTGCTGCAGCGTTTGCACGATCCGCGCCGACACCCGCGGAGGCTTCAGGACTTGGTTCGAGGGCACGATGCGCACGCGGTCGGACCAACGTACGCCGCCCGCCCGCGCGAGTGTCGCGAGCACCTTGTCCGCCTCGACGAAGCGACTATGGATCGCTTCGCGGAAGCAGCTCGGCAGATGCGCATCGATCGCATTACGCATCATGAAGAGCGCCATCGCCTCGGCGACTTCCATGCCGGGGATGTCGAGGTGGCGTTTTTTCTGCCACCGCCAGCGCGCGGGGCGCACGCGCGCTTCGGCCTGCAGCGGCAAGCAGCGCGCGAGCGCGTCGAGGTCGCGCTCGACGGTGCGCCGCGTGACGCGGTAGCCGCGGCTCTCGAGCGCCGCGACGAGCTCCGCGGCGCTGCGGCCCGGCTGATCGTGCGGCGGCACCAGTCGCAGCATCTCCCACTGGCGGATGATCACGTCACCCTTCGCGTGCTCGGGCATGGCGATCTCCTGATGCGACACATCCTGTCAGCCGCATGGTATAAGTTCAGGAGTTCCAAGGACAGGACCACCCCGGGACGACGTGCTTCGACTGCGATTCGGACTTCGGTTGGACGGCGAGCGCGGGACGCACCGACGCAACGCGCTCGGCGAGGCGACGGTCGGCCCCTTGGGGCTGCTCACGTTCCTCGAGACGCAGCTCGGCCTCCTCGCCCCCGCGGCCTCTGCGGCCGAGCGCGTGGTCGCGTACCGGCGCTGCCTCGCGGCGTATCTCGAGCCCTCGCGCTTCTACGCCCGGAGTTTCGCCATCGACGAGCTCGGTACCGCGGCCACGCTCCTCGGATGGCGCGATCGGTGGTATCTCGACGGCTGGACCGGCGCTCCGACCCCGGTCGGCGCGCCGAGGCTCGACGATCTCGCGACGGTCGAACGAAGCGCTGCGGCTGAGGTTCCCCCCGGGATTGGCCAGCGGCTCACCGCCGTCCTCGACCGGCTCGAGCGCCGGCGGCTCGCGATCGACGAGATCCAATTACTCGATTCGCGCGAGCGCTTCCCGCAGCGCTGGCGCGCGGTGCTCGAGCGGCTGCCGTGCCGCGAGGCCGAAACCCCCGCCCCTCGAGGCCGTGGGTTCTTGCGGGAGCTGCAGACGCAATTGCTGGCGACCCTTGGCTCGCGGACACCAACCCGGATTCCGTGGCGCGACGACGGCACGGTGCGCATCGCACGGGCCGACACCCGACTCGTCGCCGCACACTGGCTAGCCGCGACGCTGCGTGAGGAGCCGCGCGACACGCTGCTCGTGGCCGCCGATTCGACGACGCTGCTCGATGGGGTGCTGTCGGGGAGCGGACTCGCCGCCCAAGGCTTCGGCGAGCTGAGCCCGTTCCGGCCGGCGTTGCAGGTGCTGCGGCTTGCGCTGCGCACGCTGTGGACTCCGCTCGATTTCCAGGCACTGCTGCAAATGCTGACCGCGCCGATCGGGCCGTTGCCCCCGGCGGTGCGCCGACGCCTCGCCGAGACGCTTGCCGAACGCCCGGGGCTCGGTGGCGAGCGATGGCACAAGGCGCTCGTCGACCTCGAGACCCGGGCCGGTGCGCGCGGAGCCGAGGAGCGCGCGGCGATCAACGCTTGGATCGAGCCCGAGCGCCACGACCGGCGCGCAGGCGCGCCGATCACCGCGGTCGCGGCGCGCGCGCGAATGGTCGAGGAATTCTTTCAAGGCCGGCTCGGCGAGGAAGACCCGGTGCTTCGAGACGCGTATCAGGCGGGGTTCTCGCAAGCGGCGACCGCGGTGCGTGCGTTCCGTGAGCTCGAGGCGCAAGGAGCGACGCGGCTCAAGCCCGCCCAGGTCGATGCGGTCCTCGATCGCGTGACCGGTCACGGGAACGCCGACCCGCTGCGAGTGGCCGAGGTCGGCGCTTGCGCCGCCGTTGCGGAACCCGGTGCGGTCGTCGAGCCGTTCGACCGGGTCGCCTGGTGGAGCCCGGCCCTACCGCCGGTACCACGTCGGGATCCGTGGTCGGCGCACGAGATCGAGGCGCTCGCCGCATCGGGCGTGCACGTGGCGCCGCCCGCCGAACGGCTCGCCGCGGACACGACGGACGGCATGAAGCCGGTGCTCGCGGCACGTGACGAGCTCGTGATCGTGCTGCCGCCGCCGGTCGTCGACGTGCATCCGATCTGGCTGTGGATCGACTCCCTGGTCGACGGTCTGCCCGTGCGACGGATCGAGTCCGTGCTCGAGGCTCGCGCCACCGGCACGGCCATCGAGACCCTGCCGGTCCGAAGGCTGCCGAGGCGTCGGCGCTGGTGGCAGCTCGCCGACCCCGCGCTGATCCGCCGACCCGAACAGACCTCGTACTCCGGCCTCGAACGCTTGCTGTCGCATCCTGCGCAGTGGTTGCTCGGCGACGTCGCACGGTTCAGGCGGTCACGGATCCTCGATCTGCCGGACCCGTTCCAGCTCAAGGGAAACCTCGCGCACGCGCTGGTCGAACGCCTGTACCGTGACGCCGGCGCACCCGCGCTCGGCAACGCTCGGGTTGCATCGTGGTTCGACCGCCACTTCGACCGGCTGGTCGGCGAGGAAGGCGCGCTGCTCACGGTGCCGGGTCAACGCGCCGAGCTGGAGCGCTTTCGCTTGACGCTGCGCTCGGCGTTGGCGCGTCTGCATCGGCAATTGCGCGCCGCCCAGGTCGATGCAGTGACGCCCGAGCAGCCGCTCGACGGCCATTTCGACGGCGGTGCGCTGCGCGGCGTCGCCGACCTCGTGGTGCGCCGGTCCGACGCGGCAACGGGTCTCGTCGACCTGAAGTGGTCCGGTGGCAGGAAATACCG
>JAJYFF010000093.1 GCA_021785405.1 Pseudomonadota bacterium | reverse complement strand
CCGATCTGCAGCACGCAGCGATACTCGACGTACAGGTCCACGTCGCACAGCGCGACGAGCGGCGGGTCGGTCGTGACGGCGGCGCGCGGCGCGCCCGCGGCCGGGGGCGCGCCGGCGGCGCGCTCGAGCCCGTGCGAACGCCGGCGCCCGAGCGGGCCGGCCGCGACCAGGCGTCCGGCGCGCAGCCACACGCCCTCGGTGGTGCCGGGCGGCAGATCCGCGGCGCGGTGCGCGGCCACGACCCAGGCTTGGCCGCGCGCGCGGGCGGCCGCGAGCAAGCGGTTCGCGCGCTCGCGAAACCTCGCGTCCAGCCCGTTGTAGAACTCGTCGAGCAACAGCCAGTCGGGCTCGCCGATCAACGCGCGTGCGAGCAGCGCGATCCGCTGCTGCCCGTACGACAGCGACAGGAATCGGCGCTCGAGCAGCGCCGCGATGCCCGCACGACGGGCGCTGTGCTCGACGCGCCGCCGTTCCACCGGGGTCGGTGGCGTGAGCGGCAGATCGGTGCCGTGCAGCCCGGTCGCGAGCAGCTCGCGAACCCGCAGGTCCCAACCGTAGCGCGCGTAGCGGTCCTGGCGCTCCGCGCCGAGGTACGCGATCCGCGCCTTTGCGTCCCGCAGCTCGACCGGGCGGCCGGCGCGCAGGTAGCGCAAGGACTCGCGCCCGGTCGGCGTCGGCCAGACGTCGGCCGCGAGGAGTTTCAGGAACTGCGTCTTGCCGGCGCCGTTCTCGCCGATCAACGCGTAGCGCCGCCCGGCGAGCAGCCGCACCGTCAGGTCGCGCAGCACCCAGCGGTGCGCGCGGCGGACGCCGACCGAGTCGAGTTCGATCGTCATTCCGCGATCGGCGTCACGCTCGCGCCGCGCGGCGCGCTCGAGGACGGTTGCGCGCCGTGATCGAGTCGTTACACTGACGCCCATGTCGGATCCATCAACCCCGCGGCGCTTGGGTGAAACGGGATTCTGGGGCGAGTTCGCCCAGCCGGACGCGGAGCAGTCGCGCCGCCTCCTCGCCGAGTCCCTGTCGCTGCTGCTCGCCGACCTGCTGCGCTCCGTGCTGGCGGACGCGAGCCCCGCGATGCCGGCGGACGAGGACACGGTCGATCGTTTCCGGCAGCTCGCCGGCGCGCCGACCGTGGCCGCGGTGAGCCGGCCCACCGGGCTCGGCGTGACCCGGGCCGCGCTCGCGAAGCGCTGCGTGGACTGGCTGAAATCGCTCCTGCTCGACGCGCCGGCCACTCACGCGAGCCCCGCGCTGCGCGAGTTCATCGATGCGCTCGCGTTGTTCCCCGCGCTGTTCGACGGCGAACCCTCGGCGCGCTCGCGCCGGGCGCGCTTGACCTGGCTGCTCACGCACGATCGGCGGCTCGATGCGAGCACCCGCGAGGCCGCGACCGCGCTGATCGAGGCCTGCGAGCATCTCGGCACGCTTCTCTGGCCCGACGCCGAGACCGCCTGAGCCGGGTGGCGCCGACGGTCAGTAGACGACGACGCTGCGGATCGACTCGCCGGCGTGCATCAAGTCGAACGCCCGGTTGATGTCCGCGAGCGGCAGCTGGTGGGTGATCAGGTCGTCGATGTTGATCTTGCCGTCCATGTACCAATCGACGATCTTCGGCACGTCGGTGCGGCCGCGCGCGCCGCCGAACGCCGTGCCCTTCCAGACGCGGCCCGTGACCAGCTGGAACGGCCGCGTGTGGATCTCCTGGCCGGCGCCGGCGACGCCGATGATCACCGAGACGCCCCAACCACGGTGGCAGCACTCGAGCGCCTGCCGCATCAACTCGACGTTGCCGACGCATTCGAAGCTGTAGTCCGCGCCGCCGTCGGTCAGCTCGACGAGGTGCGCGACGAGTTCCTTGCCGGTCTCCTTCGGGTTCACGAAGTGCGTCATGCCGAACTTCTCGGCGAGCGCCTTGCGCCGCGGATTCAAGTCGACGCCGATGATCTTGTTCGCGCCGGCCAGGCGCGCGCCCTGGATCACGTTCAGCCCGATCCCGCCGAGACCGAAGACGACGACGTTCGCGCCGGGCTCGACCTTCGCGGTGTTGATCACCGCGCCGACGCCGGTCGTGACGCCGCAGCCGATGTAGCACACCTTGTCGAACGGAGCGTCCTCGCGGATCTTCGCGACCGCGATCTCCGGCAGCACGGTGTAGTTCGAGAACGTGGAACAGCCCATGTAGTGATGGATCATGTCCTTGCCGATCGAGAAACGGCTCGTGCCGTCCGGCATCACGCCCTTGCCCTGCGTCGCCCGGATCGCCGTGCACAGGTTCGTCTTGCGCGACAGGCAGGACTTGCACTGGCGGCATTCCGGCGTGTAGAGCGGGATCACGTGATCGCCCTTCTTCACCGACGTCACGCCCGGGCCGACGTCGACGACGATGCCGGCGCCCTCGTGGCCGAGGATTGCGGGGAACAGGCCCTCGGGATCGGCGCCGGAGCGGGTGAATTCGTCGGTGTGACAAATGCCGGTCGCCTTGAGTTCGACCAGCACCTCGCCGGCCTTGGGCCCGTCGAGGTCGACGGTGATCACCTCGAGCGGCTTGCCCGCGGCGGTCGCGACGGCGGCTTTCGTCTTCATGCAGGGATCCTCGTGGATGGAATGCCGCTACCCTAATGCAAGGCGCCGCGACTTGGAAGCCGGCGCGGCGGCCGCGGACCCGCACCACGAAAAACGCCCCGCCGGCGGTGCCGACGGGGCGTCCAGTTGGCGTCGAACCGCCGCGCCCCAGAGCCTGGCGCGCGACGGCGAGGTCGAACTTACTTCTTCTCGGACTTCATCGGCGGCTTCTTGGCAGCCTTCTTCGCCATCTTCTTCGTCATCTTCTTGTGATGCCACTTCTTGTGGTGCATCGCCTTCTTCATCTTGTGGTGCTTGACGTGATGCACCACGTGCTTCGTTTCCTTCTTGGTCGCGGTCGAGGCCGGAGCAGTGCCCTGGGCCGAGGCGAGCGGCGCGACGGCCAGCGAACCGGCGGCCAAGCCCAGCGCCATCACCGCGCTCAACATCATGCTAGTGGACTTCTTCATAATTCAACTCCCGAGTGAGTGTTCAAAACCAGGGACGAGAATACGCGGTCCCCATTCGAATCCACGGATATGAAGATCATTTCACCTGCGCGTCAGGTTTCGCCGCGGGGCGCTCGTCCCGAAGATTAAGAGTGGTTCACGTTGCGCGCTTGCGCCGGCGTTGTGGCTTCCTCGTCACCGTCGCGGCGCGCAATTGACGCACCAGGTACACGACGATCGCGACGTTGAGCGCGACGACGATCGCCTTGCCGGCACCCGGCGCCGCGGCGAGCCGCCAAAGCTCGAACGGGATCAAGGATCCGGTGATCACGGTCGTGAGCCACTCGGCCCAGCGACGCCGCATCCACAGCCCCACCCCTTCGACCGCGAACAAGGCCGCATACGCGAGCGTGACCCAGCCGAGCGCCTGCACGCGCGCCGCGCTGAGACCGCTGAACCACACGAGCAGCGACACGACCGCCTTGTGCTCGGGACCCGACCGCAGCGTCGACGCCCAGGTGAAGAGCCGCGCGAGCACCGACGCGTCGCGCAGCTTCAGCTCCCCGTACGCCGCGGCGAGCAGCAGCGTGACCTTCAGGATCTTGTAGACCGCGATCGCTCGCAGGAAGCCGAACCGCGGCGCCGCCGGTGAGGGTTTCATCGCGCGACGCGTTCAGGCCGGATTCTCGAGATTGAACACCGCGTGCGCGTCGTCGTACGCGAACGCCTCCGCGTAGCGCCCCCAGTGCACGACCGCGCGCAGCGTGTCTTCGGCGTCCTCTTCGCCCATGAAGTCCTCGAGTTCGTCGATGAACCGGCTCTTGCGGGCCGCGTGCGACGCCCGCTCGTCGAGCACGCGCCGGATGTGCGCGGCGAGCGGTACGTAGGCGAGCAGGTGCCGTCGGTACACTCGCTTGCGCTCGTCGATGTCCGCCTGCGCGAACGCGAGGCCGTCGGCGGTGAGCTTCAGGTCGCCGCCCTCGAGTTCCGCGAACCGCATCATCTGCAGCGTCTCGGCGACCGGGAACAGCTCGTCGATCTCCATCTGCAGGTCGGAGGCGATCTTCGGCAGGTCGGCGGTGCCGTTGAACGGCGGCGCGGCGACCGCTTCGATCAGACCCGCCTGGGCGTTCGAGGAGACCGGCGGCAGCACGCTGCCGATCCCGAGGCCGGGGAAGCGCTCCTGCCGGCCGGCCGTCGCATGGTCCTCGGTGCGCGCGGTCATCGCGACGTAGATCCGTTCGACGAGTTCGCGGAAACTCGGGTCGAGGCGGTTGCGCGGCTGCGTCAACCCGACCCGGATCTCGGACAGGATCCGCCCCGGGTTGCTGCCGAACACCAGGATCCGGTCGCACATCAGCACCGCTTCCTCGATGTTGTGCGTGACCAGCACGACCCCCTTGATCGGCATGCGCCCCTCGGACCATAGATCCAGGAAGTCCGTGCGCAGCGTCTCGGCGGTCAACACGTCGAGCGCGGAGAACGGTTCGTCCATCAACAGGATGTTCGGGTGCACGACCAGCGCCCGCGCGAACCCGACGCGCTGGCGCATCCCGCCCGAGAGCTCGCGCGGATAGGCGGACTCGAACCCGTCGAGACCGATCAAGTCGATCGCCGCGAGCGACCGCTGGCGGATCTCGGCCTTCGGCAAGCGCTGCGCTTCCAGCCCGAGCGCGACGTTCTCGAACACGCTGAGCCAGGGGAACAGCGCGAAGCTCTGGAACACCATCGCGATGCCGGGCGGGGGGCCGTAGATCGGCTGGCCGAGGTACGAGAGCTCTCCGGCGGTCGGCTCGGTCAGGCCGGCGATCAGGCGCAACAACGTCGACTTGCCGGAACCGGAGCGGCCGAGCAGGCCGACGATCTCGCCCTCGTCGACCTCGAGGTTCATGCCGTCGAGCACCAGGAGCTCGCCCCCGTCCGGCTTCGGGAACGCCTTGCGAACGCCGGTGCAGGTCAGTAGCCGCGGGGTGCCGCTCATCATCGTACCGTCTTCAGTTCAGCCGAAATCGCCGTTCGGCGTAGTAGTACAACGGTCGCCAGAACAGCCGGTTGAGAGCGACCACGAACAAGCTCATCACGCCGACGCCGAGCACGATCCGGTTGAAGCGCCCAGCGGCGGTCGCGTTCGCGATGTACGAACCGAGGCCCCGTGCCTCGATCTGGGTATGGCCCCAGTTCACGAGTTCCGCGACCTGCGCGGCGTTCCACGATCCGCCCGACGCGGTGATCGCCCCGGTCACGTAGTACGGCAGCACGCCCGGCAGCGCCACCTTGCGCCACCAGAGCCAGCCCTTGACGCCGAGATTCGCGGAGACTTGCCGCAGTTCCGTCGGCAGCGCCGCGGCGCCCGCGATCACGTTGAACAGGATATACCACTGCGTGCCGAGGATCATCAGCGGGCTGAGCCAGATGTCGGGCTGCAGGCGCCACACGACGATCGCGTAGATCGCGATCGGGAACAGCAGGTTCGCGGGAAACGCGGCCATGAACTGCGCGATCGGCTGGACGATTTCGGCGACCCGGGGCCGCAGCCCGACCCAGACCCCGATCGGCACCCAGATGAGGCTCGCGAGCACGATCAGCACGAACACCCGGATCATCGTCAGCACCGCGAGCCCGACGACGTGGACGAACTCGGTGAGATCCGTGTGCGCGACCAGGTCGGTCGCGATCCGCCAGACGCCGATCGCGACCAGCGCCGCGACGATCCCGACCCAGAGCCGGTCCTGGCGCGGGCGTCGGCGCACCACGCTCGCGTCCGACGGTCGCGGATCCTCGCGCCGCACCGCGCGGCTCGTCCACAGCACCGTCGCGTGGAACGCGAGCTTCGCGGCCTGGATCAGCCGCGACCGGCGCATCATCGTGAGCGCCCAGGAGCGCGGCTCGTGCGCGCCGGGTTCCTGTTCGACGCGGAAGCGGTCGACCCAGGCGACCAGCGGCCGGAACAACAGCTGGTCGTACGCGAGGATCACGAGGAACATCGTCAAGATCGCCCAGCCGATCGCGGCCAGATCACGCCGTTCGATCGCGAGCGCGATGTACGACCCCACGCCCGGCAAGGTCACGCTGGTGCGCCCGACGCTGATCGACTCCGAGGCGACGACGAAGAACCAGCCGCCGGACATCGACATCATCATGTTCCAGACGAGCGCCGGCAGCCCGAACGGCACCTCGAGCTGCCAGAATCGCATCCACGGCGACAGCCGGAACGACTCCGCCGCCTCGGTGAGCTCCGTCGGCACGGTGCGCAGCGACTGATAGAAGCTGAACGCCATGTTCCACGCCTGGCTCGTGAAGATCAGGAAGATCGACGCGAACTCCGCGCCGAGCACCCGCCCGGGCGCGAGCGACATGAAGAACACGTAGGTCACCGACAGGAAGCCGA
>JAJYFF010000092.1 GCA_021785405.1 Pseudomonadota bacterium | reverse complement strand
TCGGGCTCGGGTTCATCGGCGCCCAGAGCGCGGTCGGATCGGGCAGCGGCCATCGTGCGCTCGAGCGCTTGCGGCACTGGAACGAGCGCTTGTTCGCGCTGGTCGCGCGCACACCACGGGCGTCGCTCGCGATCACGTTCGGCGTGCTGTTCGTGAGTCTCGTCGCCCTCGCCTTGGTGCCGATCAATTTCCTGCCGCTGCCGAACGAGGGGGTGCTGCTCGAGTCGTTCACGCTGCCGCCGGGCAGTTCGCTGCTCGATTCGCGGGCCGTCGTCGACGGGATCACCCATCGATTGCTGGCGGACCCGGCCGTCGCGCACGTCTATGCGCGCATCGGCTCTTCGTCCAGCACGACGTACACGGAGCCCGCTTACGCGGGCGAAATCATGGTCAAACTCAAGCCCGGCGTCAGCGTCAACGCGCTCGACCGTATTGGGCAGCGGATCCAGCAGGAGTCGAAGCTCCCCGGCGTGCAGTTCGCGGTCGACACGCCGACGATCGAGCGGCTCGGGGAGAGCCTGTCGGGATTGCCGCAGCCCTTCGTGATCCACGTGTTCGGCGCGCACATCGCCGAGCTGCGAACGCTCGCGAATCGGATCACCGCGCGACTGCGGCGCATTCCGTCCTTGACGGATCTGTTCAACAACGATGGCTACCCGGTCACGCAGCTGCAGATCGAGCCGCGTACGCGGGCGCTTGCGATGAGCGGCTTGACTCCCGCGGCGCTCTACGCGCAACTGTCGCCGTTGCTGAACGGACAGGTCGTCGCCCAGGTGCCCGAGGGCAACGTCCCGCTCGATCTGTACGTGCGCCTGGCCGACGCGCCGCAGAAATCGCTCGCCGAGCTCGCGGATCTGCCGATCCGCACCCACGGGTGGACTCCGCTCGGCCAACTCGCGCGACTCAGGCTCGTCGACACGCCGAACCAGATTCGGCACATCGCCGGCGCGCGGGCGCTCGATATCCTGGCGACCCCCACCGGCACGCTCGGCGGGACCGTGGCCGCGGCGCGGCGGGCGCTCGTCGGTCTGAGCATGCCGCCCGGGTACCGGTACGCCTTCGGCGGCCTGTTCGCGGAACTCGAGCGTGCCGTGCTCGGGCTCGGGATCGCCGTGATCGCCTCGGTCGTGCTGATGGTCGGAATCCTGATGCTGCAGTTCGACGGATTGCTCGTGCCCGGACTCCTGCTGCTCGAGATCCCGCTCGCGATCACCGGAGGCGTCGTCGCGCTCCTCGTGAGCGGCGTCGGTCTCAACGCGACCGGAATCATCGGCTTCCTGACGTTGATCGGCATCGGCTTGCGGCACAGCATCGTGCTGCTGGATCGTGCGAAGCAGAACGAGGCCGCCGGCATGGCGGTCGACGAGGCGGTGCGTGAGGCGATCCAGGTGCGCTTTCGTCCGATCGTGCTGACTGCGCTGACCGCGATCCTCGGGATGCTGCCGACCGCGATCGGCCTTGGGCAAGGCGCGGCGCCGGAGCAGGGACTCGCGGTCGTGATCCTCGGCGGGCTGGCCTGGAGCGCGGTGCGCAGTACCAACCTGATCCCGGCGCTCTATCTCCACTGGCGGCGCCGGCAGCTCGCCCGCGAGACCTCGTGATGCACCGGGCTGCTCGAACGCGGCGCGTGAGTGCGACCGACGAGCGCATCGGCCTGCGTCCGTCGCGGATACTCCTCTGCGTGCTCGCGGCCGGCGCGACGGCGCTCGGGGGTTGCTCGATCTACCGGCCGAAGCCCTTGCCCTGGCAGCCGAATCTCGCACCGGCGCCGACCGTGATCGTGCCGGCGCGGGATCTCGGCATCCCCGGATTGCGCCCCGAGCCGATCGATCCGTCCAAGGGTCTCACGGAGACGAACGTCGCGACGCTCGCGGTGCTCGGCAATCCCCGGCTGCGGGCCGTGCGTCGCCGCGACGGCGTCGCGCGCGCCCAGTTGTTCGCGGCCGGGCTATTGCCCGACCCGGTCCTCTCGGGCGGAATCGCGAAGTCGCCATTTTTCACGGGCTACGACGCCGCGCTGACCGAAGCGCTGCGGGCGCTCGTCACGCGCGGTGCGGCGAAGGCCGCGGCGAAGGCCCAGACGCAGCGCGTCCATCTCGACGTCGTCTGGCAGGAATGGCAGGTCGCAGCGCGGGCGCGCGAGCTGTACGTCGAAGCGCGGACGTTGCGGCGCCTGCGTGTGGCCGTCGGCAGGCGGCGCCGGGATCTGGAGCAACTGTACCGTCGCGACGAAACCGCGCTCGCGCAACACGAGGTCACCGCAACCGAGGTCTCCGTCGATCTGGCGGCTTGGAGTGCCGCCGAAGCCGACTGGCGGGCCCTCGAGCTGCGGACGAATACGAATCGCCACGCGCTCGACGAACTGCTCGGGCTCGAGCCGTCGGTGCACTTGCGTCTTCGCCGGCCGACGCGTGAGCCGACGATCGACGCCGCGGAATATCGATCGGCGGTCGCGCAGCTGCCGCATCGACGTCCCGACCTGCTCGCGCTGCGCGCGGGCTACCGTAGCCAAGAACAACGCCTGCGCGAAGCGATTCTGGGACAATTCCCGCTGCTCGCCGTCGGCATCGAAAAGACGCGCAGCGCCGAGGAAGGAATCCAAAGCAGCGGGTTCAACGTGTCCTTGACCTTGCCGATCTTCAACCGCAATCGCGGACCGATCGCGGTCGCGCGGGCGAGCCGTGCGTATCTCTATCGAAGCTATCGAGCGCGGCTCGACGAGAGCGTCGTTCAAGCGGATGAGGTCTGGCGAGCGACGCAGATCATGCGACGTCAGCTCGTGACGCTGGCGGCGCGGCGCGCCGCGATGGCGCACGCCGCGGCGATGGCGAGGCGGAGTCTGTCGGCCGGCACCCTGCGCTACGCCGATTACGCTCGCCTCGAGAGCGCCGCGACCGGGGTCGACGTGCAATTCCTCGAGCTGCGCGGATCGCTCCGTCAGGCCGAAGTCGTCCTCGCGACGCTCCTCGCGTGGCCGATCGGATCCCGCTGAAGGACCTCGAGCGCGGGGCGACCGCGTTCGCTCAGTGCGGCAGCATCCGATCGGCGGCCGCAACGTCGGATTGCAGGCGGGCGACGCCCGTCGTCGCGTCAGCGATGTAGCCCTGCGCGACGGCGATCATCGCGGGGGTCGGCGCCACGAAGGCCGTGCTCATCTGCCCGGCGATCGAGGTCAACCAGGAACGCAGGCGCGGCGGATACACCAGGGCACCTTCGCTCGACTGGATCCGCAGATCCACCAGGCCGTCGATGTCGCGAGTCAGCCGGCCGATCATCGGTCGTGCCGAGCTCGCGGGCACCCGGTGACTGGCGATCGCCGTCTCGAGGGCGCTACGGGCGTCGATCGCGTCGTTCAGTTGCTGATCGAGCCGGTTCAGCGCGTCATGGATCCGCATCAGCCAATCGAAGCGCTCGCGCAGCTGCGCCGGGGTGGTCGTGAGCCGCGGATCCAGGTCGACCCGCAACGGCGCGCGCTGCGTCGTTAGACCGTAACTCAGGGTCACGTAGTAGGTGCCGGGCAGCACCTCCGGCCCCACCGGTGCCGCGGCGGCGAAGAACGAGTTGTAGACGCCTTTCACGTCCACGGCGTCCGGATATCTCAGGTCCCACTGGAAGCGGTTCATCCCGGGCTCGACCGCCGTCGCGCGCCTCAGCCGCTGCTGCCGGGCGATGGTGGGGTTGTCCGACAGCTTCTTCGGCTTGCCTTTCGGCTTCAGATGCAACGCGAAGCGGCGAATCAGTTTGCCGCCCGCGTCGGTGAAGCTCAGCGTCGCTGGCGTTCGGCCGTCGTAATCCGCCGGTAGATGAAAGAACACCGTGACGCCGGGCGCGAGATTCTGGCCGCCCGGTCCGTGTGGACCGGAGCCTTCCGCACGGCGGGTCACGAGCCAGGTCTGCTGCGGCTTGAAGAGGTAAGGCGCATCGCCCGCCACCTGCGCCGTTCCCAGTTGCTCGAGGAACTGCAGGTCGTCGAGCACCCAGAATCCGCGTCCGAACGTGGCGAGGACCACCGCGTGCTGCTCGGGCTGGATTTCCAGGTCATTCACCCGCACCGCGGGCAGTCCGAGCGTCAGCGGCCGCCATTGCCGGCCGCCGTTCACACTGAAGTAAACCGTGGCGCTCGTGCCCGCGAAGAGCAATCGGGCATCGTTAGGATCCTGCCGCACACTCTCGACGTACTGATCCTGCGGCAACCCGGTCGTGATCGCGGTCCAATGCTGGCCATAGTCCGTGGTCTTGTACACGTAGGGTCGGAAATCGTCCCAGTCGTAGCGGCTCGCGGACAGGTAGGCCGTGCCGGCGTGAGTATGCGAGGGCTCGATGCAGGTGATCGTCGACCAGGCGGGGAGCGCCGGTGGGCGCACGGGGCGCCAGTGGCGGCCCGCGTCGGTCGTCACGTACACCAAGCCGTCGTCGGAGCCGGTCCAGATCACGTGGTCCGTGAGCGGAGAGAACGCGATCGAGGAGATCGTGTCGAACATCTCCTCGCCGGTCACGTCTGCGCTGATCGGTCCGCCCGGCCGCGTCTGCTTGCTCTTGTCGTTGCGCGTCAGGTCCGGACTGATCACCTTCCAGTGAATGCCCTCATCCGTGGTCTCGAACACGACGTTCGCGCCCATCAAGAGTTCCTGCGGATTGCCCGGAGCGAAGACCACGGGGTGGTGATTCCATCCATAGCGATACTTGAGTGTCGATCCGGCGAGGCCGAATCGGTAGGACGGCCACGGGCTGACGTTGGTCACCAGCCCCATCCTGCGATCCTCCCGCCACTCCGTGCTGTAATACCCACTGCCGTAGGTGATCCACGGTCTTCCCGGCGTCGGCACCACCCAACTCATCTCGCCGCCTTGGATGCTCTTCCACACCGGCGGGATCAAGCCGGCCGGCACGGCGCTCGGCGCTTCGACCGAGCCGCGGTCCTGCTGCGCACCATAGACGTGGAACGGGAACTGGTCATCGAGGTTGGCGTGATAGAACTGCCCGGTCGGCTGGTTGTCCTCCGAACTCCAGGCCTTGCCGCCGTTCAGGCTGACGGTCGCACCGCCGTCATTGCCTTCGATCAGGATTCTCGGATCGGTCGGATTGATCCAGAAGACATGGTTGTCACCATGGGGTGGATGCAGGGCTTTCAGCGTCTTGCCGCCATCGTGTGACACGTATACGCCGACGTTCGGCAGGTAGATCGTCTGCGGATCCTTCGGGTCCACGGTCACGGTCATGTAGTAGAACGCGCGTTGCGTGATCTTCATGCTGTCGTTGACCAGCTTCCAGGTCCGGCCGGCGTCCTCGGATCGGAACAGTCCGCCTGCCTGACCCGCGTAATCCGCTTGTATCAGCGCATACACGAGATTGGGCCTGCTCGGCGCCACCGCGAGCCCGATCTTGCCGAAGATGCCGGTCGGCAACCCCGGGCGGTGCGAGATGTTGCGCCAGTGCGCGCCGCCGTCGGTCGTCTTGTAGATGCCGCTGCCCGGACCACCGCTCGAAAAGGTCCAATGCGTCCGGGACAGTTGCCACATTCCCGCGTACAGCACGCGCGGATTGGACGGGTCCATCGCCAGGCTGATCGCGCCGGTGCCGTCGTCCACGTACAGGATCCGCTTCCAGGTCTTGCCGCCGTCGGTGGTCTCGAACACCCCGCGCTGCGGGTTGGGGCCGAATAGATGCCCGAGCGCCGCGACGTACACGCGATCGGGATCCTGGGGATCCACGAGGATCTGGCTGATGATATGGGTGCTTCCCAGGCCGACGAATTGCCAGGTCTTGCCCCCGTCGATCGACTTGTACATCCCGTTCCCGGTCAGCACGGTGTTGCGCGGCGCGGAATCGCCGGTGCCCACGTAGATGACCTTCGGATTGGACGGCGCGACCGCCATCGCGCCGATGTCGTTGCTCTTGAAGTCCTTGTCGGAGATGTTCTTCCAGCGATAACCGTAATCATCGCTCTTCCACACCCCGCCGCCGGCCGTGCCCATGAAGAACACGTTCGGTTCTCCGGCGATTCCGGCGACCGTGGTCACCCGCCCGCCGGTATAGGGCCCCACGCTGCGCCAGTGCAGGGCGCTCGTGAGTTGAGTCGTCGGCAGGGTGGCCCCGCCGGCGACCGAACACGCCAGGGACAGCCAGGTAAGCAGCGTCAAGAATCGCGCGTCGAGCATCGCGGGTGTCTCCCTCGTAGGTCGCCGATGAGGCTCGGCCTGGCGCATGCCGCGTCATCGATCCCCGAGCCCGCGTGCCCATGCTGCCACGCGCAGGCGGCGTCATCCAGTGTGGGCGCCGGAGGCTGATCGCCGATCGCGGCGACTGACGACGGTCGGTCGGGTCGACTCGGTGGGCCGCGTCAATCGCCGGTGTGTGGGCGATCGGGATCCGCGTCTCGGTCGGTGACGTCGGGTGGGTAGCGGTGCAGGAGGCGGTGGCAAAGATCCACGTGCTCCTGTTCCTCGTCGG
>JAJYFF010000091.1 GCA_021785405.1 Pseudomonadota bacterium | reverse complement strand
CGACTCGGTGGGCCGCGTCAATCGCCGGTGTGTGGGCGATCGGGATCCGCGTCTCGGTCGGTGACGTCGGGTGGGTAGCGGTGCAGGAGGCGGTGGCAAAGATCCACGTGCTCCTGTTCCTCGTCGGCGAGGGCTCCGGCCAGTTTCCGCACCGCGGGGTCCGTGTGCGCCGCGGCCAGTTCGCTGTAGAACGCGAGTGCCCGCTGTTCCCCGGCGAGCGCCAAGCGCAACGCGTCGTAGGGCGTCATTTGATAGTGCGCTTCCCCGAGGTCGATCGCCTCGGGACCGTCGCCTTGCCACGGTCCGATCGGGTCGGCGGCGTCGTCGATACCGCGATCGGCCGCCAGGCGGTGGATTTCCTCGGCATGCAGTCGTTCCGCACGCGCCAAATCGAGGAACATCCGCGTCAATTCGACGTTGTTGTGCGTTTCCATCTGATCGGCGAGGAGTTGGTAACGTTCGACCGCATCCGTCTCGATGCGATGCGCGACCGCGACCAGTTCGGCCACCGAGGCGATCGGCGGGGTCTTCGGCCGGCTACCCGCGGTTTTCTTGCGCATCGCGCCTCCTCGGAACGGTGGAGTTGTCTTGAACGTCGGTATGTGAGTATTATCGTACCTGAATACCGATTTAGGGATCAACCGAAACCGTCCGCCTTCGAGGAAATGCCGACTACGGCCCATGGACCTGGAGCGAAACTACAATGCGGCGGTCGATTTCCTCGACCGCAACGTCGCGGCGGGGCTCGGTGACAAGCTCGCGGTCGTCGATCCCGAGCGGTGCCTGACCTATCGCGAGCTGCTGGAAGGCGCGTCGCGCGTCGGCGGGTTGCTGGCTTCGCTCGGCGTGGAGCGGGAAAACCGGATCGCTTGCGTGCTCCTCGATACGATCGAGTATCCGATCGTGCTCTGGGGTGCGATGCGCGCCGGTGTCGTGCCGGTGCTGCTCAATACGCGGCTCACGGTCGAACAGTATCGCTACATGCTCGAGGATTCGCGCGCGCGGGCCGTGTTCGTGGCGGCTCCGCTCGCGCCATTGATCGCCGAGGCGGCGCAGGGTCTCGACACCCTGCGGACGATCATCGTCGTCGACCCGAGCGCCGCCGGCAGCGACGGCTTCGCAGCCTTGCTCGCCCGTGCGCCGCCGACGGCGCCGGCGAATACCCACGCCGACGAAGTCGCGTTTTGGCTGTACTCCTCGGGAACGACCGGCGCTCCCAAGGGCGTGATGCACGTGCATTCGACGCCGCGGACCATCGCGCAGTTGTGCGGGCGCGGGCTCATCGGGTGCCGGGAGGACGACGTCTGCTTCTCCGCCGCCAAGATGTTCTTCGCGTACGGTCTCTCGAATTCGATGTTCGTTCCACTCGGCGCCGGCGCGACCACGATCCTGTGCCCGGAGCACCCCACGCCGGCGGCGATCGGTGCGACGCTGCGTCGCTTCCACCCGACGCTGTTCTTCGGCGTGCCCACGTTGTACGGCCAACTGATCGACGAGACGGAATCCTCGCTCGGCGACGGCGTCGATCGTCTCCGGTGCTGCTTCTCCGCGGGAGAGCCGCTGCCGGCGCCACTCGGCCAGGCCTGGCAGACGCGGTTCGGCGTCGAAATCGTCGATGGCGTCGGCTCGACCGAGATCGCCTATCTGTTCTTGTCGAACGTGCCGGGCCGCGTCGAATACGGCACCTCGGGGGTGCCGATCGAGGGTTTCCAGTTGCGCCTGGTCGACGAGGACGGCCGCGACGTGGCCGTCGGGGACATCGGCGAGTTGCTCGTGCGTGCGCCCACCGCCGCGCAAGGCTATTGGAACCAACGCGACAAGAGTCGCCGGACCTTTCAAGGCGAATGGGTGCGCACCGGCGATAAATACGAGCGGCGCGCGGACGGCGTGTATCTCTATCACGGTCGCACCGACGACATGTTCAAGGTGAGCGGTATCTGGGTGTCGCCCCTGGAGATCGAGGCCGCGCTCGTGACGCACCCGGCGGTGCTCGAAGCCGCCGTGATTCCCTTCGAAGCGCGCGACGGCCTGTTGAAGCCGAAAGCCTTCGTCGTGCTGAAGACCGATGCCTATCAACCGCCGGGCAGGGCCCTGTACGAGGAACTCAAGGTCCACGTCAAGCGTGCGATCGGGCCGTGGAAATACCCGCGTTGGATCGAATTCGTGGACGACCTGCCGCGCACCGCGACCGGCAAGCTGCAACGCTACAAGCTGCGCTAGTCGGTCGTCGTCGCTCGCGTTTCAGCATCGCCGCACGCCGCGAGTCCTAGCCGAGCTCGATCGGGCCGTTGAACTCGGCGCGCAGTCCGATCTCATCGATCTCCAGCGTCACTTTTGCGGACAGCGTTCCGGTCTCGCCGAGCCGGCCGTTCTCCATCGCCTTCGCGACCGCGTGCTCGATGTCGCGCTGAGCGTTGATTCCGAACAATTTGAGGAACTTGCGGATGCTCAGGTTGAATGTCTCGTCGTTCATCTCGGACTCCCTTGCCGTGAGTGATCGGATCGGCACCGCGCCGCGGCGGTCGGCGCGTCAGCCAGCGCTCATCGAATCCTTGCCGATGCCCGACGTGGCGTCAACGAGCGGCGGACGGCGCGGTCGACCGCGAGTGGCCCGTCGCTAGTCCGGGATGCCGAGTTGCGCCTTCGCGAGCGACGACATCCGTTGCGGCGTCCACGGGGGTTCCCACACGACGTCGAGTTTCAGGTCCGCAACGCCCGGCAATTGCCGGACGCGGTCCTCGACGCCGGCGACCAGGTAATCTTGGGCCGGACAGCCCGGGGTCGTCATCGTCATCGTCAGCGTGACCACGCCCGCCTCGACCGCGAGCGCGTAGATCAACCCGAGGTCCACGATGTTGTAGCCGAGTTCGGGGTCGATGACGTCGCGCAGGGCGTCGGTGACGGCGTCCGCATCGAGCGCGAGAGGGCCGTTCATCGGACTCATCCGGCGCGGCGGATCAGCAGCCGCACACCGCCCTGGACCTTCTCGGTGTGGATCGCCGCGCCGCGCGCCTGCAGTTCCGGGTAGAGGAACACCGGATCCCGCTCGTTGACGGCTTCCAGTACCGCGCCGGCACCGAGGTGCTCGAACGCATCGAGTATCCGGACCATCGGCTCGGGCGGCTGCAAGCCGCGATTGTCGAGGAACACGCTCGGCGTCGGCCATTCGTCGGCCGAGGTCGGCCGTGTGGCCGGCGTGACCGCGGTTCGCGCGGGCGCGGTGTTCGTGCCGGGCTGAAACCGAATTTCCCAATCGCCATCGCCATGCCGTACCGCATCGTGACCGAATCCCTTGCGGCCGAGGACGGCGTACAACGGGAGCGGTTCGAAGGTCGTCAGCAAGCGCAGCGACTGCTCCGGTGCGAGCTGGTCGACGGCCTGCAGGATGCGCGGCAGCGGTTCGCCGCCGCGGCGCAGCTCTTCGCGCAGATCGAGTGTCAAGGGTTCCATCGGGGTCGATCTCCTCGGTTGATGAGCAGGGACGTCTCTCGCGAAGCCGGCGGCGCCGGCATCGCCGGCGGCACCGGCTTCACGGGCCGCGATGCGTCGGCATACGTGGCGTGCCAGGCGCGCCAGTACTCGACGGCGAGACCGATCGTCGCGACGGCGATCGGCGCAACGCCGATGCGAAACGCGGTGGGCCACCGCATCAGGGCCGCGACCGTCGCGATCGACACGCCGGCGCCGTACACGATGAACCAGGGTAGCGCGGCGCGGTCGCGCACCAGGTCTTGCACGCGTGGAACGGGACCGCGGCCCAATCGTCCTCCATAACGCACGAGCCATGCGAGGAATGGCACGATCTTGTAGAGCTGCGTGATGCCGAGACCGCCGAGCCACCCGAACACGATCAGGAACGCGAGGGCCGGTGCGATCGCGCCGAGCCGGTGCGCCGCCGCGGCGATGGCGGCCGATGCGAGTGCTACCCCAAGAAATGCGAACGCGCCGATCGCCGCGCGATTGTGGAGCTCGATCGCGGTGCGCCGGCGTTCGCGATAGATCCGCCGGACGTCCCACAGGTACAGGGCCACGGCGAGCCCGATCGCAACGTCACCGATCCGCTGGATATCGATGACGATGGCGATCGGTCGCCAGATCGCCGCCAGACCGGCGACGACCGCGAGCGCGAATCCCATCGCGCCGACGAGGTGCACGCCGCGTCCGAGCGCGCCGCGTTCCTCGGGCGCGAGCATGAACATCGGCAGCAATTTGTAACTCACGCCCATCGCGGTGAGCGTGAACCAACCGCCGAGTCCGGACAGCGCATGCTCGCCGACGCCCGCGAGAATGGGGGTGAGCCGGGGCATCGCCGCCGGCGCCGACAGCACCGCCGCGAACAGCAGGCCGAGCGTGACGGTGGCGACCAGGAATGCGATTCCGGTCATCACCATGCGTCCGGGCAGGGAACTCGGCCGTGCGCGGGCGAGCGGTACGCCGACGTTCCAGAGGGCGATCGCGATGCCGATCGTCACCGCGCCTCCGCCGGCGGGCAGCAGCCACGCGAGGCGGGGTGTTCCACCGGCGACGCCGAGGAAGCCGGCGATCATCCCGAGCAGTCCGCCCTCGACGGCGACGAGGCATGCGAGCGCGGCCGTCTGACTCGCGAGCGGCAGCGTCGTCATCACCGGCACGAACTGGAACAGCGCGCCGAGCACCAGCAACAACAGCCAGCCGATCACGAGCAGATGGATCGTAATGAGCGTCCCGGCGGCTCCCAGGGCGTGGGCAGGCCAGGTCACTCCGGCGAGCATGAGCATCTCGGCGCCGATGAAATTCACGAGTGCCGATGCGAAGAAGTGCGGTGTCCAGCGGGATAGACGGTTCGTGATCATGATGCCCGAACATCATGCCCCCTTTGCCGGGGGGGCGCCTTGACGGCGGTCAATCCGGTCGACGGCTCCCGCGGGCCCCGGTGTCACCGGCCGGTGGGGGTGGCGGGCTACTCGGTCGGCGAGTGGCCGCCGTGCGGCGCGATGTGGCCGTCGCCGCGTGCCCGGAATCGTGGCACGTCCGGGATCGTCACGGCATCGCCGGCGACGTCGATGAGCCGTTCGTCGCTCAGGATCCGCAGCGTGCGCGACAAGGTTTCCGGGGTGACCGCGAGCTGCGCGGCGATCAGCATCTTGCGTGCGGGCAACATCACCGTGACCGGACCGCGGGCGTCGGCCGGTATCAGCGTGGACAGGTAGTGGACGATGCGATAGCGGCTGTTTTGCAATGCGAGCGTCTCGATCTCGTCCCAGTGCGATTGAATTCGCCCACTCATTTGCGCCATCAAGGCGCGGCAGGCGGCGAACGAGTTCCGCAGGATCTCGAGAAACGCGTCGCGGTCGAACGCGATCAACTCGCCTGACTCGATCCCCGCGCCATGGACCGGATACTGTGGCGCATCCATGAACAGGACGCTCTCGGCGAACGTTTCGCCGGGGCGGATCAAGCGCATGATCTTCTCGCCGCCCTCGGGCGACGTCCGAAACAACTTCACCCCGCCGCTGCGAAGCAGAAAGAACCGGGTCGCGGGGTCGTGATGACTGAACAGATGCTCGCCCGCGCTGAATCGCCGCGGCGTCGCCGTCGCGAGGACCCGCCCGAGTTGCGCATCGGTGAGCGCCGAAAAGAGGTAATGACCGCGCAGCTCGATGAGCAAGGCGTCGTCCGCGTGCATGTCACTCCTCGGCGCGGGCCTCGAGTGGGAGGAGCTCGACGTCGTGGCGTGCGCGGTGGGCCCCGGAACGCATCATTCCATCCGAATGGCGCCGCTGACGGTCACGCTGAGCGGTGATTCGCCGGGCGCGATCGGCAGCGGGGCGGCTGCCATCACGCGTTGCGCCGCCACGATCGGATAGGGCGGTCGAGGCATCGACCGGTCCCCTTGCAGGGCGCCGACGTCGATCGTGAGCAGCGCATAGCGGTGCAAACCGAACTCGCGGGTGACCGTCGCGGCCTTCGCACGGAACGCGGCAATCGCCTTGGCCGTCAACGATTGCTCGACGCGTTCACGCAAGCCGCTCGAGATCCGGTTCGAGGTTCCCTCGACGTGCAGCGTCCGGGCCAAGCGTCCCGTGAGCTCGCCGAGCGCCTTGAAATTCGCCGACTTCAGGGTGATCTCGTCGCGCACCGTCCAGCCATCGGGGACCTGTGCGCCATTCACGAAACGGTAATCGCGGGTCGTCTGGAAGCCGGTCGTCTCGGCGACGACTCCGGGGACCCCGGCTATCGAGCGGAGCGCTGCGTCGACCTCTTGCAAGACGTCGCGGGTGGCCGCGGCCACGTCCGGTCCCTGGTGGCTCGCGCTGAGCGTGACCACGGCTTCGTCGGGAACCACCTCCGCACGCGCCGTCGCCGCGAACTTCGCGACGTTGCCGAGCTCGCGATGACCCGCGCGGATGTCGGGGTGTGCGAGTGCCGCGGTGGCGAGCAGCGAACTCACGACACCGAGGACGAGCGTATGGTGGAACATCGGGCCTCTCCCGTGGTCGGAGAGCTCATTCTCACCGTGCG
>JAJYFF010000090.1 GCA_021785405.1 Pseudomonadota bacterium | reverse complement strand
GCAGCCGCGACGGCCGTCGGGACGGGCGCCGCGACGGTGCACGCGACGGCGAACGCGACGGGCGGCGGGACGGTCGTCGCGACGAGATCCGCCGCGACGAACCGCGTCGCGACGCACGGCCGCCACGCGGCGAGGGCCGCGGTGAGGGTGCGCGCCGCGACGGCGCGGGCGAGCGCGGCCGCGAGACGCGCGTCGACAGCCCGCGGCCCGCGGAAGCGGCGGCGCGCGTCGAGAGCGCGACGCGCAGCGAAGCGCCACGCAGCGATGCACCTCGTGGCGATATGCCCCGCGGCGATTCGCCGCGCAGCGACGCCCCGCGGTCCGGCGATGCGCCGCGCAGCGAAGGCGGCGAGCGCGAGCGGACCGGCCGTAGCCGCCGACGCCGTGGCGGGCGCGGACGCCGCGACGGCACGGCGGGGACTGCTACCGCAGGCGCACCCGCCAACGGTGGTGCGCCCGGCACCGCCTCGAACGGCGACGCCGTGACGTCGGCCGCGGCACCGCAGACCGCAGCGGCCCCGCGCGAGCCGTTCGCACCGCGCGAGCCGTTCGCACCGCGTGAGACTTCGAGCGGCGCGCAGGAGCCGTTCGCACCTCGCGAGTCGGCCGCACCCCGCGAGCCGTTCGCACCCCGCGAGCCGTTCGCACCCCGCGAGCCGTTCGCAGCCCGCGAACCCGCAGCGCCGCGGGACACCTCGCCCTCGCCCGCCCGGGAATCCGGCGGCACGGGCGAGCCGCGTCCGACCGCGGAACCGCGGCCGGCCCCGGCGCAGGCCGCGGCACCCGCCCCGGCGGGCGCCGATAAATACGTGGTGTGGTCGTCGTCGCCGAGCGCCCCGGACTCGATCGAGCACGACGATCGTTGAAGCGGCGGTGCGCCCGTCGTCGGTCGCGCGCGAGTCTCTCGCTAGCGGTCGATCGACGGGCGCGCGATCTGGCGTAGGCGCAGCCGCAGCGCCGCGCTCACGACGAGCGCCGCGGCCGCGAGACCGCGCATCACCGCGATCGCGGTGGAGTCGAGCCACGCGTGCAGACCATCGCCCAAGCCCGTGAACGCGAGCAGCGCCGCGCTCGCGAGCAACGCGAACGCCGGATAGGCAATGCCCCAGGCCTCGCGCTCCGCACGCCGCAGCCGGCGCACCGGCCGCGGCGTGGGTGCCGGAGCGGCGAGCGCTCGCCAGACGATCCAGAGCACGATCGCGAGCCCGATCACCGAGCTCAACTGCTGCAGAACCTTGTAGAACAACAACTGATGGCCGGCGAGGTCGCCCAGGTTGTCGGTCAGCGTCGGGAACATCCGCACGCCGCGCGCGCCTTCGTGCGTGAATCCGTCCCACGCCAGGTGCGTGATCGCCCCGGCGAGCACGCCCACCGCCGCGCGCAACCAATCGCGCGCCGCCTCGATCCGGGCGCTCGCGGCGACGGGGAGCGCACGCGCATACGCACCGTCGGGCAAGGCCTCGAGCGCCGCCGGTTTGATCAAGAGTTGGAACAGCCAATAGCACGCGAGCCCGATCGGCAGGCAGAACGTGAACAGCGCGTGGAACGAATGCGTCACGACGCGTGATGGCTCGTGCGGCAGCAGGTAGCCGAAATCCGGGATCATGCTGCCGATCACCGCGGCGGACAGGAGCCGCCGCGGCTTCAGCCAGCGCGAGAACGGCAGGACCGCCGCGGTGTGCGAGATCGTGTACGGCATCGTGCGCCGCTAACGTGGCCCGGGAGACGAGCCGTCCGCTCGCTCACCGCGCTCGAGGAGCGCGCGCACGCGCTCGAGGTCCGCGAGCGTATCGACGCCGGGCGGCGGCGCCGTCTCGAGCGCGAGCACGCGGATGCGCATCCCGTGCTCGAGCGCGCGCAATTGCTCGAGTCGCTCGCGCGACTCGAGCGGCGTCGGCGCGAGGCTCGCGAAGCGCGCAAGTCCCGCGACCCGGTACGCGTAGAGCCCCAGGTGCCGCCACGCGCCGTCGCAACGCGCCGGCCGCGCCGCCGGCGCGGCGTCGCGCGGCCAGGGGATCGGCGCCCGGCTGAAATACAGCGCGCGTCCGGCCGCATCGCAGACCGCCTTCACGCAGTTAGGATCGAGGAACTCCTCGAGCGTGCGGATCGGCGCGACCGTGGTCGCGATGTCGGCGGACGGATCCTCGGCGAGCGCCGCGGCGAGCCGCCGGATCAGCGCCGGATCGGTCAGCGGCTCGTCGCCCTGGACGTTCACGACGATCGCGTCGGCCGCGAGCGCGAGCCGGCGTGCGACTTCGGCGACCCGGTCGGTGCCCGACGCGTGCTCCGCCGCGGTGAGCACGCACTCGGCCCCGAACGCGCGCGCGGCCTCGCGGATCCGCTCGTCGTCCGTCGCGACGATCACGCGCTGGGCACCGCTCGCGCACGCGCGCTCCCAAACCCATTGCACGAGCGGGCGCCCCGCGATCGGCGCGAGCATCTTCGCCGGCAGCCGCGTCGACGCGTAACGCGCCGGGATCACGACGTGGAACACCGGAGCCGCTCCGCGCGCTCAGCGGGCGAGCGCGGGATCGTCGGCCGCGAGCGTGCGCGCCTCTTCCGGGAGCATCACCGGGATGTCCTCGCGGATCGGGTACGCCAGCCGATCGATGCGGCACACGAGTTCCGGCGCCGCGCCACTCACGAAGCGCAGCGGGCCCTTGCAGACCGGGCAAACCAACAGATCGAGCAATCGTTTGTCCACAGCGAACCTCAGATCGAGCGCATGACCACGCCGAGGAGCGTCGCTTCGTCGGCCGCGTCGAAGCGCGCATCGACCGGCACGTACCAATGCCGCTCGTCGGCCAGATCCGCGCATTTTACGGCATCCTTCTCGGTCATCAGCACCGGTTTGTCGTCGCCGAACGCGAGTTCCGCGGCGCCGATGCGCGCGTGGTCGTCGAGCGGATGCTCGATCGGCTCGATTCCGGCGCCGCGCAGCATCCGAAAGTAGCGGGCCGGGTTCGCGATCCCGGCGACCGCGTGCACCGGGCGGCCGGCGAACGCCGCGAGCGGCGCCCGCACCCCGTCGCGGATCCGCACCGCCTCGCCCGGCACCAAGCGCATCGCGAGCTCCCCGGCGGCCGCGACGCCGCCGTTCACGACGACCGCGTCGACCTCGCGCAGGCGGCGCGCCGGCTCGCGCAGCGGTCCGGCCGGCAGCAGGTGCCCGTTACCGAGCCGCCGGTCGCCGTCGACGACCGCGATCTCGACGTCGCGCGCGAGCGCGTAGTGCTGCAAGCCGTCGTCGCAGACGATCACGTCGCACCCCGAGGCGATCAGCAGCTCGGCCGCCGCCACCCGCTCGCGGCCGACCGCGACCGGCCCGACCCCACGCCGGGCGAGCAGGAGCGGTTCGTCGCCGACGACCGCGGCGGTATCCCCGGCCATCACGAGCCGCGCGCGGTGCGCCGAGCCCCGATAGCCGCGGGTCGCGATCCCGGGGCGGCAGCCGGACGCGGCAAGCCGCGCCGCGAGCCACGCGACCAGCGGGGTCTTGCCCGCGCCACCGACCGTCAGGTTGCCGACGACGACCACCGGGCGGGCGACCCGCCGGGAGCCGAGCCACCCGCGACGGTACGCGCCCCGGCGCAGCGCGCCGACCGCGCCGTAGAGCCATTCGGCCGGCAGCAGCGCCGCCGGTGCACGGGATCCGTACCAGAGGCGATTCAGCCGAGCCTGCGCCGACATCGCTCGCGCCCCCGCCCGCGGTCAGGCGTCGAACTGCATGCCGTGCAGCGCCGCGTAGACGCCCCCCGCGGCGAGCAGTTCGCGGTGCGTGCCGGTCTCGACCACGCGCCCGCGGTCGAGCACGACGATCCGGTCCGCGTTCTCGACCGTCGACAGCCGGTGCGCGATCACGAGCGTCGTGCGCCCGCGCATCAGCGTCGCGAGCTCCTGCTGGACGCGCCGCTCCGACTCGTTGTCCAAGGCCGCGGTCGCCTCGTCGAGGATCAGCACCGGCGCGTCCTTGAGCAGCGCCCGCGCGATCGAGATCCGCTGGCGCTGCCCACCCGAGAGGTTCTGGCCGCGGTCCGCGAGCGGGCTGTCGAGCCCCTGCGGCTGGGATTCGACGAACTCGGCGATGTTCGCCGCGCGCGCCGCCGCGAGGATCTCCGCGTCGGTCTTGCCGACCGCGTTGAACGCGATGTTGTTGCGGATCGTGTCGTTGAACAGCACGACGTCCTGGCTCACGAGGCTCACCTGCGAGCGCAGGTCGCCGAGCCGGTACTCGCGCACGTCGTGGCCGTCGAGCAGCACCGTGCCCTGCTCGGCGTCGTAGAACCGCGGCACCAGGCTCACCAGCGTCGTCTTGCCGCTGCCCGAGCGGCCGACGATCGCGACGGTCTCGCCGGCGCGGACCCGGAAGCTCACGTCGAGGAGCACCGGCCCCTTGTCCTCGGCGTACTCGAACCGGACGTTGCGGAACTCGACGTCACCGCGCGCACGTCCGAGCCGGCGCGAGCCGCCGAGGTCCTCGGGCGGGTGGTCGATGATCTCGAACACGCTGTCGCCGGCCGCGATCCCCTGTTGCAGCGGGCCGCTGATGTTCACCAAGCGGCGCAGGTGCGGCGGGATCATCATCGCGGCCGCGAGGAAGCCGATGAACACGTCGATCGCCAGGCCGTGCGCGAACACCTGCCGTTCGGCGACGTACAGCACGCTCGCGAGCGCGAGCGCGGCGATCAGCTGCACGATCGGGTTGCTCATCGCGCTCGCCCGCACGAGCTTCATGTTCGAGCGCCGGTTCGCCTCGTTGACGCGCTCGAAGCGCTCGATCTGATGGTCCTCGGCATTGAAGATCTTGATCAGCCGGTGCGCGTCGATCGCCTCCTTCGCGACGCGGGTGATGTCGCCCATCGAGCTCTGGATCCGCGCGCTGTAGCGGCGGAAGCTGCGGTTCGCGACCTGCATCAGCCAGCCGATCGGCGGCGCGGCGGCGATGCAAAAGAGCGCGAGCCGCCAGTTCCAGTAGAAGAGGTACGCGACCAGCCCGACGACGCTCAAGGAGTCGCGGATCAGCGAGACGGACGCGTTGGTCGCCGCGGCCGCGACGAGCTCGGTGTTGTAGGTGAGTTTCGACAGCAGGTGTCCGGACTGCTGGCCGTCGAGGAACGCGGACGGCAGCCGCAGGTAGTGCGCGAACACGTCGTGGCGCAGCTGCTTGATCACCTGCCGCCCCACCCACCCGGGGAAGTAGTTCGACGCGAAGTCGCCGAGGCCGCGCACGACGAACAAGCCGACGACGCCGAGCGGAATCGTCCACAGCACGCTCGGATCGTGCCGCAGGAACGTGCCGTGGGTGAAACGCTGCACGAGGTACGCGAGCCCCGCCTCGGTCGCCGCGAACACCACCATCCCGAGCACCCCGACCAGATAGATCCCGAGGTGCGGCCGCGCATAGCCGAGCAGCCGCCAGTAGATCGCCCACGGGGTGCGGCTCGGCGCGGCGGCGGCGGCCACGGGCTCGCTCAAGGGGCGCCGGCCTCGTGCGTGGTCGCGATGTCGACCTGGCGGAAGCCGAGCTGGCCGGCGACGTCCATCACCGTCACCACCGACTGGTGGGTCGTGCGCGCGTCGGCGCGGATCAGCAGCGCCGCCGCCTTCGGCCCGCCGGCGCCGGCGAGCGCCGCGCGCAGCGTCGCCTCCCGGTCGCTCGCGAGCGGCCGGCCGTCGACGAGATACGCGCCGTTCGCGGTGATCGTGACCACGAGCGGCGCACCCGCGCCCACGGTCGGCGTCGCACTCGCGCGCGGCAGCTCGACGTGGATCATCGCCGCGTGCTCGAAGGTCGTCGACACCATGAAGAAGATCAGCAGCACGAGCAGCACGTCGATCATCGAGATCAGGTTGATCTCGGGCTCGTCGTCGCGCATCCGCGAACGCAGCTTCATCGCGACGCGCGTCCGGCCGCGATCGCGCGATCGTCGAGTGCATCGACCAGCTTCATCGATTCCTTCTCCATCTGGATCACGAGCCGGTCGACCTTGCCGCGCAGGTACCGGTACGCGATCAGCGACGGAATCGCGACCGACAGGCCCGCCGCGGTCGTGATCAAGGCCTCGCCGATCCCGCCGGCGAGCAGCCGCGGGTCGCCGAGGCCGCCCGCGGTGATCGCGTTGAACGCGTGGATGATCCCGGCGACCGTGCCGAGGAGTCCGAGGAGCGGCGCGACCGCGGCGATCGTGCCGAGGGTGTTCAGGAAGCGCTCCAGGTCGTGGACGACGTGCCGGCCACCGTCCTCGAGCCGCTCGACCATCACCTCGCGCGGCTTGTGGCGGTTCGCGAGGCCGATCGCGAGCAGCTCGCCGAGCGGCGAGTTGCGCTCGAGCGCGACGATGAACTCATCGGTGAGCTGATCCGACTCGATCCACTTCCAGACCCGCTCGCCGAGATCGCGCGGGATCACGCGATTCGTCTGCAGCGCCCAGAGCCGCTCGAGGATGATCGCGACGGACACGATCGAGCACAGCACGATCGGCCAGATGAAGCCGCCGCCCGCGCGGATGATTTCCCACATTGCAGACCCGTTCGTTATCGG
>JAJYFF010000032.1 GCA_021785405.1 Pseudomonadota bacterium | reverse complement strand
CGACGGCGGCGGCGCCGTCGTCTGCGTCGGCACGCCGGCGACGATCGCCGCGACGCCGAACTCGCATACCGGCGCGGCGCTCGCGCGCGCCGCCGAGCCGGAGGCGATCGCGCCGACGCCGGCCCGCGCGGCGCCGCCGGCGACCCCCGCCAGCCGCTCGATCGAGATCCGCGGCGCCCGCGAGCACAACTTGAAGAACATCGACGTCGCGATCGACCGCGACCGCTTCACGGTGATCACCGGCGTCTCCGGCAGCGGCAAGAGCACCCTGGCCTTCGACATCGTGTTCGCGGAAGGTCAGCGACGCTACCTCGAATCGCTGAACGCGTATGCGCGGCAATTCGTGCAGCCCGCGACGCGTTCCGACGTCGACGCGATCCACGGGATCCCGCCGACGGTCGCGATCGAGCAGCGCACGAGCCGCGGCGGGCGCAAGAGCACCGTCGCGACCCTGACCGAGATCTATCACTTCCTGCGCCTGCTGTACGTGAAGCTCGGGGTCGCGCACTGCCCGACCTGCGGCATCCCGATCGAGCCGCAGAGCGAGGAGGCGATCGCCGCGGGCGTCCTGCGCGCGCGCCGCGGTCGGACCGTGACGCTGTACGCACCGCTGGTGAAGGCCCGCAAGGGCCTGTACACCGACCTCGCGAAGTGGGCTCGCGGCCGAGGCCACGCCTCGCTCCGGGTCGACGGCGAGAACCTGCCGACCGCCCGCTGGCCGCGGCTCGATCGCTTCGTCGAGCACGACATCGAGCTTCCCGTCGCGACGCTCAAGGTGTCGGCGGCGACGGAGAGCGAGCTGCGCGCCAGCCTCGCGCGCGCGATCGAGCTCGGTCGTGGCGTCGTCGTGGTCGAGGACGCCGCGGCCGGCGCTCGCGCCGGCGCCGCGACCTACTCGACCGAGCGGAGCTGCCCGTCCTGCGGGACCGGCTTCCCGGAACTCGATCCGCGGCTGTTCTCGTTCAATTCGCGCCACGGCTGGTGCACGCGCTGCTACGGCACCGGCGTCGAGCTCGCCGGATTCGATGCGGAGCAGAGCGGCGAGGAGTCCGTCTGGGCCGAGCCGGGTGCCGAGCCGAGCGCCCCCTGCCGCGCGTGCGACGGGCAGCGTCTCAATCCGACCGCGCTCGCGGTCAGATTCCGCGGGCACACGATCTCCGAGGCGACGCGGCTGTCGGTCGAGGACTTCGCACGACGGTGGGACGAGCTCGAGCTGCACGACCGGGAGCGGGCGATCGCGCGCGACGCGATCGCCGAGATCGTCGCGAGAACGCGCTTCCTGCGCTCGGTCGGACTCGGGTATCTGCAGCTCGATCGGTCCGCGCCGACGCTGTCGGGCGGCGAAGCCCAGCGGATCCGCCTCGCGGCCCAGCTCGGTTCGAACCTGCAGGGCGTGTGCTACGTGCTCGACGAGCCGACGATCGGCCTGCATCCGCGCGACAATCACGCCTTGCTCGACACCCTGGACGCGTTGCGCGCGAAGGGCAACACGCTGATCGTCGTGGAACACGACGAGGACACGATCCGCCGTGCGGATCGCGTGATCGACCTCGGTCCCGCGGCGGGAGAGCACGGTGGCCGGGTGGTCGCGACGGGAACCGCGACCGAGCTGATGCGCGACCCGGATTCGCTGACCGGCCGTTGTCTCGCGCGACCCATTCTCCATCCGCGCTCGCCGCGGCGACCGGTCGCGCGTCAAGGTGCCGCGATCCGGATCGAGGGCGCGACCCTGCACAACCTGCGATCGGTCGACGCACGAATCCCGATCGGCCGCTTCACGGTCGTGACGGGCGTATCCGGTTCCGGCAAGTCGACGCTCGCGCGCGAGGTGCTGCTCGGCAACGTGAAGCGCCTGCTCGCGTCGCGCGACGGGCGCGCGGCGCCGATCGGCTGCCGACGGATCGACGGCATCGAACCGGTCACGCGCGTGCTCGAGGTCGATCAAACGCCGATCGGCAAGACCCCGCGCTCCTGCCCGGCGACCTACGTCGGCTTCTGGGACGGGATCCGGCGGCTGTTCGCCGAGTCCGGCGAGGCACGCGTGCGCGGCTACGGCGCGAGCCGCTTTTCGTTCAACACGGCCGGCGGCCGCTGCGAGAGCTGCGAAGGCCAGGGTCTGCGGCGGATCGAGATGAGCTTCCTGCCCGACGTGCAGGTCGTCTGCGAGGCCTGCGGCGGACGGCGGTTCAATCCGGAGACGCTGCACGTGCGGTTCAAGGACCGCAGCATCGGCGACGTGCTCGCGATGAGCGTCGAGGAGGCCGCGGAGTTCTTCGCGGCGCACGCCGCGATACGCCATGCGCTCGAGCTGCTCGCCGACGTCGGCCTCGGGTACCTGCGGCTCGGGCAACCGAGCCCGACGCTCTCCGGCGGCGAGAGCCAGCGAATCAAGCTCGTCACGGAACTCGCGAAGGCGCGACCGCGGGCCGCGGTGCCCGCCGGCCGGCGTCGGGCGCCACACACCCTGTACGTGCTCGACGAGCCGACCGTGGGGCTGCACATGGCGGACGTCGAGCGGCTGATGCGCGTCGTCCATCGCTTGATCGATTCCGGCAACACCGTCGTCGCGATCGAGCACAATCTCGACGTGATGGCGGAGGCCGACTGGATCATCGATCTCGGACCGGAGGGCGGCGCGCGGGGCGGCCGGCGGGTCGCGGCCGGCCCGCCGGAAGCGCTGATACGCGCGGCCGCGCGCAGCCATACCGGCCGTTACCTGCGAGACTTCATGGCGGTGCGCGGTGCCTGAGAACGCCAAATCGCTGGTCGCCGGATTGTTCCTCGCAGTGCTCGCCGCGTGGTGCGTCGGCCTGTTCGCCCGCGCGTACTGGACGCCGGACGAACCGCGCGAAGCCGATCTGTCGTGGCGCATGAGTTGGCAGGCGCAGAAATCCGTGCCGCTGCTCGCGGGCACCCCGTTCTGCGAAAAGCCGCCGCTGACGTACTGGTTCGCGGGCGCCGCGATGCGCGTGTTCGGTCGATCGGCCTGGGCGGCGCGCCTGCCGAACCTGCTGTACGCGCTGATCACCGCGCTCGCGACCTACCTGCTCGCGCGGCGCGCCGCGGGGCCGCTCGCGGCCGTGGCCAGCGCCGCGGCGGTATCGACCTTCCTGCTCGCCTACCAGGTTGCGATCTGGCTCGCGACCGACGCGCCGCTGCTCGCGGCCAGCGCCGTCGCGCTGCTCGGCGAGTACCAGGGGTTCTATGCCCGCCGGTCCGCGGAGCGCTTGCGCGGCTACACGCTGATGCACGTCGCGGTCGCGGTCGGGTTCCTCGCGAAGAGCGGCGCAGCCTGGATGGTTCCGGCGCTCGTGCTCGCGACGCTGATCCTGTGGGAGCGGCGCTGGCGGGAACTCCGCCGGTGGGAACTGTACGTCGGCCTGAGCGCGCAGTTTGCGGTGATCGGCCTGTGGGTGGACGCGGTTTATCGCGGCGACGACGGCTTGGCGCACCTGCGGGTGTTCTTCTGGGACAACCTGGTCGGCCGATTCACGACGGTCGCCGCACCCGCCGGTTTGCAGTACACGACCGGACACCAGAACTACCCCGGCAAGTACTTCGTCGAACTGCCACTGTACCTGTGGCCGTGGTCGCTGCTGGTCGCGGCCGCGATCCGGCGCGCGTGGGTCGAACGCGCGGCGCGGCCCGAGGCGCTGCGCCCGGTGCGATTCGCGCTCGCGTGCCTCGTGCCGACACTGGCGCTGCTGTCGGTCGCGGCGACCGCCCGCAACATCTACGTCGCGCCGGCATTGCCGGGCGCCGCGCTGCTCGTCGGCTGGTGGGTACGAACCGCCGCGGCGGCACCCGACCGGTGGGATCGACGCGCGGTGCGGGCGACGGCGACGATGCTGATGATCGCGGGCGCCGCGGCGGCGGCCGCGGCGGCGCTGATCGGGTACGCGGCGTGGCCGACGCTGCCGTCGCGGTTCGCCTACGTCGCGATCTGCGGCGCCGGCGTGCTGATCGCGGTCGTGCTCGCGCGGCGCGGCTACGTGCTCGCCGCCGATCGACTGCCGCTCGCGCTCGCGACCTTGCTCGCCGCGTACTGCGCGCTGTGCGTGCTGCCGGCGACGCAGATCTATCCACAGGTCGATCGCTGGCACGACCTGCGCGCGGTCGGGCGGGCGCTGCGCGCCGATCTCGGCGGCGCGCCACTCGCGCTGGTCGGCGCCGACGAGACGACCCGCGCCTGGGTCGATCTGTACACGACCGTGCACGTGGCCCGCTTCGACGCACCCCTCGGCGCGCGCCGCCTCGAGCGGCTGCGGGCGGCCGCGCTGGCCAATCCACGCGAACGCTTCCTCGTACAGCTCGGCGGCCAGCCGTGGTCGCCGCGCATCATCGCGCTCGCGCGCTCGCTGGGGATCCATCCGCGCGACCACGCCGCCGGCGTGCCCGCGTGGATCGGGCCCGCGGATCTCTCGGTCGAGAAGATCTATGCCCTGCCGTTCGGCAGACGCTACGCGTTGTTGCGGCCGGCTGCCGCGATGCGCCCGAAGAGCGCTTCGTACTGAAGGATCTGGCGGCTCCACGAAAAGTCTTCCGCCATCGCGTTGCGCATCAACTGCCGCCACGTGACGGCGTCGCGGTACCAGTCGAGCGTCGTATCGAGCGCCCACGCCACCGCCGTCGCGTCGTAGTCATTGAAGGCGCAGCCGGTGCCGAGGCCGGTCACCGGATCGAAAGGGACCACGGTGTCCGCCAAGCCGCCGGTGCGATGGACGATCGGGATCGTGCCGTAGCGCAAGCTGTACATCTGGTTCAAGCCGCAGGGCTCGTAGCGCGAAGGCATCAGGAACGCGTCGCTCCCGGCCTCGATCACGTGCGCCCGGGCTTCGTCGTAGCCGTGATGGAACCCGAAGCGCGAGGGGAAGCGACGGTTCATCGCCGCGAAGAACTCGGCATAGCGGGCGTCGCCGGCGCCGAGCACCACGAACGCGCACTCGCGGCGGTCGAGCAAGGGCGGCAAGGCCTCGATCAGCAAATCGATTCCCTTCTGCTCCGTGAGCCGGCTGACCATGCCGATCAGCGGCACGCCAGGCTCGATCGCGAGCCCCGCGAGCTCGATCAGCGACCGCTTGTTCGCAGCCTTGCCGTCGAGGTGCGCGGGATCGAAGTGCGCGCGCAGGTACGGATCGCAACGCGGATCCCATTCGGTGTAGTCGACGCCGTTCAGGATGCCGACGACCTCGTCCGGCCGCGCGCGCAGCGCATCCTGCAGACCGGCGCCGAGCGGCGCCGAGCGGATCTCGCGCGCATAGGTCGGACTCACGGTCGTGACGACGTCGGCGTGGCGAATCCCCGTCTTCAGCGCATTGATGAAGCCGCGCGCGAGATCCGCCTGATCGAGCAGCGCTTCGTTCGCGCCGAGGCCGAGGTCTCCGCGCGCGATCGACGGCATGTAACCCTGATAGCCGATGTTGTGGATCGTCAACACCGTCCGCGAGCGGCCGAACAGCTGATCCCAGCCGTAGGTCGTGCGCAGCAGCAGCGGCAACAGGGCCGCGTGCCAGTCGTTGCAGTGGAACACGTCCGGCGCGAAGCCGAGCCGTTGGCAGGATTCGATCACCGCGCGCGTGTACAGCAGGAACCGCCGGTACTCGTCAGCGTCCTCGGTGTAGTACGCGCGCCGATCGAACATCGGCGGGCAATCGATGAAATACGCCGGGACGTCGGTCCCCGGCAGCGCCGCGGTGCGCAGCGAGAACTCGTAGCGGACGCCGCCGAGGGACACCGGCACCTGCGACGCCGCGGGCACGTCGGCGAACGTCCACCCGGCGCTTCGAACCGCGCGGTACAGCGGCAGGAACGGCCGTACGTCGTGGCCGCGCCGAGCGAATTCCCGGGCGAGCGCGCCGGCGACATCCGCGAGCCCGCCGGTCTTCGCAAACGGCACCATCTCGGCGGACAACAGGCAGATCTTCAACGGCGACACGCGGCGAGTGTAGCAAACGACGACCGACGAAACCTGATGCGCGCGCGTGACGACTGTGGCAGTCTCTCCCGGGTCGGGAAGGAGCAAGGGGTTCGCTCCGCAGAGCTGAGGCAGCCACGATGGCACACGAGCATACCGCCCGGAACAGCACTGGTCGTTACGTGAGTCGGCTGACGAGCGGCACGCTCGCCGTCGTGATGGCTGGGGGCCGTGGCGAACGGCTGAAGGGACTGACCGAGCACCGCTGCAAGCCCGCGACACCCTTCGGCGGGAAGTTTCGGATCGTCGATTTCGTGCTGTCGAACTGCGTGAATTCCGGGATCCGCCAGATCGCGGTGCTCACGCAATACAAGGCGCAGTCGCTGATCCAGCACGTGCAACGGGGCTGGGGCTATCTACGCGGCGAACTCGGTGAGTTCATCGAGTTGATTCCGGCGCAGCAACAGATCGGTGAGTGCTGGTATCGCGGCACCGCGGACGCGGTGTATCAGAACCTCGAGTTCATCCGCAGCCACCACCCGACCCACGTGCTGGTGCTCGCGGGCGACCACATCTACAAGATGGACTACGGTCCGATGATCGCTTATCACGAACAATGCGAGGCGGCGATCACGATCGGCGTGGTCGACGTACCGGTCGAGCGGGCGAGCGAATTCGGGATCGTCACGACGGACGACACCAATCGGGTCGTGAAGTTCGCCGAGAAGCCGCGCGATCCGGATCCGATCCCCGGCCGTCCGGGGCTCGCGCGCGCATCGATGGGAATCTACGTGATCGGAACCGAACGCCTGGAGAAGATGCTGACCGACGACGCGGCCGATCCGGGCAGCCACCACGACTTCGGCAAGAACATCATTCCGCCGGCGATCGAGCGGATGCGGGTGTTCGCGTATCCGTTCTACGACGTCGAGACCCGGGCCCAGAGCTACTGGCGGGACGTCGGCAGCCTGGACGCGTTCTACGAGGCGAACATGGAGCTCGTCGCAGTGAATCCGGAGCTGAACGTCTACGACCAGCAGTGGCCGATCTGGACCTATCAGGCACAGCAACCCCCGGCGAAATTCGTGTTCGACGAGGACGGCCGGCGCGGCATGGCGGTGAATTCGATGACCGCCGGCGGCTGCATCATCGCCGGCGCGCAAATCTCGCAATCGTTGCTGTCGACGGACGTGCGCGTGGACGAAGGCTCGCGCGTCGAGCAATCCGTGATCCTGCCGTCGGTCTCGATCGGTCGACGCTGCGCGATCCGGCGCTGCATCATCGACGAGCATTGCGTGATCCCCGACGGGATGCGGATCGGATTCGACCTGGCGGCGGACGCCGAGCGATTCACGATCACGCCCGGGGGCGTCGTGTTGGTCACGGCCGGTACGATGAAGGCGAAGCGCTGAGCGACCCCGCGAGCGAGCGCCACGCGCCGACGACGTCGGCGACCTCGATCGCGAGCATCGTCGCCTCGCCGCCCGCCTCTCGACGAATCAGTCGAACCGGTGCGCCGGCGGCGCCGCGCGGCCGATACAGGGACGGCGATGCCCGGCCGAACAGCACGACCGTGGGACAGCCGACCGCAGCGGCCGCGTGCGCGGGCCCCGAGTCCACCGAGATCAGCGCCTCCGCGCGTTCGAGCAGCGCGACCAATCGCGCGACCGGCAGATCGTCCGCGGCGTTGTGCACGCTCGCGATGCCGGCGAGTGTCGCGATCTCCTCGTTCAAGGCGCGCTCGGGGCCGGTGCCGAGGAGCACGATCCGCGCGTCGGGGCGCTCGGCGGCGATCGCGCGGATCACCGCGGCCCAGCGTTCGCTCGGCCAATACTTGGGATTCGGCGCGAGTCGCCGCAGGCCGCGGCGCATCGTCCGCTTGTTGCCGGCCTGGATCAGGACCAACGGCGCGCCGGCCAGTCCGCGCCGTTCGAGCCAGGCCGCGAGCGCGCCGCGCTCGGCATCCGCGACCACGAGCTCGCAACCGTCGCGGCCCGAGCAGTCCCCCGGAGGGGCGCGGTGCGACCAGAACGCCGGCGTGATCGCGGCGAGCCGTTGCCATTGTTCGGTCGCATGCTCGCCGTCGCGGAGCGGGTGATCGCGGACGTCGACGACCGCGTGAGCCGGCACCCCGGCCCGCGCGAGCAGCGCGCGCATCTCCTCGCTGTCGTCGCACAGCCAGGTCGCGGTCACGCCGCGAGCGCGCAGCCAGCGCACCAGCCGGCGCTGATCGGGTGCGAGCCAGTAGGGCGTCTTGCGGCTGCGCAGGGCGATGACCTCGCCGACGCCGGGCTGCCCCGCGAGCAGCGGCGCGCTCCACGGGCCCGACGCGACGACGTCCACCGGCTGGCCCCACCGCGCGTGCAGCTCCCGGATCATCGCGGTCAGCAGCACCATGTCCCCGAACGCGCCGCAACGTACCACCAACGGGCGCGCGGCGGCCCCCACGGGATCGGGGCGGTTCGCACCGTCCTGGCGGCCATCGGGCTCTCGAGTAATGCTATCCTCGTCGCGCGTAACGCGATTCATGGTGCCAGCAAGGCGGTCATTCGCGCATGATACTCGTGATCGACGTCGGCAATACCCGCATCAAGTGGGCCTGGCTGACGAGCAACGGCCTGTCGAACCCTCAATCGATCGTCCATCGCGGCGCGAAGCCGAAGATGTGGCGCGCGGCGCTGTTCGACACCGGGCAGAAGCCCGAGCGCGTGCTGATCTCGAACATCGCCGGCGATGCGATCGGCAAGACGCTGTATCGACTCACGAAGCGGCACTACGGGGTCAAGGCCCAGTTCATCCGGGCGGAGCGCCGGCACCAGGACCTCACCAACGGCTATCAGGACCCGGACCTGCTCGGCGCCGACCGTTGGCTCGCGCTGATCGGCGCCTGGACGATCGCGCACGCGCCGCTGTGCGTCGTCGATGCGGGCACGGCGGTCACGGTCGACTGCGTCGACGCCGGCGGCCAGCATCTCGGCGGCTTGATCGCACCCGGGATCCACATGATGCGCGAGGCCTTGCTCACGAAGACCAGCGACATCGCCAAGGCGGTCGAGCTCAGTCAGCCATCGATGGCCGGCGCGCTCGCGAACAACACGATCGGCGCGGTGTCGCGCGGTGCCGTGTTCGCGCTCGCCGGCATGGCCGACCGGGTCGTCGACGCGATCATCGAGAACAGCGGTACGCGGCCGCGGGTCTTCATCACCGGCGGCGATGCCGGGATGCTCTCCGCGGTGATGCGCAATCACGGCGAGCAGATCCCCGATCTCGTGCTGCAGGGCCTCGCCGCGATCGCGGCCCAGTCGCGCTGAACAGGCCGTCGCAGGCCCGCTGCCCGTCAAAACCGATAACCGACCTCGATCGGCACGAACTCGATCGGCGTCGACGCATCGACCCGGTTGTAGCGCGCCTCGATGGACCAGGACGCGCCCGACGGCAGCGCGAATTCGAGACCGCCGCCGACGTTCCAGCCGAATTTCGTCGTGTCGTGCACCAACACGACCGCGTTGCCGTAGCCGTAGCCGCCGTCGCAGAACCCCCAGAACGGATCGCAGAAATAGTATCCGCCGTAGGACGGGACGGTCTGCGTGAGTTCGACCCGCGTGTGGTAGACGCCGATTCCCGCGAGCCCGTACGCGCGGACGCCGTAGACGATCGGGACGTGCAGGACCGCATCGCCGGTCAGCGACCACAGCTGCACGGTGCCGCCGTCGATCTCCAGGTTGGTGCTCTGCTGGCCGAGGTTGATCAGCTCGCTCGACGCGTCGTGGCCGGCGTAGGACAGGTCCAAGCGCCCGGTGAGCGCGCTCGAGGCCGAGGGCACCCACGTGAGTCCCCCGCCGATCGCGTAGCCGCCCTGCAAATAGTCCGAGGTCGTGCCGATCGGCTCGCTGAAGCCTCCCATCACGTGCCAGTGCGCGCCCGGAGAATCGGCGAAGGGATCCGCCGCATTCGCGGCGCCCGCGGCGAAGATCAGCAGCAGCGCGGCGATCGAGGTCTTGATCATCGTGGGGTCCTCCGGTTGAGGCTACGCTTCGATCAGAAGCCGACCCAGGGTCCGGCAACGCCGGCGGCGGTGTTCGACTCGAACGCGACGTAGACGGGACGACCGTAGAAGAACGGCAAGCCCCAATCGAAGGCCCCCTGCAAGCTCGAACCCGCGGGCCCCGCGAGATTCGGCAGCACCGCGAAGTTGGTCGCGAAGTCGCTCAGCGCGTTGTCGATCGAGAACGACACGGCGGCGCTCGCCCCGTTCTGGCCCTGGATCAAGCCTTGGAGGGTCTCCGTCGTCGCCGGACAATAGAACGACGCCTGGCCCGTGCAGGTCGGGATCGTATCGTCGGTGAAGAAGTACGCGTTCGAGCCGCTGTCGATGAAGCTCGAGGCATAGGAGGCGCCGTTGAACGAGGTCGACAGGGTGCCGTAGGTCGGATCGAGGGTGTAGATGCCCGCGCTCGCCGGCAAGGCATTGTCCGACTGCGTTCCGATCCCGAAGATCAACGTGCCCGCGAGCGTCGCGGTCGGCGATGCAGCGGCCGGCAGGTCGATCACGACGCCGTTGTTGTCGGCACCGAAGAACGACACCGGATTCTGGACCTGGGAACTCAGCGCGACCGCGACCGGTGCGCAGGTTCCCGACGGCGGGCAATCGTAATACGTGCCCGAGATCGCGGCGCCCGCGCACGCGGCACCGCAATCGGCGAGGAAATTGCCGATCCCGAGGATCCCGTTCGCACCGAAGGTTTGCACGGTGTTCTCCTGCGGGCCTTGCACGCAGGATGCGGGGACGGTCGCGGCCGTCGGGTCGCCGATCACCTGGATCGGCAGCGACGCGGCCGTCTCGTTACCGACGACGAGGTCGGCGGTGCGGACCGTGCCCCAACTGTAGCCGTCGGCGAATTGGGTGCATTCGTCGAGCGGCTGGCCGTTCATATCGGTCGATTGCGGCATGTCCGTGGGTTGCAGGCCGGTGCCGAGCACCGACGCGAGCACCCGGAATCCGGTCGAGCCCGTATCGACCTGCACGTGATCGATCGTCTGGCACTGGGTCGTGCTGCCGGGCGCGCACAAGGTCACGGTCGTGTACAAGACGTTGGTCGATCCGCCGGCCGCCGGCGGTCCCTGATCGACGACGACGGGCACGGTGTTCAGTCCCGGCGTCCCGCCGCCGCTGCCGCCGCCGCCCGAACCGCCGCCGACGCCCGCGAAGTTTCCCGACGATCCTCCGCCGCACGCGGCGAGCAAACCACATCCGGCCACGAGGAGGGTGGCCAACGTGCCGCGGATCCCTATCGACATGAGGCTACGCATTCGACGGCTTCCTGGAGTGCTGTCAGCGCAAATCGGTTTTGGTGACGCCGGTCGGCATCCGGTTCGGCAGGTACGCGCGGCCATAGGCGACGCGCTGGAAACGCACGACCGAGAGCACGAGATCCGGCGCATGGACCGTCACGACGTGATGTCCGGTTCGATGCTGCGCGGCCGCGGCGACGTAACGATCGTAATAACCGCCGAGCAGGGTCTTGAGATCGGGGCTGCGCGGGCCGTGCCAGGTCACCGCGAACACGTGGCCGGCACGGTCGGCGTATTCGCGCACCACACCACCGGCCGGATCGGCCAGCCGGTGCACGTCGTAGGACTGCATCGGCGTGGTCGTCGCTTGCGCCACCCGCATCGCGATCCGATCCCTCGCGATCGAGGCGGTCGTGTCGCCGAGTGCCGCGGACGCCGGTCGCACGAGGGCGACGAGGCATGCGAGCGATGCGCCGAGGACCCATGGCCTCGCGATCGACCGAAGCCGCCTTGGATTGCTGACCACCGCCATCGTCCTCCCTCCTCCGCCCGAATTCGGTCGCAGACCCCTCGTTGGACCACCGCCGATCCCGACCGGTTCCTTGAATTTCGCGCGAGCGACACCATTGCTCACTCCGAGTGGCCGAAATCGATAGTAGCTTAGCCGGGACGGAACGCCATGTTGGACCCTGTACACGTCGTCTGCGGAAATTGTGACGCGGTCGTCAGACTCGCCGCCGCGCGCCTTGGCGACGGACCCCGTTGCCCACGGTGCCATCACGCCTTGTTCGAAGGCAAGCCGTTCGCATTGAAGTCCACGAACTTCGATGTGCACGTCACACGCAACGACCTGCCGCTGGTGGTCGATTTCTGGGCGACCTGGTGCGGCCCTTGCCAGATGATGGCGCCGTTCTTCGAACAGGCCGCGCGGCAACTCGAACCGCGATTCCGGTTCGCGAAACTCGATACCGACGCGGAATCCGCACCGGCCCAACGGCACGGGATTCGCAGCATTCCGACGCTGATCGTGTTTCGCGGCGGTCGCGAGATCGCGCGCCAGTCCGGTGCGATGGACGCCGGTCAGCTGACACGCTGGCTCGAAGCGGCGACGGCGTGAGGATACGCGGCGCGCTTCAGCGATCCACGAGGTGCATCGTCCGCTCCGGATAGCGCGCGCCCGCGGCCGCATCGCGCCGGACGATCGCATCGAGTTCGGCGGTGTCCGCGGCGGCGAGCCGGATCGCGGCGGCGGCGCAATTCTCCTCGAGGCGCGCGCGGCTCGTGGTCCCGGGGATCGGCACGACGTCCTCGCCGCGGCCCATCACCCAGGCGAGCGCGAGCTGCGCCGGCGTCGCCCCCCGGCGCGCCGCAATACGCTTGATCGCGTCGAGCAGCGCCAGGTTGCGCTGGAAATTCTCGTCGAGAAACCGCGGCGACTGCCGGCGGTAGTCGTCCACCGCGAGATCCGCCGGCGTCGCGAAGCGACCGGCGAGAAAGCCGCGCCCGAGGGGGCTGTACGCGACGAAGCCGATGCCGAGCTCGCGCACGGTGGGGAGGACCTGCTCCTCGGGATCGCGAGTCCACAAGGAATATTCGGTCTGTAGCACGCTGATCGGATGCACCTTGTGCGCGCGGCGAATCGTCGCCGGCGCGGCCTCCGAGAGCCCGAGGTAGCGCACCTTGCCCTGGCGGACGAGATCGCCCATCGCGCCGACGGTTTCCTCGATTGGAATGCCGGGGTCGACCCGGTGCTGGTAGTACAGATCGATCGTGTCGACCCCGAGTCGCCGCAGCGAAGCGTCGCAGCATTCGCGCACGTAATCCGGCCGTCCGCACACCCCGCGCGCGGTGCTGCCGGGTTCGCGCACGAGACCGAACTTGGTCGCGAGCACGACCGAATCGCGCCGCCCGGCGAGCGCCCGGCCGACCAGGCGCTCGTTCGTGTGCGGTCCGTACACGTCGGCCGTGTCCAACAGGGTGACGCCGAGGTCGATCGCCCGATGGATCAGCGCGATCGATTCGGCCTCGCTCACCGGACTGCTGGAGTAGAAGTCCGAGAGCCCCATGCACCCGAATCCGAGCGCCGACGCGGTCAAGCCCTGACGGCCCAAGGGGCGGACGTGCATCGTCGAACTCCGCGCGCTAGCGCTTCTTCGCGAGTCCGATCACCACGAGCACGCAGCCCGCGCCGAGCGCGACGCCGCCGACCCACGGCGGGACGGTCTTCTCGCTGCGCACCTGGGCTTCGAATCCGCCGAATTTCACCACGCTCTGCTCGCTCGAATAACTCAGCGGCTTGATCAACTGGTAGAGGCCCGCCGCCACCAACAGGGCACCAACGATCGCCATCGTACGCGTCATCGTCACTGTCGCTCACCCGTTTGCCGGTCCAGCCGCCATTGTAGCGCCGTCGCACCCCCGATCGGCGCCTCCTGCGCCGGTCGATTGCCGCGCCCTGCCCCGCGCGGTAGTCTCGGCGACGACCGGAGGATCAGCGAGCCTGGCGGGAGCGACGATGCACATCGACCCGGAACGTTTTCGCGTCGCCGAAGGCGCCGCGGTGAGCCTGAAGAAATGGCCGACGCGGATCGCGCCGGTCTACTCGAGCGACGCGCAGTACCAACGGATCCTGCACGACCACGTCGCGGCTCTCAGCGCCCAACAGGCGCGGCTGTACGCCTCGGCGAGCCACGCACTGCTGCTCATCTTCCAGGCGATGGATGCGGCCGGCAAGGACGGCGCGATCGCGCACGTGATGTCGGGCGTGAACCCGCAGGGATGCCAGGTGTTCAGCTTCAAGCATCCGAGCGCGAGCGAGCTGCAACACGACTTTCTCTGGCGAACCACCCGGGACCTGCCGGAGCGCGGTCGGATCGGCATCTTCAACCGCTCCTACTACGAGGAGGTGCTGATCGTACGCGTGCACCCGCAGATCTTGCGCAACGAAGGCGTGCCGGATTCGCGCATCGGCACGAAGGATGTCTGGCGCCGGCGTTACGAGTCGATCGTCGACCTGGAGCGCCATTTGCACCGCAACGGCACGCGGATCGTGAAGTTCTTCCTGCACCTCTCGAAGGACGAGCAACGACGGCGCTTCATCGAGCGGATCGATCAACCGGAGAAGAACTGGAAGTTCAGCCGCGCCGACGTCGAGGAACGTCGGTACTGGAAGCAGTACATGCGCGCCTATGAGAAATGTCTCGAGGCGACCAGCATGCGGTTCGCGCCGTGGTACGTCGTGCCCGCCGACGACAAGCGCAACGCGCGATTGATCGTCTCCAGCGTGATCCTCGCCACGATCCGCGCGTTGCAGCTCGATTTTCCACGGGTGAGCCCCGAGCGCCGCCGCGAGCTCAAGGCCTTGCGACGAACGCTCGCGCGCTGAGCGCTGAGCGCTGAGCGCGTGGCGCCGGGCGCCCACGCCGGCGCGGCCCTTGGGGGCTCACGGTACGAGGACCGCCGCTCCCTCGAATCGTCCCGCCCGCAAATCCTCGAGCGCCCGGTTCGCCTCGCGCAGCGGATAGCGGGTCGTCTTCGTCATCAGTCCGACCCGCGGCGCGATCGCCAGGAATTCGCGGCCGTCGCGCCGCGTCAGGTTGGCGACCGAGACGAGCTCGCGCTCCTCCCACAACAGCCGATATGGAAAGCTCGGCAGGTCGCTCATGTGGATCCCGGCGCACACGACGCGCCCGCCCTTGCGCACGGCGGCGAGCGCCGCGGGCACCAGCGCGCCGACCGGCGCGAACAGGATTGCGGCATCGAGCGGCTCCGGCGGACGCTCGTCCGATCCGCCGGCCCAGACCGCACCGAGGGAGCGCGCGAAGCGCTGCGTCGCGAAGTCGGCGGGGCGCGTGAACGCCGCCACCTCGCGCCCCTGCCAGGCCGCGACCTGCGCGACGATGTGCGCGGCCGCCCCGAACCCGTAGAGGCCGATCCGGCGCCGTTCGCCGGTGGCGACGAGCGCCCGCCAGCCGATCAAGCCCGCACACAGGAGCGGTGCGATCTCGGCGTCGTCGCCGCGATCACCGAGCGCGAATACGTAGCGGGCATCGGCGATCACCGCGCTCGCATAGCCGCCATCGCGCGTATAGCCGGTGAACGATGGCCGATCGCAGAGATTCTCGCGGTCCGCCACGCAATACGGACACGTCCCGCAGGTCGACCCGAGCCACGGGATCCCGACGCGCTGGCCGATCGACCAGCCCTCGACGCCGGCGCCGATCGCGTCGATCCGCCCGACGACTTCGTGACCCGGGATGACCCCGGCCTTCGGCGCCGGCAGTTCCCCGTCGACGAGGTGCAGGTCGGTGCGGCACACGCCGCAGGCGCTCACCCGGACGCGGATCTGTCCTGGGCCCGGCACGGGATCGGGTCGCTCGATCGCGACGAGCGGCGAGCCGGGCGCCGCGAGCTGCATCGCGAACACCTCACGGTCCTCGCGACCGCAGGCGATGGAGCCTGCGCCAGACGCCCGGGATGCGCTCCGGTAGATCCTCGGCGATCAGCCCGGGGCCGAACGCGTTCGCCGCGGCACCGTGCATCCACACGGCAGCGGCGGCCGCGCGCCAGGGATCCATGCCCTGGGCGAGGAGTCCCGCGACCAGCCCGCCCAGCACGTCGCCCGCCCCCGCGGTCGCGAGGTTCGGCGGCGCATTCGCGTTGATCGCGACGCGGCCGTCGGGCGCCGCGACCACGGTATCGGCGCCCTTCAGCACGATCACCGCGCCGCTCGCCGCAGCCGCGCCGCGCGCCCGCCGGAGTTTCCCGCCGCCGCAATCGAACACGCGCCGATACTCTCCTTCGTGCGGGGTGAGCACGCAGGGCCCGCGGATCGCCTGCCACAGGCTCGCCGGATCGTCGCTGAACGCGCTGATCGCGTCCGCATCCAGCACCGTCGGTCGGCGCGTCTCGAGGATCGCGAGGACACGGGCGCGCGTCTCGGCGCCGACGCCCGCGCCAGGGCCGATCAGGATCGAGGAGATCCGTCGGTCCGTGAGCAGCCGCGCGAGGTCGTCGGTGGTGTCGATCGGTGCGACCATCACGCTCTGCGACGTCGCCGCGTAGATCGGCCAGGCGGCCGACGGCGCGGCGATCGTCGTCAAGCCCGCGCCGGCGCGCGCTGCCGCCCGCGCCGCCATCCGTGCGGCGCCGGTCAGCGGGTGGCCGCCGACGATCAGTGCGTGGCCGCGCGAGTACTTGTGATCCGCGATCCCGGGACCCGGCAATGCGTCGATCCACAACCGCGGATCGTTCTCGAACGCGTCGGGTGCGAGCGCGGTCACGATCGAGTCGGCGATGCCGATGTCGGCAACGACCACCTCGCCGCACAGCACGCGACCCGGCAGCAGCAGGTGCCCCGGTCGCTTGCGAACGAAGGTCACGGTGAGTACCGCGGGGGCGGCGCCCAGATCCTCGCCGGTATCGCCGTCCACGCCGCTCGGTACGTCGATCGCGACGATCGGGATCCGTCGCGTGTGCGCCGCGGCGAGCGTCTCGAGCGCGGCGCCGTCGAGCGCGCGGCCGAGACCCGCGCCGAAGAGCGCGTCGACGACCAGCGCCGCACCGTCGAGCGAGCCCGGACCGACCGGCTCGAGCGATCCCTGCCACCGATCCGCCTGTTGCCGCGCGGCGCCGCCGAGCCGCTCGCGCGGACCGAGCAGCGCAACGCGCACGGGCCAGCCGCGTTCGGCGAGACGTCGGGCCACGACCCAGCCGTCGCCGCCGTTGTTGCCGGGCCCGCAGAGCACGACGACCGGGCGCGCCGCCCAGCGTCGTTCGATCTGCAGGGCGACCGCGTCGCCCGCTCGCAGCATCAACTGCTCGATCGACGTCCCGGCCGCGACCGCGCGGCGATCCGCCTCGCGCGTGCGGGCGCGATCGAGCAGCGCGCAGTGATTTGCGTCGAACGCGGACTCCGCCATGCCCGGAGTCTAGCAGCGCTGCGCGGGCCGGCGGGATCCGGGCTTGTCCGGCTCGACGATGACGACCGGTTCGCGCTATCGTCGGCCATCGACCGCGACGACACGGCGGAGGAGATTCGATGAGCGCACGCATCCCGGTGATCGACGTCGGTGCCCTGTTCGGCGCGCCGTCGGGCCGACGCGACGCCGTCGACGCGGAGATCATGGCCGCGAGCGCCGCAACCGGCTTCTTCGTCGCGACGGGATTCGCGCCGTCGGTGCCGCTCGACGCCGCGACCCGCGCCGACCTGCTGCGCATCTTCGATCTGCCGGAACCGCAGATCCGATGCCTGTGGCGCCGCAAGTTCGATGCCAGCCGGCCGAATCTGTATCGCGGCTGGTTCCCGGCGCAGGACGGCTTTCTGACCTGCAAGGAAGGCATCGACATGGGACCCGACGTCGCCTATGGTCCAACCGTCGTCGATCCCGGCGACCCACTGCGCGAGCCGACGCCGCTGCCGCCCGACGCCGCCCTCCCGGGGTGGCGCGCGACGGTCGCCGCCTACTACTCGTCGATGGAAGGCGTGAGCCGCGCGGTGATGCGCGCGATCGCGCGCGGCTTGGGGCTCCCGGAGACCCATTTCGACGACGCGTTCGCACGCGGCGGCTTGTCGACGCTGCGGTTGATTCGCTATCCGGTGCGATCCGACGCGGACCGTGTCGCCGCGACCGAACCCGGCATCTGGGTCGATCGCGGCGGGGAGCGTTGGTACGTGATGGGCGCCCCGCACGTCGACACCGGATTCTTGACCTTGCTCGCCCAGGACGGCGTGGAAGGTCTGCAGGCACGGCATCGCGACGGCGCCTGGATCGACGTGCCCCCCGCCGAGGGCAGCCTCGCGGTGAACTTCGGCAAGGTCCTCGAGCGCTGGAGCGGCGGGCGCGTCAAGGCGACCGAGCATCGGGTGATCGGTCACGGACGGGAACGCCGGTCGATTCCGTTCTTCTACGAGGCTTGCGCCGACGCGCAGATCGCGCCGCTACCGATTCCGGGCGCCGCCCCGTTCGAGCCGTTCCTGTTCGGCGACTATCTGTGGAAGACGACGACGCAGTTCGTCGAATTCAAGGGGATGGAGCACCTGCGAACGCCGCGCCGCGACGCCGGCGCGCGCGCGCCCTGAGCCGCGAGCGCCACCGCGGGCGCGCGATTGTACTGCGGGCCCGAGGCGGTAAACTAGCGCCGAGCCGGCTTAGCTCAGTTGGTAGAGCGCCAGTTTTGTAAACTGGATGTCGCGGGTTCGATCCCTGCAGCCGGCACCATCTGCCCTGTCGGATCCTCGATCTCGCGAGTTCGCGCCGATGCATGCAACCTCGAAACTCCCCTGGCTCGCCACCGCCGCCCTCGCGTGCATCGCCACGGCGACCTTCGCGCCGCCGACGCCCTGCAACGCGGCGGCCGCGGCGAAGCGCTCGACGCCGCCGCCGAGCGCGGCGGCGAATCCCGCCCACGCGCCCGCCGAATCCTCGGCCCTGCCCGCGCCGCTGAGCGCGCGCGCGGTGCTCGCGCTGCTCGACCGAACGATCCAGTGGTATCGGCAGGACCGGACCGAGCGCGACATCGCCGAACGGCCGAGCGATTGGCCGATCGTGTCCGAGAACGCGCGAATCGCCCAACAGATCCTCGCCTTCACGTTCGCGATCGCGCGCGCGGACGCCCGCATGCTCGCGCGCCCCGGCACATCGAATGCGTCGGCGCCGGCAGGATCGACGAACGCCGGCTTGTTCCACCTGAAAGCGAAGCTCCAGACCGACGAGCGCTCGATCGATACCGAGATCGCGGCCGCGCGCGCCGGTCTCGCTCGCGCGCGCGGCCGCCAGCGCGCGGCGTTGCTCGCGCAGATCTCCGAGCTGCACGGCGAGCGCGACTTGACCGACGCGCGGCTCGGGATCATCGACGCGATGGCCGATTTCGCCGGGACGACCGGGTCCGGCACAGGTTCCCTGAACCTGCAGATCGAGGCGATGTCGCTCGCGCTGCCGGGCACCGCGGCGCACCCGGACGCGAGCGCGCCGGCCGGCGCCCACCCGCGGGCGCCGGCCGCCGAACCGGCCCGCGTCGAGCTGCCGGCAGCGTCCGGCACACCGCCATCGAACGGGGGGCTGTGGCAACGCGCTCGCGCGATGTGGCGGCTCGCGTCCCAGCGGGATGCGCTCGATGCCCGGATAAAGGCCACGCTCGCGCTCGAGCGCGCCTTCGCACAGGCGCGCGCGCCACTGGTCACCCGCGTCCGGTCGCTCGCGGCGCGCGGTGACGCGCTCGCGGCCGCGGCCGATCACGCCGACCCGGCCACGTTGATCGCGATGCGGCCGCAACTCGATGCGCTCGCGGGCGAGTTCCGCCGGATGTCGTCGTTGTTGATCCCCTTCGGCAAATCCTACGTGCTGGTGCCACAGTACGTCGCGAATCTGCGCAGCTGGCGCGCGGCGATCGAACAACGTTATCGCAGCGCCGCGATCGCGCTCGGCGTGCGGGCCGGGATTCTCGCGCTCGTGCTCGCGGCCTTGTTCGTCGCCGCCGAGTTCTGGCGGCGCGCGGTCTTCCGTTACGCGCACGAGTCGCGGCGCCGGCATCAGCTGCTGCTGATTCGCGCGATCACGCTGTGGACGCTGGTTGCGCTGATCATCGGCATCGCCTTCGCGACCCAGCTCGGCACGATCGCGACGTTCGCGGGACTGATCACCGCCGGTGTCGCGGTCGCGATGCAGAGCGTCCTCGTCTCGATCGTCGGCTACTTCTTCCTGATCGGGAAATACGGGATCCGCGTCGGCGACCGGGTGCAGATCGGCGACGTCACCGGCGAGGTCATCCACCTCGGCCTGGTGCGTCTGCAGCTGATGGAACTCGGCGGCCAGGGCAGGCTCGGCCCGACGGGCCGCGTCGTCGCGTTCGCGAATTCGATCGTGTTCCAGGTCGCGAACGGCTTGTTCAAGCAGATCCCCGGCGTCGAGATCGCCTGGCATGAGGTCAAGTTGACGCTGCCGGCGGGCGCCGATCCGGTCGAGAGCAAGAGCCGCTTGCTGCTCGCGGTGAACGACGCGCTACAGGACTATCGCGGCGAGATCGAGCGGCAGACCGCCGAGATCCGCGAAGCAACGGCATCGAAATCGGCCGGGAGTGCGGAGCCGCGCGTGCAGTTGCAATTCGGCACGGCGTCGGTCGAAGCGGTCGTCCGCTATCCGGTGCACCTCGCGCACGCCGCCGAGATCGACGAGCGCGTGACCAAGGGACTGATCCACGCGCTCGGCGAATCCCCGCACTCTTGAGGCCGATCGCGGGGCACCGCCGCCGAGCGCGGGACCCGCCGCTGGCTACAGGCCGAGATCGGACAAGCCCGGGTGATCGAGCGGCCGCGGACCCTGCGGCCAGTGGAATTGGCGGGCCGCCGCCGCGATCGGCAGATCGTTGATGCTCGCGATGCGCCGGCGCATCAGGCCGCGCTCGTCGAACTCCCAGTTCTCGTTGCCATAGGACCGGAACCATTGGCCGGCATCGTCGTGCCACTCGTACGCGAACCGGACCGCGATGCGGTTCTCCCGGCAGGTCCACAGTTCCTTGACCAGGCGATAATCGAGTTCGCGGTTCCATTTGCGGATCAGGAATTCGACGATTTCGCGGCGGCCGCGCAGGAATTCGCTGCGGTTGCGCCACTCGCTGTCGCGGGTATACGCGAGCGACACGCGCTGCGGATCGCGCGTGTTCCACGCATCCTCGGCCATGCGCACCTTGCGCGTGGCGGTCTCGATGTCGAACGGGGGCAACGGCGGTCGCGGTGCGTCCGGCTCACTCACGATGCTTCCTCCTGCTGTGCATTCAACGAATCGCTCCCATAGACGTAGGCGAAATTCCCGAGGATCGCGAGCAAGAACAACGCGACCGACGCGGGCGTCACCTCGAGCACGCGATGCCATCCGATCCAATCCGCGGGCTCGGCGAGCCATTGCACGAACTGCGCGAGGCGACCGTGCTCGCCTGCCCCGATCGCGGCGAACACGGATCGAAGTCCGTCGCTCACGCCGATCGAGGTCCAGCGTCCATCCTGCAACCAGCGATACCCCTGGTAGCCGATCACGGCCAGGGACGCGAACCAGGCGCCGTAGGCCACCATGAATCCGCCGATCCGCAAGGCCTTCGCGGTCAAGCGCCGGGGCATGACACCACCTGCAGTCGGACGATGCGTCCTTTGCCAGGCCCCAGATCCGACGGCGTCAAGTTCGGATCGGTGGGCTTCAAGTCGACGTCGAGCCAGTAGACGTCGCCGCTGCGGCTACGCGCCGTGACGTGCGGCCGCAAGCCGAGCGTCCGCGCGAGTGCGGCTCGCGCCTGGGCCCGCGTCGGTTCACTGTACAAGCCGAGTGAAATCACCGTGGCGCCCTTCGGGCCCGGCATCTCCAGCGCATCCTTGAGACCGGCCTGCGCGAGCCGCGCGCGCAAGCGCGCGACCGCGTCCGGCGACGGCGGCAGATCCAGATACACCCAGACGCCAGCCCGGACTTCGCCCTCGGCGACCCGCTGCTGCGGCCGGTAACCGCCGCGGCGCAGCGTCGCGGCGGCGCGTGCCGCCTCGGCGACGTCGAGGAACGGACCGACGCTGATGCACCGCGTCGCGGACGACGCGCGCGACGGTGGTGCCGCGACGGAACCCGCGGGATCGGTCGCCGCCGCGGCGGTCGACGCGCTCGATGCCGCGCTGGCCGCGGTCGGCATCGCCGGCGCAACGGTCCCGGTCTGCGCCGCGCTCGCCGCGGCCGCGCTCGCCGGCGCGCTCGACGGCGCGCTCGCGGCGGCCTCGGACGCGAGCGCGAGTCGCGGCACCGCGGCGAGTCGCGACCCGCCCGCGGGCGGCGCAAAGTTGCGCGACCAGAGAAAGTAGACGACGTTGGCCAAGACCAGCGCGAACACGATGCCTTTCAGGATTCTCAAGCCACACCGCCCTCCAGCCGCAAGCTGAGATCGCCGGACAGGAATTTTCGCAGACTGCCATCGACGTCGAGCAGCAGCGCGCCCGCGGCGTCGATGCCGCGCGCGATGCCGAGCACGGACTCGGCGCCGAGCACCAGACGCACGCGACGGTTCGCGTACGCATCGAGCGAGGACCATTCCGCCCGGTGCGGCGCGAATCCGCCACGTTCGTAGTCTTGCAGCACCACCAGCACTTCGTCGATCACGGATCCGGCGACCTCGTTACGCGAGGGCGCCGCCGGGCAGGCATCGGCGACGGCGGCCGCCCGGACTCCCGTCGCCTCGATGAGCTCGCGCGCCTGCGCCGATAACGCGAGATTGAGGCCGATGCCGATCACGACGTGCACCGGTCCCTCCGCCTCGGCGCGCAGGTCGATCAAGACCCCCCCGAGTTTGCGGTCCTCGAAACACACGTCGTTCGGCCATTTGAGCCGGATCCCGCGCGCGCCGATCCGCGCGAGCGCGCGCGCGATCGCGACCCCGATCGCGAGGCCGAGCGCCGCCAGGTCACGGGGCATCGCGCGAAATTGCCAGCCGATCGACAGCGCGATCCCCTGACCGAACGGCGCGAGCCAGCGGCGACCGCGGCGTCCACGGCCAGCGCGTTGCAGCTCGCAGCAACACAGCAGCGCCTGATCGGGCGGGGGAGGCTCGCGGCTCACCAAGCGGTCGTTCGTCGAATCCACGTCGAACAGCACCTCGATCGCCCGCAAGCGCTCGCGGCGGCCGGGCGCGATCGAGCGCAGGAGCCGTGATTCCTCGAGCAATTCCACCGCCGCGGGCAGTCGATACCCGCGGCGAGGTTCCGCGAGGATTTCGACCCCCTGGGCGCGCAAGCGCTCGATGCCCTTCCAGACCGCGGCGCGGGACACGCCGAGCGCATGGGCGAGCCGTTCGCCGGAGTGCACCTGCCCGTCGGCCAGGTGTGCGACGAGCGCGCGATCGCTCATGCCGAACGCGGACGGAACAGCCATAGGCGCCGCGCGCGGTGTTCCTGGCCCGCTCGCATGCGCGCGATGTTGCCCCGATGCGTGTACACCAGGAACGCCGTGAGCGCGGCGCAAAATCCGGTCAGCCGCCAATCGCCGGCGCCGAGGAACGCCGCGGTGACGGTCGCCGCCGCCCCCGCGAGCATCGTGGCGAGTCCGACGAACCCGGTCAGCGCGACGACGAGGCACCACGCGATCACCGTCGGCGCGAGCAAGCGCGGCGCGAGCGCGGCGAGGACGCCGATCATCGTCGCGGCCCCCTTGCCACCGCGGAAATCGAACCACACGGGAAAGACGTGCCCGACGACGACCGCGAGGCCGCAGCCGAGCGCCAGCCACGTCGGCGACAGCGCCGGGTCGTGCCACGACGCCGGGATCGGCGCGATCGGAATCCAGGCCACCGCGAGGACGCCCTTCGCGACGTCGATCACGAACACGGCGACGCCGAACCCCTTGCCCTGCGTGCGAAACGCGTTGGTCGCGCCGGCGTTGCCGCTGCCCATCGCGCGGATGTCGATGCCGCGCCACCTCCCGAGGACCAGACTGCCGACCAGCGCACCCAGCAGATATGCGACCAGGATCTTCAGACCGAGTTCGAGCATCGGCGGATTATGACACCAGTTCGCGCCGGCCGGACGCCGCCGGGACTCAGCGCCGCTTCGGCAGGTGCAATTCGGCGAGCATGCAGCGGATCCCGCCGCCACCGACGCTCTCGATCGTGGGGATCGCGACCCGCAGCACGGTGCCCTGCCGCTCGAGCACTTCGCGTTGCGCGCCCTCCAGCGAACCCCAGGCGGCGTCGGACATCACCACGAGCCGCCCCTGCGGCGGGGTCAATTCGAGGCAATTGCCCGCGAAAGACTCCATCTGCGCGTGCGTGATCTCGACGATCGCGTGCCCGGTCGCCGCCAAGCGCGACAGCACGTTGGCGCGCTGCCGGGCATCGACGATCGCCTCGGCGCACACGACCGCGAATCCGGAGCCGACGGCCATCAGCACGTTCGTGTGATAGATCGGCCGACCCAGCCGATCGACGGCCTCGAATGCGACGGGTTCGTAATCCAGGCGCTGCGCGAACTCGCCGAGCACGTCGAGATCGGTTCGCGGCGATAGGCAGGCGTACGCGATGCGGGCGGACCGGTCGAGCACGAGGCTGCCGGTGCCCTCGAGGAATTTCCCTTCGGCCTCGCGGTGGCTCAGATCCAAAACGCTGGAGATATGGAAGTCGCCGATCCGCGCGAGCTCCTCGATCAGCGCTTCGCGCCGCTCGGCGCGGCGGCTCGGCGCCTGCATCGGGTAGAGCACGACCCGTCCGTCGCGGTGGAAGCTGACCCAGTTGTTCGGAAATACCGCGTCCGGCTTCGGCGGTTCCGGGGTGTCCTCGGCGACGATCACCCCGACGCCGGCGCGTCGCAGCACCGCGACCGCGGCGTCGAATTCCGCGAGCGCGGCCGACCGCGGTCCGGCCGGCGGCGCCGACGGCGATCGCTGGAACGCATTGCTGACGGCCGTCTCGGGGTTGAAGCCGAAGCAGGCCGGGCGAACCATCAGCACCTCGGCGGCGCTTTGCGACTCGGTGGGGATCATCCCTGCACGCTAACATAGCGGCGACGACGACGCGTCCCGTTGACAGGCGCGCCGTCATTGACGATCTTTGGGAATCGCACTGCGCGCGGCGCTGCATCCCGTGCGGCGGGAGCCGCTCGTCGTCACGGACGTTCAATGAGGATCATGCGGGGATCATTGGCGAGATCGTTGGGGGCGCTCACGCTGCTCGCGCTGCTGTCGCCTCCGTCGATCGCGGCTGCGCGCGGTCGCCGGGCGCCGCCGCCGGTCTTTTCGTTCGATTCGGTGGTCGCGATCGCGCAACAACTGGCGTCGAGCCAATACACGCTGCCGCCCGAGCGCGTGCCGGCCTGGCTCGGACGCCTCGACGCCGAGCAATATCGCCGCATCGAGTTCGATCCACGCGCCAACGTCTGGGGGCGGGCGCCGGGCGCGTTTCGGCTGACGCCGCTCCTGGTAGGCTTCAACTTCCGGACCGCGGTGAACCTCTCGGTGATCGACCGTGACCGCATGCGCACCGTGGCCGCGACCCCGTCGATGTTCCGCTTCCCCGGCGTCCCGCCGCCGATCCGACCCGATCGGGCGCTGCCGCTCTCGGGTTTCCGCGTGCAAGCCCACCTGTCCTCTCGGCGCCGCTGGGACGATTTCCTGCAATTCCAGGGGGCGAGCTACTTCCGCGCAATCGCCCGCGGCGAAGTGTTCGGTCTGTCGGCGCGCGGCCTCGCGATCGACACCGCGGAGCCGGCGGGTGAGGAATTTCCCGCGTTCACGCGCTTCTGGATCGAGCAACCGCGGCCGCGCGCCCGCTCGATCGTGATCTATGCGCTCCTCGAGAGCCGGTCGGCGACCGGCGCCTACCGGTTCGTCGTCACGCCCGGCCTCGTGACCACGATGGACGTCGAGGTGACGCTGTTCCCGCGACGGACGATCCGGGCGTACGGCATCGCGCCGCTGACCTCGATGTTCCTGTTCGATGCGAGCGACCGGGGATTGCGCGACGATTACCGCGCGGCGGTCGCGGACAGCGATGGCCTCGAGATCACGACGAACGTCGGCGAGCACGTCTGGCGGCCGCTCGCGAACCCGGCGAAGCTGCAGATCTCGTCGTTCACCACCGAGGCGCCGCGCGGATTCGGGCTCGTCCAGCGCGCGCGGCAACTCTGTGATTACGAGGATCTGCGGGCGCACTACGAGTTGCGGCCGAGCGCCTGGGTCGAACCGGAACGCGGCTTCGGCCAGGGTGCGGTCGAACTGATCGAGATCCCGTCGGCCCGCGCGACCAACGACAACATCGTCGCGTTCTTCCAACCGCGCGAGCCGTTGCGGCGCGGGCACGCGGCGCATTTCGAGTACCGCCTGAGCTGGCTCGCAGACCCGCCGCTGCCGAAGGGCTTCGGCGAGGTCGTCGCGACGCGCTCCGGCGCGAGCGCCGACGGCAAACGGCGGTTCTTCGCGATCGATTTCGCGGGCGCCGGCGACCGCATCGCGGGTCTGCACGTCGCGGTGAGCGCATCCACCGGCACGGTATCCGACGTGCGGCTGGTGCCGAACCCCGCGATCCGCGGATTCAGGGCGAGTTTCGAGTTCGCGCCGAGACGCCGGGAGCTCAGCGAATTGCGGCTCCAGGTCACTCGCGCCGGCCGGCCGGTCGCGGAGACCTGGCTCTATCGATGGACGGCGCGTTGAACCCCGCGCACGGCGAATTGCCGCAGGATCCCGTCGGTGGGATGCCGCCCGAAGCGCCGCTGCCGATGCCGGAGCAGGACCTGGACCGCACGCCGCCACGCGAACGCGGGCCCTGGCCGAGCGCGGCGGTCGTGTACGCACGCATCATCCTGATCTGCACGACGCTGGCGATCGCCAGCTACGGCGTCTATCAGATGCTGCAAGTCGTGCGTTTCGCGCGGATGACGCTGTTGCAGGGTCTGATGATCGTGTTCTTCGCGATCACCCTGGCCTGGATCGCGTTGGCGACGGGCTCCGCGCTCGCGGGCTCCTCGAAGCGCCGCGAAGCGCGGCGCCGAGCGCCGGCGCCGGCATCGCGTACCGCGCTCGTGATGCCGATCTACAATGAAGACCCCTTGCGCACGATGAGCGCGCTGCAGGCGATGGCCGAAGCCTTGGCGGCGGCGGGCGAGCACCCGGGCTTCGAGATCGTCGTGCTGTCGGACTCGACCGACGCCGATGCCTGGATCCGCGAGTCGCTCGCGGTGAGCCGCTTGCGCGCGGCGCTCGCTGGCGCGATGCCGGTCTGGTACCGCCGCCGCTGGCGCAACGTCGCCCGCAAGGCGGGCAATATCGAGGATTTCGTCGAGCGTTGGGGCGGCCGGTACGACTACATGGTCGTGCTCGACGCGGACAGCCTCATCGAGGCGTCGACGCTCGTCGGACTGGTCCGCGAGATGCAGGCCGATCCACGGCTCGGGATCCTGCAGACCGCCCCGATGCTGATCGGCGCGCGCACCCTGTTCGGACGCCTGCAGCAGTTCGCCGCCCGCGTCTACGGTCCGGTGATCACCCGCGGGCTCGCGGCGTGGTCGGGCGACAGCGGCAACTACTGGGGACACAACGCGATCATCCGCGTCGCCGCGTTCGCGGAGAGTTGCGGACTACCGGAGCTGCCGGGGCGCAAACCCTTCGGCGGCCACGTGCTGTCGCACGACTTCGTCGAGGCGGCGCTGCTGCGCCGGCGCGGCTGGAAGGTGCGGATGACGACCGAGCTCGGCGGCTCGTGGGAAGAGTCGCCGCCGTCCTTGATCGATCTGGCCGCTCGCGACCGCCGGTGGGCGCAAGGGAACCTCCAGCACTTGAAGGTCCTGCGCACCCGCGGCCTCGCGTTCACGAGCCGCCTGCACCTCGGCATCGGCATCATGAGTTACCTGTCCTCGCCGCTCTGGCTGATCCTGCTCACGATCGGGTTCGCGCTCGCGCTGCAGTCGCACCTGATCCGCCCGGAGTACTTCACCCAGGACTTCCAGCTGTTCCCGACCTGGCCGCGGTTCGACACGCAGCGGATGACCGCGTTGTTCTGGTTCAGCATGGTGGTGCTGCTCGTGCCGAAGACGATCGGCTTCGTGGGGGCGCTCCTGAAGCCGTCGTTGCGCCGGGACAGCGGTGGCGCCATCGGCGTGACCGCGAGCGTGTTCTTCGAGGTGCTGCTCTCGGCCTTGTACGCCCCGATCCTGATGCTGATCCAGTGCCGGCACGTCTTCGAGATCCTGATGGGCCGGGATTCGGGCTGGAAGGCGCAGCGCCGCGACGTCGAAGGCATGAGCTGGTCGGAAGCCTGGAGTTTCCACAAACGGCATTTCCTGCTGAGTTGCGTCACCGCGATCATCGTGTGGTTCTTGTCGCCGCCGATGCTCGCGTGGGTGTCGCCCGCGTTGCTCGGGCTGTTCCTGTCCGTGCCGCTGTCGCGCTACAGCGGCAGCGCGACCGCTGGCCGTCTGTTGTCGCGAGTCGGCCTGTTGCGCACGCCCGAGGAGTCACGGTCGCCGCCGCTGGCCGCGCGGCGCACCGCGCTGCTCGCCGCCGCGCCCGCGTTGCCGGACGACGGCCTGGAGTACCTCGCGCGGCATCGCGAGGCACGGTGGGCGCACTTGCACGGCAACCTGCCGCGCCCCGCGGACCCGCGGGGCGAGCCGAACGCGCACGCATTGACCGCGGAGCAAAAGCTCCATCAGGCGCGTACGCTACACGAGGCGCTCGCGTGGTTGACGCCGCTCGAGCGAGTGCAAGTGGCAGGCGACGCGCGGATGCTCGCGCAGCTCGCGCTCCTGCCGGACACGCGGCGACCGGGTGGGCCGGTCTAACGAGGGGGGCTAGCGATGGTACGGCGACGCGACGTATTGAAGACGGCCTTGGCCGTCGCTGCCGCCCCGTGGGTGGATGCGAGCGTGGCCGCCGCACCGCCGGGCGGCGCCAGCGCCACACCGGGTTCGACGACGTTCGATTTCGCGTGGCTGAAGGGTCACGCGCGCTGGCTCGCGGCCCGCCCCTATGCGCCGCCCCGGGTGGATCTGCCCGCGGCGCTCGCGCACTTGAGCTACGATCGCTATCAATCCATCCGCTTCCGCACCGATCGCGCGCTGTGGGCCGACACGGACTTGAACTTCCGGCTGCAGTTCTTCCACGTCGGCCGGGGGTTCATGCAACCGGTGCGCCTCTACGAAATCGACGCCGGCATCCCGCGGGAGATCGTCTACGACCCCGGGTTGTTCGATTTCGGTGACAGCGGCATCGCGCCCTCGACGATGCGCGGCCGGCAGGGCTTCGCCGGCTTTCGCGTGCAATTCGTGACCGACTGGCAGGACGACGTGAGCGCGTTCCTCGGCGCGAGCTATTTCCGGGCGGTTGGCGGCGACACCCGGCAGTACGGATTGTCGGCACGGGGGCTCGCGATCGATACCGCGGTTCCCGACCACGTCGAGGAGTTCCCGCGATTCACGACCTTCTGGTTCGAACGACCCGCGGCGGGCGCCGGCAAGCTGACGCTGTACGCGTTGCTGGACTCGCCGAGCGTCGCCGGCGCGGTCCGCATCCAGGCCGCGCCCGGCGCGACCCAGATCATGGACGTCGACACGGCGTTCTATCCGCGCCAGCCGATCGCTCAGCTCGGCATCGCGCCACTGACCAGCATGTTCTTCTTCGGGTCGAACGATCGGCGCGACGCCCACGACTGGCGGCCTCAGGTTCACGACTCGGACGGATTGGCACTGTGGACTGGCACCGGCGAGTGGATCTGGCGGCCCTTGGTGAATCCGCCGCAGGTGCGTCTGAACTCCTATTTCGACGACCAACCGCGGGGCTTCGGGCTCCTGCAGCGCGATCGTCGGTTCGCGGACTACCAAGACGACGGCGTCTTCTACAACCGCCGCCCGAATCTCTGGGTCGAGCCGTTGCACGGTCCGAGTGGCGGCTGGGGCCGTGGGGCGGTGCAATTGGTCGAGATCCCGACGGTGGACGAGACCTTCGACAACATCGTCGCGTTCTGGAAGCCCGCGGCGCCGCCGCTCCCGGGGCAGGAATTGCTGTACGGCTATCGACTGTACTGGGGAACGCACACGCCGTTCGCATCGCCGCGCGGGACGACGATCGCGACCCGCACCGGCCTCGGCGGGATCATCGGCGAGCAGCGCCGGTTCTTCTCCTGGCACTTCGACGTGGATTTTGCCGGCGGCGAACTCGGTGCACTGCCGGCGGGATCGCCGGTCGATGCGGTCGTGACGACCTCCCGGGGGGAGATCCTGAACACGACCGCGCACTACGTCCCGGAGATCAAGGGCTACCGGGCCTTGTTCGACGTGAAGCCGGACGATCGGACGGATCCGATCGACCTGCGGTTGTTCCTGCGGATCCGGGGCTGGCCATTGACCGAGACCTGGATCTACCAATGGACGCCGCCGACGCTCGCGGAGCGCAAGCGCATCCTGTTCGGGACCTGAGCCGATCGGGATCCCGGCGCGGACGCCGGCGCGCGGCTCACCCCGCCTCGGCGAGCGCGAGCACGTGCTGCCTCGAGGACACGACGACGCCACCGGGCGGCTCGAGCGTGATCACGAACGCCTTCGCACGATGGACCGGCACGGCGGGGTGGATCGGTACGATCACCCGACGATGCGCCGAGGGGCAGTCGAACACGCCCCCGTCGACCGGATAACGCGGATCGCGGGCGGCGTCGTCGATCCAGATCTGGTATTGCGCGACGGACGGATCGTTGCGCGGCAAGCCGGCGAGGCGAATGTAGCCGCGCTGGGCGATCGGATCCCAGACGACGTCGCCGCGCACGGCGCCGGCCGCGGGATCCTGGGTTCCCTCGAGAGCGATCTCGATCGTCCCCGCGTCCGCGAGCAGCGCGCGCCGGGCGACCGCGGGTGCCACCGGCGTCGCCGTGCGCGGCAGCGACGGCGCGTGCAACGGACGGATCCACGCCGCGACCGCGAGAACGAAGCATGCCGCGGCGGTCCACCAGCCGGACGACCCCCCGCGGCCCGGGCCGATCCAGGCTCCGCGTTTCCAACGGTGCGTGCGCGGCCGGTCGATCATGTGGCGCCTCGTGATCGTCGCGACGAACGTCGGCGGGGGCGGCTCGCCAAAAACGAAACCCCCGCCGGATCGCCCGGCGGGGGTTCGTCGCAGTCTCGAAATGTAAGAGCCTGGCAGTGACCTACTTTCACATCGACAAAGTCGACACTAGCATCGGCGCAGAGCGTTTTCACTTCCGAGTTCGAAAAGGGATCGGGTGGTTCCCACTCGCTATGGCCGCCAGGCAAACCGGTCGCGATGGAGCGGGTCATGTCCCGCTCCACCGCTGATTCGCGCAATTTGTTTCGATGTTTAGTCGCAATCGAGTCCGTCACCCTGTCGCGACTTGCAGTTTAGGCAAATCGCTTGGGTGTTATATGGTCAAGCCTCACGGGCAATTAGTACTGGTTAGCTAAACGCATTACTGCGCGTACACACCCAGCCTATCAACGTCGTAGTCTTCGACGGCCCTTCAGAGACCTTAAAGGTCTAGGGAGAACTCATCTTGGGGGGGGCTTCCCGCTTAGATGCTTTCAGCGGTTATCCCGTCCGCACATAGCTACCCGGCAGTGCCACTGGCGTGACAACCGGTACACCAGAGGTGCGTTCACTCCGGTCCTCTCGTACTAGGAGCAACTCACCCTCAATTCTCCAACGGCTACGGAAGATAGGGACCGAACTGTCTCACGACGTTCTGAACCCAGCTCGCGTACCACTTTAAATGGCGAACAGCCATACCCTTGGGACCTGCTACAGCCCCAGGATGTGATGAGCCGACATCGAGGTGCCAAACTCCTCCGTCGATGTGGACTCTTGGGAGGAATAAGCCTGTTATCCCCGGAGTACCTTTTATCCGTTGAGCG
>JAJYFF010000089.1 GCA_021785405.1 Pseudomonadota bacterium | reverse complement strand
TACGACCTGTGGCGCAAGGCGAGGGGCGAAGCGGCACCGCCGGACCACCGCGCACGCTTCATAGAGACACGGCCGCGCGCCTGAGCCCCGGGTAGCGGGGCACCGGACTGGCGGCGCGAACACCCTTATTTACTGCTAATTTAGAAATAGGTCTTAACCGTCTGTATTTTGGAATATTTATTTAAAATATTCTGCCGATGGTCGCGATTAAAACGGTAAAAATACCCGAAATTCAACGGCATCAGAGTCATTATTCGATTCAATCGATAATATATCATTTTTACAATATTTTCAAAAGCTTGAACTATATAGTTATCATTTTACTAGATATATTTTACTTTAAACATTTTACCTGACGCCGTGCCTGCATCGCCACGCGCGGACTCTCCACGACCTCGACTTCGATGCACCGTCCCGCATTGGCAGCCATGCGTTGCGAGCGTAGTCTGCTGCGACATCCGTAGTGGAACCGCAACCTCGGGACGATCATGGCCATCAAACGCACGCACAAGGGACGGAGCACGCCGGCACGGAAATCGGCATCCACCGCGCCGATTCGACACGTCGAGATCCTTCGGGTCGCCGAACTGGTCCCGAATCACACCCATACCGGTTGGCTGTGCAAGAACCGTGGCTGCGGCCGTCTGATCGCGCTGACCCCGGGATCGCTCGCGGCGATCGGATCGAGCGCCGGGTTCGGCGACCCGCTGAGCGCGATCCGGTGCCCACACTGCGGCGAAGAGGACCTGTATCGGTTCAGCGCGCGCACCGAGATCGTGTACGCACCGGCCGGTCCTGGGTGATTCGAGAAGCCCCGGCCAGACCGGACCGAAACCACCGTCACCGCAGCGAGGCACCGGCCAGCGCGCCGACGCCGTAGGTCACCGCCGCCGCGGCCGCGCCGAGCACCAACTGCCGCCCTGCCGAATAGGCGGCGGGCCGCCCGTTGAAGAGCGATGTCAGCGCGCCCATCACCGCGAGAGCGGTGCCGCTCCCGGCGATGCTCACGAGGATCGCGATCCGGCCGCTCAGGAACGTCAAGGGCAGCACGGGAACCAGCGCCCCGAGCGCGAACAGCCCGAAAGACACGCCGGCGGCAGACCAGGGGTTGCCGCCGAGCTCGTCGGGGTCGATCCCGAGCTCTTCGCGCGCGAGCGTATCGAGCGCGGCCGGGCCGCTCTGCATGATCTGCGCGGCGATGCGCTGCGCGTCCGCCTTGGGCAGTCCCTTGGCCTGATAGATCAACGCGAGCTCGTGCTGCTCGGCCTCGGGCGTCTGCTCGATTTCCTCGCGCTCCTTCGCGAGCTGTGTCGTTGCGAGATCCTGCGCGTTGCTCACGGACAGCCATTCGCCCAGCGCCATCGAGCACGCGCCGGCGATCAGGCCCGCGAGACCCGACAGGAGCAGCGTGCGCGGCGCGGTGCCGGCGCCCGCGACACCCATCATCAAACAAAAGTTCGACACCAAACCGTCGTTCGCGCCGAGCACCGCCGCGCGCAGATTGTTGCCCGACACTCCGCGGTGCCACGGCTCGGCGCGACCGACTTGCATGCCGGGGCGCCAACCTGGTCCGGACGCGGCGGCGATCACCGCCGCGTGACCGCGTTCCTCGGCCGCGAGCGGCGCCGCGTCCGACTGCCCGGCATATTTGTTTCGGTCCGCGAACTCGGCCGCCGCGACGGTCGGCAGTACGAACGCCGGTCCGAAGGCCCGCGCCAAACGACCGAGGATCCGGGTTCGCAAGCTCGGCCTGAACGCCTCCGGAACAGCCCCCGCGTCGACGAGCTTGCGTCGCCAGACCTCGGCGTGCGCCGCCTCGGCGTCCGCCAACTGCTCGAACAGATCCTTGCGCAGTGGATCGCGCTCGGCAGCGGCGAGTGCGGCGTACAGCGCCGCACCCTCCTGCTCATCACGCAGATTCTTCGCGTAGCGGGCGTGCTCGGTGGACGACTCGGCAGCCATGCCTCATCTAGTACGGGAAGCGCCGCGAATTGTCCAGCGCGCGGCGCCACGTGCGCCGGATCAGTCGCGCCGCCACCGTCCGCCGCGCAACCGCCAGCCGTACCGGGTGTGCACCCAGCGTCTCGGCACCCAACGGAACCCCGGCCGCGGCGGCGCCCAATGGCCGCGAACCCAGACGTAGCCCCGCGGCGCCCAACGCCAATAGCCCGCAATCCAGAAATAACCGGGGTAGGGCGGCGCCCCGTATACTTCGACGCGCGGCGCCGGCGGCGCGACCCAGACCGTCCCCGCGACGGCGTACCGCGGCGGCGCGACGACGCACGCGGACACCGTCAGACAGGTCCCCAACGCGAGCATCGCGACCGCCGTTCGTGCCCTGGACATGACTCTCTCCGGTTGAGTTGCCGATCACCGCGTACAACGCCTGACGCGGCGGCGCGTTGACCTGGCGGTGCCAGGGCCGCAATACCGATGCCACGCGTGCGGAGCAGAGGTGAAGGCGCATCCGCGACTCGCCGTCGTGGACGCATTCGAGTAGGCTTGGCGCATCGTATGACGGTCAGCCGCGGTAGCGTACACATCGCGTTCGTCGCGGCCCTGGGCGGATTCCTGCTGGGCTTCGACGCGACCGTGATCGCGGGCACGCTGCCCTTCCTCCGCCATTACTATTTCGGACCCGCCGCCGGCGGCGGCGACGTCCGGCTCGGCATCGCGATCAGCTGTCTCGAGTGGGGCGCGATGATCGGCAATCTGAGCGCCGGGAAACTCGCCGACCGGTACGGCCGCCGAACGATCCTGCAGGTCACGGCGGCGCTGTTCCTGGCGTCCTCGATCCTCGCCGCCACTTCGCGCTCTTATGCGATGTTCGTCGCAGCCCGGATCATCGGGGGCCTCGGGGTCGGCAGCGCGATCCTCATCGCACCGATGTACATCGCCGAGATCGCGCCGCCGGGCCGCCGCGGCATGCTGGTGTCCGTGAACCAATTGATGATCGTGATCGGCATCGCCGCCTCGTCGGTGTCCAACTGGCTGCTCCTGCCGGTCGGCCAGGATAACTGGCGGTGGATGCTGGGTATCGAGGCCGTGCCCGCGATCGCGTTCTTGCTCCTGCTCGCGCGGGTTCCCGAAAGCCCGAGATGGCTCGTTCTGAGCGGCCGTGAAGAGCGCGCGCGGGAAGTCATGCGAACCCTGGGAGAACCGGCTGCCGACGAGCAGTACGACGCACTTCGCGCATCGATCGGCGCCTCGCGCACGTCCGGATTCGGGTCGCTGCGGGATCGCGGGATCCTTCGCGTGCTCGTATTCTGCATCGGCTTGGGGGTGTTTCAACAGGTGACGGGCATCAACGCGGTCTTCTACTACCTGCCGGTCATCTTCACCAAGAGCACCGGCAGCGTCGTCGATGCGTTTTGGCAGACGGTGGTGGTCGGCGTCGTCAACGTGCTCATGACGCTCCTCGCGATGCGCTTCATCGATCGGTTGGGGCGCCGCCCCTTGCTGCTGATCGGTGGTCTCGGAATGGCCGCCTCCCTGCTCACGATCAGTGCGGGATTCGAACGGGGATCGGCCCACGCGTGGCTCGTGCTGCCCGCCGTCATCGCCTACGTGGCCTCGTTCGCGGTGTCCTTCGGTCCGATCGTCTGGGTGCTCGTGTCGGAGCTGTTCCCGAATCGAAGCCGGGCGATCGCGATTTCCGTCGTGGGTTTCTGCAATTCCCTCTCCAGTGCGGTCGTGACGTTCCTGTTCCCCTGGCAGTTCCACCGATGGGGCGCCTCGGACACGTTTCTCGGCTACGCAATCCTCGCGATCTCGGCTACCGTATTCGTCGCGAGATATGCACCGGAAACGAGGGGTCGAACGTTGGAAGAGATCGAGCAGTCGCTACGCGATGGAACCTTGTCGGGCGTCGGGATGAAGAATGCGCGATCGAATACGCTGCGCTGGCTGAAAAGAACGGCCTGCCGGCTCGGAATCGGCGCATGAGAGCGAAGCACCCGGCACGCAAGGCCCGCGGCTCGCGGTCTCGACGGGCGATCACGCTGCGCGTGATCGCGGACGAGGCGGGAGTCTCGCCGAGCACCGTGTCGCGAATCATCAATGGGACCGCGAAAGTCAGCGATCAGTTGAAGGTCGCGGTGCAAGCCGCGATCGCGAAGCACGATTTCAGACCGGATGCGGCCGCGCGGGGTCTCGCGCTCGGCCGGAGCCTGACCATCGGCGTGCTGAGTCAGGCGATCGACAGCCCGTTCTATGCCGAGGGTTTGCGCGGGGTCGAAAAGCGGCTCCTGCAAGCCGGCTATGCGGCGCTGTTCATGAGCGGCAATTGGAACGAAGCCGATGAGGACCGGTGCCTGCGGGAGTTCATCGATCGCGGGGTCGACGGCATCATCATGTTCTCCGGCTGCCTCGCGGACTCGGCGGTACGCCGGTACGCGCGGCGCGTGCCGATCGTCGTCACCGGCCGCAGCCTTCGCGGCCCACGAATATTCAGCTTGCCGGTGAACGATCGGGAAGGCGCGCGACTCGCGGCGCGACACCTGATCGAGGCCGGGCATCGACGCATCGCATTCATTGCAGGCGCCGAGAACCATCCGGACGGCCTCGAGCGTCTGTCGGGCTACCGGACGGCGCTCGCGGACGCGGCGATCGCGTTCGATCCCCACCTGGTCGCGGAGGGGAACTGGCACGAGGATGGCGGCTTTCGCGCGGTCAACGGGCTGCTCGATTCAGGCCGGCGGTTCACGGCCGTCTTCTGCGTGAACGACCAGACCGCCCACGGCGCCTACCTCGGGCTGTTTCGCCGGGGCTTGAAGATCCCCGACGACGTGTCGGTCGTCGGGTTCGACGACCTGCCGTCCTCCTCCTACGTGCTGCCGCCGCTGACGAGCGTTCGACAATCCGTGCACGAGCTCGGCGAGCAGTCGGCGGAGGCGATTCTCGCGATCCTCGCCGGCCGCCGACCCCGGGTCGACCCGCCGCAGATCAAGGTGATCGTGCGCGAGTCCACCCGCCGCTTGTAAGCGCGCCTCACGGCGCGAACTGCACCCCTCCGACCACGTTCACGGTCGTCGGATAGGTCGACGGATTGCTGCCGGCGAGTGCGACCGTGGTGTTGGTGTTCGAGGTCAGGCCGCTCGCGGTGATCGCCGCCGCGCCGCCGTCCGCCTGGAAGTCGATCTCGGTGACCGGCGCGGCGAGGATCTGCGCGACCGTCACCGCCGCGTTCCCGCAGTTCTGGGTGATCTTGGTGAACGCGCTCAGCGGCACCGTGTACGCGGTCGCCGTGCTCGCGGTCGCCTGCACCACCGCCGCGACCTGCGGATTGCAGGTCGAGCTCGACACCCCGCTCACGTTCGCCGCGACCAGCACCACGAAGTTCGCGCCCGCGGAGAACCATTCCGGATTCACCGCGAGCGTGAAGCCGAGGCTGTTGTATCCGCTCGCGCTGACCGTCTGCCCGCTCGCCGGCTGGATCCCGACGCCCTGATAGGTGTAGCCGGCCAGATTAGCTGCCGTGTCCTGCAGGTACACGTACTCGTAGCTCGGGTTCGCGCCCTGGTCGGCGTAGCCGCCGCCGCTGCCGCCCGCCGGATTGTTGGCACCACCGCTGTACACGGACCACTTGCCGTCCGAGGAGGTCGAGGTCGTCGTCGTCCCGTTGGAGTTGAACCCCGTCGACAGCACGTTCGTGGTCGTGGTCGGCGGCGGAGGTGCACTCGCATTCCCGAAGGCGACGGTGCCGACCACGTTGACCGTGGTGGGGTAGGTCGACGGATTGCTGCCCGACAGGGCAACCGTGGTGTTGGTGTTCGAGGTCAGGCCGCTCGCGGTGATCGCCGCCGTGCCGCCGTCCGCCTGGAAGTCGATCTCGGTGACCGGCGCGGCGAGGATCTGCGCGACCGTCACCGCCGTGTTCCCGCAGTTCTGGGTGATCTTGGTGAACGCGCTCAGCGGCACCGTGTACGCGGTCGCCGTGCTCGCGGTCGCCTGCACCACCGCCGCGACCTGCGGATTGCAGGTCGAGCTCGACACCCCGCTCACGTTCGCCGCGACCAGCACCACGAAGTTCGCGCCCGCGGAGAACCATTCCGGATTCACCGCGAGCGTGAAGCCGAGGCTGTTGTATCCGCTCGCGCTGACCGTCTGCCCGCTCGCCGGCTGGATCCCGACGCCCTGATAGGTGTAGCCGGCCAGATTAGCTGCCGTGTCCTGCAGGTACACGTACTCGTAGCTCGGGTTCGCGCCCTGGTCGGCGTAGCCGCCGCCGCTGCCGCCCGCCGGATTGTTGGCACCACCGCTGTACACGGACCACTTGCCGTCCGAGGAGGTCGAGGTCGTCGTCGTCCCGTTGGAGTTGAACCCCGTCGACAGCACGTTCGTGGTCGTGGTCGGCGGCGGAGGTGCACTCGCATTCCCGAAGGCGACGGTGCCGACCACGTTGACCGTGGTGGGGTAGGTCGACGGATTGCTGCCCGACAGGGCAACCGTGGTGTTGGTGTTCGAGGTCAGGCCGCTCGCGGTGATCGCCGCCGTGCCGCCGTCCGCCTGGAAGTCGATCTCGGTGACCGGCGCGGCGAGGATCTGCGCGACCGTCACCGCCGTGTTCCCGCAGTTCTGGGTGATCTTGGTGAACGCGCTCAGCGGCACCGTGTACGCGGTCGCCGTGCTCGCGGTCGCCTGCACCACCGCCGCGACCTGCGGATTGCAGGTCGAGCTCGACACCCCGCTC
>JAJYFF010000088.1 GCA_021785405.1 Pseudomonadota bacterium | reverse complement strand
GACGGACACGATCGAGCACAGCACGATCGGCCAGATGAAGCCGCCGCCCGCGCGGATGATTTCCCACATTGCAGACCCGTTCGTTATCGGCGTGAGCCGGCATGATACTTCATGGGGCCGCGGCGGAGACAGTGCGCGGCGCCGTCTCGGCGAGCCGCCCGTCGGCGAGCGTCAGGATCCGCTCCATGCGCGCGGCGAGGCGCTCGTCGTGGGTGACGATCACGAGGCTGGTACCGAGTTCCCGGTTGAGTTCGAGCATCAACTCGAAGACGTGGGCGGCGTTCGCGCCGTCCAGGTTCCCGGTCGGCTCGTCCGCGAGCACGAGCTGCGGGCGCGTGACCAGGGCGCGCGCGACCGCGGCCCGCTGCCGCTCGCCGCCGGAGAGCTGCGCCGGGCGATGGGTGAGCCGGGCGCCGAGGCCGACCCGCTCGAGGATCGCCGCGGCGGCCGCCCGCGCCTCCCGCGGCCGCATGCGCCGAACGAGCAGCGGCATCGCGACGTTCTCGAGTGCGCTGAACTCGGGCAACAAGTGGTGGAACTGATACACGAACCCGACGGCCCTATTGCGCAGCGCGCCGCGCGCGGCGTCGTCGAGCTCGGTGACCGATTCGCCCGCGATCCGCACGGCGCCGGCACTCGGCAGATCGAGCCCGCCGAGCAGCTGCAGGAGCGTCGTCTTGCCCGAGCCCGACGCGCCGACGATCGCGATCCGTTCGCCGCGGCGCACCGCGACGTCCGCGCCGGCGAGCACGCGCAGGGTCGTGCCGCCCTGGACGAAGTCCTTCACGAGCCCCCGGCCCTCGAGCACCCAATCGTTCGCGCGCTCCATCGTGATCCTCGCTCCTTCAGTCGTTGCGCAACGAGTCGGCCGGCGCGAGCCGCGCGGCCCGCCACGCCGGGTACAGGGTCGACGCGCAGGCGAGCGCGAACGCGATCCCGCAGATCCGCAGCACGTCCCGCGGCAGCACGCGCGCCGGCAGCTCGCTCATGTAGTAGACGCGCGCGTTCAGGAACTGGATCCCGGTGAGGGCCTCCAGGCCGCGCACCAGCACCTCGAGATTCGTCGCGAGCAGCACGCCGAGCACGACGCCCGCCGCGATCCCGAGCACGCCGATCAGGCTCCCCTGGACGACGAACACCGCCAGGATGCTGCGCGGCGAAGCGCCGAGCGTGCGCAGGATCGCGATGTCGCGGCGCTTGTCCTTCACGACCATCACCATCGTCGAGACGACGTTGAACGCGGCGACCGCGACGACCAGCGACAGGATCACGAACAGGATGTGCTTGGTGATCTGGATCGAGCGGAAGAAATTCGCGTGCTGGTTGGTCCAGTCGTCGACGTAGAAGCCGCCGCCGAGCGCGAGCGCGGCGCGACGCACGAGCGTGCGGGCCTGGTACATGTCGACCATCCGCAGCCGGATCCCGGTGACGGCTGGGCCCATCTGCAGCAGCTTCGCGGCGTCGCCGATCGAGACCAGCGCGACCCGCCGGTCGAAGTCGTACATGCCGATCGACAGGATCCCGGCGACGCGGAACGCGCGCATCCGCGGCATCACGCCGACCGGGGTCACGTCGCCCTGCGCGACGACCAGCACGACCCGGTCGCCGACGTGGGCGCCGAGCGCGGCCGCGAGGTCCTTGCCGAGGATGATCCGGTACGAGCCCGTCGTGAGGTCCGAGAGGTGCCCGCTCAGCAAGTGATCCCCGAGCGAAGCCACCTGCGCCTCCGAGCGCGGGTCGATCCCCTCGATCTCGATGCCCGCGGACTCCTTGCGATGGATCAGCATGCCCTGCTGCTCGATGTACGGGGAGGCACCCGCGATCCCGGGGAGCTTCGCGACGACGCCGAGGTCGTGCCGCCAGTGGGTGATCCGACCCTCGAGCCCCGAGATCGTCGCGTGCGCGGTGAGGCTCAGGATCCGCGTGCGCAGCACTTGCTCGAAGCCGTTCATCACCGACAGCACGACGATCAGCACCGCGACGCCGACGCACAGACCGAGCATCGCGATCCCGCCGATCGTCGACACGAAGCCGCGATGCGGGGCGGCCCGCAGGTAGCGCCATCCGAGGAAGCCTTCGTACCAGAAGCGCATCATTCGTACCGCAGCGCTTCGGCCGGGAGCGTGCGCGCCGCGCGCCGCGACGGATAGATCGTCGCGAGGAACGTGAGCAGGAGCGAGGCGACCGAGATCACGACGATGTCGCGCGCATGCGGATCGCTCGGGATCGTCGAGAGGTAGTACACGCTCGGGTCGAGGATGTAGAAACCGAAGGTGTTCTGCAGGAACGGCACGATCGTGCCGACGTTGAACGCGAGCAACAGCCCGAGCCCGACGCCGAGCGCGGTCCCGACCCAGCCGATCAGCACGCCCTGGGTCATGAACACCGCGAGCACCCCGCGGGGACTCAGACCGAGCGTGCGCAGGATCGCGATGTCGGTGCGCTTGTCGGTCACGACCATCACCAGCGTCGCGACGATGTTGAACGCCGCGACCGCGACGATCAGCATCAGGATCAGGCCCATCATCGTCTTCTCGATCCGCACCGCGCGGAAGAACACCGCGTCCTCCTGCGTCCAGTCGCGCGCGGTGAGGCCCGGGACGCGGCGCGCGGCGATGCGCGCGAGCACGGGCGCGTGCAGCACGTCGTCGAACTTCAGCCGGATCCCGGTCGGTCCGGCGAGGTCCCGCAGCGCCTCGGCGTCCCGCAGGTCGATCAGCGCGAGCACGCTGTCGTGCTCCTGCAAGCCCACCGCGAACGTGCCGACGACCACGAACCGCTGCAGCCGCGGGACGAAGTCGCTGTGCCGCGCATCCCCGCTCGGGATCATCACCGTGACCGTGTCACCGACGCTCACCTGCAGCATCTCGGCGAGCGAGCGGCCGAGGATGATCCCGTCGGCGCCCGGTTTCAGCGCCGTGAGCCGCCCGCGCACCATCGCCTTCGCGATCGACGAGACGCGCGGCTCGAGCGCCGGGTCGACGCCACGCAGGATCGCGCCGCTCATCGAGGGGCCGTGCGTCAAGATCGCGTCGGTGTCGAGATACGGCGCGGCGCCGACCAGTCCTTTGGAGCCGCGCAGCGCGGCGAGGCGCTGGCGCCAGTCGGGGATCGCAGCGCCCCCGTCGCGCAGCACCGCGTCGGCCGACACGCTGAGCAACCGGGTCCGCAGTTCCTGCTGGAAGCCGTTCATCACCGACAGCACCGTGATCAGCGCGGCGACGCCCACGGCGACGCCGAGGAGCGATACCCAGGTGATGAAGGACACGAAAAAGGTGTTCTCACGGGCGAGCGAATAGCGCAGGCCCACGAACACGGGGAGCGGCTGGAACATGTTGCGCGATTAAACCACAGCGTACCGCGTCGCGACGGACGGATTGTATTAAAATTATATTAAACAATATATTACAACAATTACTTAAAGTTATTTTTGGTATATTGACGACGCCGTTTGGCGACGGAACCGAGACCCATGTCGCGCCCCGCCGCGCGGCTTCGGTGCTACCTTATGTTCCGTTGAGCGTTCCGTACGGAATCTCGAGGATCGAGGGCCTCCCCATGCGCATCGCGACTTGCCTGATCGCCGCCGCCGTCGCCACGGGCCTCGCCGGCCCCGCCGGCGCCGAGATGATCGTGGTCGGCAGCCACATCGAAGTGAAGAAGCCGGCCGCGGCGCCGACCCGGGGAATGACGATGCGCGAAGTCCTGCGCCGCTTCGGCGTACCGCAAGCGAAGCTGCCGCCGGTCGGCAAGCCGCCGATCACGCGTTGGCGCTATCCGGGCTTCACCGTCTACTTCGAATATCACTATGTGATCGACAGCGTCGCGACCGGCTGATCGACTCGCACCCGGCGGCCGGCATTTGCGACCGGCGACTCGCTTCCCGTAACATGCGTTCCCCTTGAAGGCGCCGCGCCCGCGCCCGCGTCGCGTGGCCCGTGGCCCGCGGTTCGCGGTGAGCCCCGGCGGCACCGAAGGCGCTCGATCCGTCCGATGACATCCTCGTCCGATCCCACGAATCCGCGGCTGCTCTCGCCACGGCTGCCCGCCTCGGCCGCGACGCCGGTCCGCTGGAGCGGCCTCGAAGGCGCGGCGGCCGGCCTCGCGATCGCCGAAGCCGCCGCCGGCGGCCGGCCGTTGTTCGTGATCACGCCGACGCCGCGCGCCGCCGAGGCGCTCGCGGGCGAGGTCGCGTTCTTCGCCGGCGCCCGGGTGAGCGTCGAGGCGTTCCCGGACCTCGAGACCCTGCCGTACGACAATTTCTCCGCACACCCCGACATCACGTCCGCGCGGCTGCGCACCCTCGCGACCCTGCCCCGGGCGCGCGAGGGAGTGTGGATCGCGGCGATCGACACGCTGCTGCAGCGGCTCGCGCCACGCAGCTACATCGAGGCGCATTCACTGCGGCTGCACGTCGGCGAGGACCTCGACGTCGAGGCGCTGCGCGCACGGCTCACCGCCGCCGGCTACGCCGCGGTGACGCAGGTCGCCGCGCACGGGGAATGCGCGGTCCGCGGATCGCTGATCGACGTGTTCCCGATGGGCGCGGACGCGCCGTACCGGATCGACCTGCTCGACCGCACGGTCGACAGCATCCGGGTGTTCGATCCGCTGACGCAACGCTCCGGCGGCACGCTCGAACGAATCGACCTGCTGCCGGCGCGCGAGACCCCGCTCGATCCGGAAGCGATCCGCACGTTCCGCGGCCGCTACCGGGCGCGGTTCGGCGGCGACCTCGGTGAACAGGTGGTCTACCGCGACGTGAGCCGCGGGATCGCCGCGCCCGGCATCGAGTACTTCCTGCCGTTGTTCTTCGAGCGCACCGCGACGATCTTCGAGTACTTGCCGCCGAACGCGATCCTGATCGAGGTCGACGAAGCGCTCGCGGCCACCGCGACCGCGTGGCGCACGATTGGCGCGCGCCACGACCAGTTGGCGCACGACCGGCAGCGCCCGATCCTCGATCCGGCCGAAACGTTCGTCGAGCCCGCCGAGTTCGCCGCGCAGGCCGCCGGCTGGCCGCGCGTGAGCCTGCGGCGCGGCGCGCCCGAGGAGGCCGATCAAGCGTTCGCGACCGCCGCGCCGCCGCGCGTGCCGATCGACGTGCGCGCGGAGAACCCGATCGCCGCGCTCGCCGCGCACCTCGCGGCGGCGCCCGCGCGCGTGCTGCTGGTCGCCGAATCGGCCGGCCGGCGCGAGCTCCTCCTCGACCTGCTGCGCCCGCACGGGATCCAGCCGCCGCCGTTCGACTCGTTCGCCGCGTTCGCGCGCGCGCGCGATCCGCTCGGGATCATGGTGTCGCCGACCGCCGCGGGGCTGCGGCTCGAGGCGCCGCCGCTCGAGGTGTTGACCGAGGCGCAGCTGTTCGGCGAGCGCGCGCGCCAGGAGCGGCGGCGCCGGCGTGCGGACCGCGATCCGGCGCGGATCCTCGAGGAACTCTCGGATCTCGTGATCGGCGCGCCGGTCGTGCACGAGACCTACGGCGTCGGGCGATACCGGGGACTGCGCACGATGGAGGTCGCCGGCGAGCTCGGCGAGTTCCTGGTGCTGGAGTACGCCGACGGGGACACGGTGTACGTGCCGGTGCACGCGCTGCACCTGGTGTCGCGATACACCGGCGCGCCGGCCGAATCCGCCCCCTTGCACAAACTGGGCGGCGATCAGTGGCAGAAAGCCCGGCGCAAGGCCGCCCAGCGGATCCGCGACGTCGCCGCCGAACTCCTCGACCTCTATTCGCGCCGCGCGGCGCGCGAGGGAACCCCGATCGGCGCGCCCGAGGCCGAGTACCGCGCGTTCCAGGCCGCATTCCCGTTCGAGGAGACCGCCGACCAGGCGGCCGCGATCGACGCGGTGCTCGCCGACATGAAGTCCGGCAAGCCGATGGACCGGGTGATCTGCGGGGACGTCGGCTTCGGCAAGACCGAGGTCGCGCTGCGCGCGGCGTTCGCCGCGGTCCAGGGCGGCAAGCAGGTCGCGGTGCTCGTGCCGACGACGCTGCTCGCGCAGCAGCACTTCACGACGTTCACCGATCGCCTCGCCGACTGGCCGGTGCGCGTCGAGAGCCTGTCGCGCTTTCGCACGAACAAGGAAGCCGCCGCGGTGCTCGAGGGGATCGCCGCGGGCACGGTCGACGTGGTGATCGCGACCCAGCGGCTGCTGCAGGGCCGGGTGCGCTTCAAGGACCTCGGCCTCGTGATCATCGACGAGGAGCACCGCTTCGGGGTGCGCGACAAGGAGAAGCTCAAGGCGCTGCGCGCCGAGGTGCACGTGCTCACGATGACCGCGACGCCGATCCCGCGGACGCTGAACATGGCGATGGGCGGTTTGCGCGACCTGTCGCTGATCACGACGCCGCCGGCCGAACGCCTCGCGGTGAAGACCTTCGTGATGGAGTGGAACGACGCGGTGGTCCGCGAGGCCTGCCTGCGCGAGATCCGCCGCGGCGGGCAGGTGTACTTCGTGCACAACGCGATCGAGTCGATCGAGAAGACCGCGCAGGCGGTGCGCGAACTCGTCCCGGAGGCGACCGTCGGGGTCGGCCACGGGCAGATGCGCGAGCGCGATCTCGAGCGGCTGATGCTCGACTTCTATCACCGCCGCTTCAACGTGCTGGTGTGCACGACGATCATCGAGAGCGGGATCGACGTGCCGACCGCGAACACGATCGTGATCGACCGCGCCGACCGGCTCGGCCTCGCGC
>JAJYFF010000031.1 GCA_021785405.1 Pseudomonadota bacterium | reverse complement strand
GCGGCGCATGCCGGACTACGTGAACTACATCTGTCCGCAGTTCTCGCGCACGCACATCAACTTCCAGCGCGTGCCGACCGTCGACACGTCGAATCCGTTCGTCGCCCGCTACATCCCGACCGCCGACGAGAGCTTCGTGGTGATCCGGTTCGAGAATCCCAAGGGCATCGACTTCCCGTACCTGCTGTCGATGATCCACGATTCGTTCATGTCCCGCGCGAACATCATCGTGGTGCCCGGCGGCAAGATGGAACTCGCGATGCAGCTCATCCTGACGCCGATGATCCTGAAGCTGATGGACGTACGCCGCCGCGCGCTCGGCCTCGCGGGTCCGGGCGGCGCGTGATCTAAGGCGCGGGCGCGTCGACCGGCGCGCAGCCGCGCGGCCGGCGTGGGCAGCCGCCGCTGCGCGGGCAGATCACCGACGCCGGGGCGCCGGCCGCGTCGGCGATCCACGCGATGTTGAGCACCTGCGAGACCGCGCGAATGCTCGCCGCCGCGCGCGCCGGTATCGGTCCGTCGCCGCCGTGCGCGCGGCAGGAGTCGGCGATCTCGGTGACGACGGCGTCCGCATCGAACCCCTGCGCCTCGAGCGCGGGCTGCAGATCGACGCCGACCGAGAGCACGTGCGGCACCTGATTCGCGTCACGGGTGACCATCGAGTGGCAGCAGTAGAGCCGATCGCGGGCGCCGTCGTTCATCACCGAGATCTGCGAGGTCGGCGCACCGGCCCGCGAGCCGGCGGGCGTCTTGCGCAACAGGCGGAACACGGCCCAGCGCGGGCACGGGTCCGAGACCTTGCTCATGTTGCCCCAGGGCAAGGGGATCCCGTTCGCGCGGTAGACCGCCCGCAGGTACCCGGGGGGGTACGCGTCGAAGAAATGCCAGTGCCGGTACGGCGACACCGCGGTCATCCGCCGCATCACGAGCGCCGCGGTCACGTCGAGCTTCGTCGCCGCGATGACGCTGTGCGCCTCGCGGATCAGGAAGCGGCGGAACGGCAGGCGCGGACACAGCAGCGCCCCCGCGAAGAAGCTGCACTCGAAGTCGCGCCATGCGTGCAACACGTCCTGCGCGCCCATCCCGGCGGCGCTCCCGGGCGCGTCGCGGTCGCCCGCCGGCGTCGCGCTGTGCGGGGAGATCAGGCCATCGCCGTTGTGCAGGATCTTGTGGCCGACGAAGAACGCGAGATCGTACTTCAGGCGCGCCGGCTGGTTGCGCAGGCGGGAGTTCACGAGCACGGTGTCGGGTGCTTCGAAGCGCGCGCGCAGCAGCGCGTCGCGGCCGCGGCTCGCCGCCTCGTCGAACCAGCGGATCTTCAAGCCGTGCTTCTTGCAGATCTCGGCGACCTGCTCGGTCGACAGCGGCAAACGACGCTGGCCCGCGGCCTCCGCCGCGCGCTCGATGTCCGGGAAGTCGTTGTGGTGGGTCTCCTGCCACACGCGGATCAGCAGCTGGGCGAACTGCCGGCCGGTCGTTCCGGTCTGCGACAGGAGTTCGGGCAGCGCGTTCTGCAGCAGTTCGTGCGAGAACAGGAAGGCGGGTTCGAGCGGCATCGCGGCGAGTCCGCCGCTCTCGCGCTTCGGGGGCAGCGCCTCGATCTGCGTGTTCTCGTCGAGGAACCAGCGCGGCTCCTTGCTGAAGATGCTCGCGAGCATCTCGAGCATGTCCGCGGAGGGCATCCGTTTGCCGGTCTCCACCATGCTGAGATAGGACACGGAGGGCGCCGCGGCTGCGTCGATCTGCACGCAGCGCGCCGACAGCTCGTCGAGGGTCAGGCCGTTGCGCTTGCGCAGTACGCGCAGTTTCGCGCCGAGAAAATGACCCTGGCGGATCAATCCGGACATGGGTACACCCGTGTAAATTTCACATTGTTAAATTTCATCAGTAAAAATACCACTTCGAATAACTTACGCTAGTCCCCGGCCCGAATCCACCCAACCGAGGAATGTCCGATGACCGATCTCGCGAGCACTGCGAAGAACCTGGCGACCGAATGGCGCGATGCCCCCCGCTGGCGCGGCGTGCGCCGCCCGTACTCGCCCGAGGAGGTCGTCAAGCTCCAGGGTTCGGTGCGGATCGAATACACCCTCGCCCGCCTCGGCGCCGAGAAGTTCTGGCGGCAACTGCACGAACTGCCGGTGATCGGGGCGCTCGGCTGCATGAGCGGCAACCAGGCGGTGCAGGCGGTGCAGGCGGGCTTGCGCGCGATCTACTGCTCCGGCTGGCAGGTCGCGGGCGATGCGAACACCGCGGGCGAGATGTACCCCGACCAGAGTCTCTATCCGGTCGACTCGGTCCCGCGCATGGTCGAGCGGCTCAACAACGCGCTGTTGCGCACCGACCAGATCCAGACCCTCTCGGGCAAGGGCGCCGTCGACTGGCTGGTGCCGATCGTCGCGGACGCGGAGGCGGGCTTCGGCGGGAACCTGAACGCGTTCGAACTGATGAAGGCGATGGTCCGCGCGGGTGCCGCGGGGGTTCATTTCGAGGATCAGCTGTCCTCGGCGAAGAAATGCGGGCACCTCGGCGGCAAGGTGCTGGTGTCCACCGAGGAAGCGATCAACAAGCTCGTCGCCGCGCGGCTCGCGAGCGACGTCGTCGGGGTTCCGACGGTGTTGATCGCGCGGACCGACGCGGATGCGGCGAACCTGCTGCTCTCCGACCACGACGCTCGCGACCGGGCGTTCCTCACCGGCGAGCGTTCGGCCGAGGGCTTCTTCTACGTGAAGCCGGGCATCGACCAGGCGATCGCGCGCGGCCTCGCGTACGCGCCCTACGCCGACCTGGTGTGGTGCGAGACTTCCCGCCCCGATCTCGCGCAGGCGAAGCGGTTCGCCGAGGCGATCCGCCGCGAATTCCCGGACAAGCTCCTCGCGTACAACTGCTCGCCGAGCTTCAACTGGCAAGCGAATCTCGACGCCGACTCGATGAAGCGCTGGCGCGAGGAGCTGGCGGCGATGGGATATCGCTTCCAGTTCATCACGCTCGCCGGATGGCACGCGCTCAACATGGCGATGTTCGAACTCGCGTCGGCCTATCGCGACGACGGGATGCTCGGCTACTCGCGGTTGCAGCAGCGGGAGTTCGCGGCGGAAGCGGCCGGCTACCGCGCGGTGAAGCACCAGTCGTTCGTCGGCACGGGCTACTTCGATGCGGTGCAGTCCGCGGTCACCACGGGGCAGAGTTCCACCGTCGCGCTCGCGGGCAGCACCGAGACCGAGCAGTTCACCGGCCACGGCGGTGACGCCGGCGCTCGTCAGCGAGCCGCCGGGTGAGGGATCGCGGACGCTGAGGGCCCCGACCGGTGGACGAATCGTGCGCCGCGGTGAGCGCGCCGGATCGGGCCGCGGCGACGATCGCTGCCGCGATCGCCGAGCACTTCCGCGCGTACAACGAGGAGTTCGGCCGGATCACCCGACGCGCGGCCGCGCACTTCGCGGCGCGCGACTGGCGCGCCGCGGAGCGGGATTCGGTCGCGCGGATCGAGCTGTACGAGCGCTGCGTCGGCGGCTGCCTCGCCGCGCTTGCCGACGATCTCGCGGCGCTGCGCAGCGACCGCAGACCCTGGCCCGAGATCAAGCGGCTCTACGCCGAACTCGTCGACGCCCGGCCGGATCCTGATTTCTATCGGACGTTCTTCAACTCGGTGAGCCGCGACTTGTTCGGCACCGTCGGCGTCGATCCCGAACTCGAATTCTGCGAGAACAGTGGCCGGACCGCGGGCGGCGTGCCGTTGCGGATCTACCGCGTGAGCGGCGCGCTGCCCGCCGCGGTTCGCGAACTGCTCGGGGACCTGCCGTTCGCCGCGCAGCTGCGGGACCTCGAGACGGCGGTGCACCGGGTCAGCGCCGACATCGGCCGGTACTTCGATGCGTATCGCTCCTCCGCGTCGCCGGAGTCGATCGAGTGCGTGGAGCCGCTGTTTCACCGTGGCCACTCGGCGTTCTTGATCGCACGGGTCGTCGACGAGATCGCGGTCACTCCACTGGTGATCGAGTTCTCGAACGACGCGCAGGGGGTGCGTCTGGTCGGCGCGATGGTCTCGCGGATCGAACTCGGCTCGCTGTTCGGCTTCGAGCGCTCCTACTTCCACGTGGACCTGCCGGCGGTCGGCGCGGCGATCACGCTGCTGCGCACCCTGATGCCGCGCAAACCGATCGACGAACTGTACACGGTGCTCGGTCGCGCGAAGCAGGGCAAGACCGAGCGTTACTTCGCGCTGCGCAAGCATCTCGACGGCTCGATCGACAGTTTCGTGCACGCGCCCGGCGAGAAGGGCTTGGTGATGATCGTGTTCACCCTGCCCTCGCACGATCTGGTGTTCAAGGTGATCCGCGACCGATTCGGCGCGCCGAAGCGCACCACGCGCGAGGAAGTGGTCGATCGCTATCGGTTCGTGTTCCAACACGACCGGGCGGGCCGCCTCGTCGATGCGCAGGAATTCAAGCGGCTGCGGCTGCCCCGGGAGCGGTTCATGCCGGCGCTCGCCGAGGAGTTGCTGAACGATGCGGCGCGAACCTGCCGCGTCGACGGCGACGACCTCACGATCGAGCACTGTTACGTCGAGCGGCGCTTGCGGCCCCTGAATCTGTTCCTGCGCGAAGCCGATCCGGCCGCGGCGGAGGCCGCGGTGATCGACTACGGTCAGGCGCTACGCGATCTGGCGGCGAGCGACGTCTTTCCCGGCGATCTGATGCCGAAGAATTTCGGTGTGACGGCGCATGGCGACGTCGTGTTCTACGACTACGACGAGATCTGTCTGCTGAACGAGTGCGTGTTTCGCGAGTTGCCGACCGCGCCTTCGGAGGACGAGGAGTCGAGCGCCGAGCCGTGGTTCTACGTCGGACCGCACGACGTGTTTCCGGAGCAATGGCTGCCGTTCCTGTCGATTCCGCCGCCGCTCCAGGGCGTGTTCCTGCAGCGGCACGGCGAGTTGCTCACCGCACAGTGGTGGCGACGGATGCAGCAGACGGTCGCCGCCGGCCCGCCCCGCGAGCGGTGAACGCGTGACGGACGCGGCCGGCGGCCCGCCTCAGCGAGCCTGTCCGCGGCGGCCGTCGACGAGCTTGCGCCAGTTGATGATCGCGTTCCACAGCAAGCGCTGATCGCCGCGGTTCAGATCGCGGTGCATCGGGTTGAAGTCGAACGCGACGACCCGGCCCCGCCCGGCCGGCATGTCGAAGATCGCCGGGCGGCCGATCAGATTCGCGGTGCCCCAAGCCTGACCGCTGATCACGAACGGCTTCCCGGTCGGCCCGCCCCAGACCATCACCACGTGACGGGTGTCGACCGGACCGTCGAGACAGGTCGTGCAGTACGCCTCGTCCAGCCAGCGCCGCGGCATCGAGTACAGGGCCTCGCTCTCGCGGAACACGGAGGTGTCCACCGGGTAGCCGTACGCGATCGGATTGTGCGGGTGGAGGAAGTGCACGCGAACCTCGGAGCCGGGCGTCTGCGTGACCGCGTCGCTCGACGCCGCGGCCGCAGCGCTGCCCGCGCCGGCCGCGCTGCGGGCGACGCCGCCGGAGACGCGACGGATGCCCTGCACCATGCCGCCCTCGATCGGCAGGAGCGATCCGCTGCTCAGCGTGATGAACAACCCTCCGTGATCGACGAAGCGCTGCAATTGCGCCATCCCGCGCCAGCCGATCCCGCCGGTGATGTCCTTCGACGAGGCCGGCGTGCCGAGATTCGGGGTTTGCGGGGTCTTCTCGTACGGCATCGGTCCCCAGGCCTTCGGCAGACCGTGGATCTGCGCCGCCAGCTCCAGATCGACGCGGCCGTAGAGCAGCACGTCGAACTTCGAGCGCAGGTGGCCCGCGCGAATGTCCTCGTCCCGCACATAGGTGTACGGAATGTGGCGCCGATCGAGCGAGTAGCGGATCCAGCCGATCGAATCGGTGTCCGCCCACGGGACCCACAGTCCGAGTCTCGGGACCGGGGCCTCGTGCCGGGCCACGGCGGGGATGCGAGCGGTGCTCGCGAAGTCGAGATCGAGGTGGCCGGCGACGCGGGCGAGCGCGTGCGCGAGACCGGTCTGCGCCGGCAGGATCCAGCTACCTTGCGGATAATCGATGCCGTCCACTCGGAACGGGCGCTCGGCGATCTCGACGTGGTACCTCGCGAGATCGAAGCGCGCCTCGAGGAAGCTCTCCTGACCGGTGTCGGCGAGCAGATACACCGGACCGTCGCCGCTCACGTGGCCCGCGAGTCGCGGCGCGCCCGCGAGGCGTGTGATTTGCGCATGCTGGATCGTGCGATCCGCGGTCGGGTACGCCTTCAGGTGATAGTAGGCCGGCAGTTCCCAGGACACGTCGTCGTACGGCGGCTTCGCATCCTTCGGGTAGTGCTGCGGCGTCAGCAGGTCGACCGCGTAGTTGCGGTAGGGTTGATCCGCGAGCACGACGTAGCTGCCGGCCGGATAGTGGCCGTCGGAGAGCGCGAGCGGCGCAGCGGCGACGCCGACCTCGATGTGCTGCTTCTGCAAGCGCTCGACCATCTGTGCGACCCGGCGCGGATCGCCCTGGTTCGCCGGGATCACGAAGCCGTACGGCGGCCGGGTGAGTCCTTGCTGCCAGCTGTCGTAGCTCTTGTCGTAGAAGTTCCGCAGCAGCATGCGCGCGTTCTGCGCCGAGTAATCGAGCGCCACGAGCAGCCCGGTCTCCTCGTAGTTCACCGTGTCGCGCATCGACCAGAGGAAGTGACGCGGGGGCGGCATCAGCCGCCACCAGTGCCGGGTCGTGTCGTCGGGATCGAGCGTGCGCCACATCGTCTCCGCCGAGCCGTTGCCGAAGGTTTCGTAGCCGCGGCCGGTCGCGTTGTGGTTCATCGCGATCGAGTCGAGGTACAGGTACGCGAACCCCTCGCCGAAGTTCCAGGTCTCGACGCCCGGCATACGGAAGCTGGTCATCGCCGCGACTTCCTGGAAGCTCATCGCGAGGAACTCGCCGTAGGCGATCGGATCGATGTGCGGGTTGTACGGGCCGGTCCCGTTCCAGCTCATCAACAGCGGCTCGCTTTCGTGCAGGTCGTGGATCACGACGGGGTGCCATTCGAAGAACATGTGCGCGACCGCCTTGAACGGCGACTGCGTCAATTGGATCGCGTCTCGATTGATCCCGACGTAGGTGTAGTGAGCCCAGTAGGGCGGCGCCTGGCGGGGCAGCTTCGCGTAATCGGTCTTGCCCTTGAGGTAGCGGTAGAACCAATCGACCTGCTTGTCGCGCCCGTCGGGATTCGACACCGGATTGATCAGCACGACCAGCTTCGAGCGGATCCGGCGGATCATCGGCGTGTTGGACACCGCGAGCCGGTATGCGAGTTCGAGCACCGCTTCGGTCGATCCGGTCTCGTCGGAATGCAGTGCCGCATTGATGTAGTAGAACGGGCGGGATCCGTCGATCAGCGTCTTCGCCTGCGCCGCGTCGATACGCCGTGGATCGGCGAGCAAGGCATTGTCGTGCCGGTAGCGATCGAGCGCGCGAATCCCGGCCCGGTCGGCGATCGCGATCATGAGGATCTTGCGCCCTTCGAGCGTGTGACCGATCGTGAACACGCGTACCCGGGGAGACGCCGCTTGCAGTGCGTCGGCGTACGCGAACGCCTGCCGGGAGTACAGGAGCTGCCCGGGCGCGCCCATGATCCGGCCGAAGAAGCGGAGCGGCGATGGAACGTGCTTCGACGCCGGCAGGTAGTCGACCCACGGCGAGGAGAAACGGGGCTCGGTCGTCGCCTGCGCGATCGCCGCGACCGATCCGGGTTCGGCGGTGTCCGGTGCCCATGGCGTTTGGGCCCGCGCGTCCGCGAGGCCGAGCCAGGCGAGAGCGAGCACGACGGGCGCGAGCGAGCGCCGGGAGGTTCGCGACATGGTGGCGGGCATCCCTGAGATCGGAAGCCCGGTACTCTACCCGGACGGGTCGGGAGCGCCAATTCGCCGAGGAGCGGCGGCCCGGGAGGGCTCGACGGCGGGGTGTCGGCACGTCCGTGCCGGCCACCCCGCGGCGATCGATCAGCGGATGGCGCTGATCACCAGGATCGTCAGCAAGCCGAGCGACAGCACCAAGGTGTTGTTGCCCCAGCGAGCGAGTTTTTCGGTGAAATCCATGATCAACCTCTCGGTTCGGTCGGCACGGCCGAGGATCGGCCTTGCCTCAGTGGCCGAAATTTTCTCAGAAAATTCAGTAGGTTCGCCGTCTCTTTTTTTTCATTACCTGATGAATAAATTTCTTCATCCAGGCGCGCCTTTCGAGGGAACTCGCGGGATCAACGCTCGCCGGTGTACGCCCGGGCCTTCCAGCGCACCCCCTTCCCGCGCCATGCATCGACCGCGCTCAGCAGCGTCGCGCCGCCGTAGAAGAGTGCGATCACCGGCAGCGCGAACACCCACCAGGGGGCGCGGTCGTAGCGCTGCAGGGTGGGAAAATAGCTGACCGCCGCGAGGCAGAACGCGACCAGCCCGGCGACGAATCGCCAGCCCGTGCCGAACAGGATCTCCCCGGGCGGAACCAGCCACACGAGTCCCAGGCCGAGCAGCGTCGCGGCCAGCCAGAACGTCGACTCGCGCAGTTGCGTGAACGCCGTGCGGGCGATCATCCGGCCGATGTCGCGAAATTGCGGATACGGCCGGATCGAGCGTGCGAGGCCGGAGTGACCGAGGTAGATCGGTCCGTGTGGCTTGATCGCGCGCGCGAGCGCGACGTCGTCGATCAGCGCGCCGCGGATCGCTTCGATGCCGCCGGCCGCCTCGAGCGCGTCACGGCGGATCAACACGGTGCCGCCGGAGGCCGCGGCGATCCGCGAGCGCGGATCGTTCACCCGTGCAAACGGATACAGGAGCTGGAAGAAGTAGACGAACGCCGGTACGAGCATGCGCTCGGCGAGGCTCTCGCAGTTCAAGCGGACGATTTCGCTGACCATCGCCGCGCGCGGCTGCTCGAGACGGGCGGCCAGCGAGGCCAGGTGCCGGGGGTCGTGCACGATATCGGCGTCGGTGAACAGCAGGATCGGGGCTTGGGTCGTCGCGACGCCTTGCGCCAGGGCCCAGAGTTTGCCGGACCAACCGGGCGGCTTCGGCACGCCGCGCAGCACGGTGAGGTTCGGCGCCCTGCCCGCCGCCTCCGCGGTGCCGTCGCTCGATTGATCGTCGACCAGCGTCACGCGGAAGGGCCCGCGATAGTCCTGCGCCAGCAGCGAGCCGATCGCGGCGCCGATCGTCTCGCGCTCGTCGCGTGCCGGGACGATCACGTCGATCGGCGGGCATTCGCGGGGACCGGCGGGCGGCAATTGCGGCCCGGACGCCCAGAATCGGCCGTGGAACGCCAGCAGGTAGATCCACGCACCGAGCGCCGCGAGCGCGAGCAGCGAACTCAATCGACCGCCCCTTCCGCGCGCAACCACGCGTGGAACGCCCGGACCGCGTACTCCTCGGGCAGCAGCGTGCCACGCGCCTCCGGCGCCGCGCGCAGGCCCCGTTGATTGGTCTCGCAGATCGCTGCGTCCTCGCCGAGCACGCGCTCGGCAAACGCGATCGCCGGCGCCGGATCGAATCCCGCCGCGGCGCAGGTCTCGCGGGGAACCAGGTAATCCACCCGCAACTCGGTCGTCTCCGGACCGAGCGGCCGCAAGCGGACCGCGCGGGCGTAATCGACGTGGCCGACGACGAACAACGAGGGCAGCGCGGTCACGTAGACATGGCCGGCATGCCGGTCCGCATCGCCGAGGCCCGGGAATTCCGGCCCGATCGGCTCACCGGTCGTCGTCCAGCTGCGCGCCCCGGGACGCAACCCGTCCCCGGCACTCGGGTCGCCGGCGGCGGCGCGCCCGCGCCAGTCCGGATCGTCGCGCGCTTCGAGCAATCCCCGGCCGTAGGCGGGCACGAGCCGCGCAAGCTCGGGATGCACGCCCGGGCAGTGCAGGCACTCGTTGTAGTTCTCCCAGAAGACCTTCCAGTTGCACGCGATCGTGAGGATCGTGCGATGCACGCTCAGGCAGTCGCCGAGCCGCCATGCGTCGAGTCGCTCGAGCGGCTGATCGAAGCCGGCGTCGAACGGCGGCGGGTCCGGGTCGAGGCAGCAGAACACGAAGCCGTTCCACTCGCGCACCGGCAACGGGCGCAGCCCGTGCGCATCGCGATCGAAACCGACCGGTGGATGCTGCGCGCCCGTGCGCAGCAAGCGTCCCTGCAGATCGTAGGTCCAGGCGTGATAGGGACAGACGATCGCCGCGCGCGCGAGCCGGCCTCGCTCGCTCGCGCACAGCGACGCGCCGCGATGACGGCAGCTGTCGAGGAACGCGCGCAGCCCGCCCTGCTCGTCGCGCAGCAGCAGCACGCCGTGGTCCGCGATCCGGAATTGCCGGAACTCGCGCGCCCGTGCGATCTCCTCCGTGCGACCGGCGCAGATCCAGTGCCGTCGCCAGATGCGCTGCAGTTCCCGTTCGTGGGCGAGCGGATCGAAGTACGCGCGTGCGGCCAGGCTGGGGACCGCTGCGCGCAACGCCGGGTCGTCGCGGTCGGTCGTCATCGTCTGCCGCTCAGGCGCGCATCCGCGCGCCTCGCGGATCGTACGGTGCGGCGGCTTGCGGCACGGCGCTGCGCCGCTCGCCGATCAGCTCGATCTCGAACCCGGCGGCAGCGCTCGCGAGCGCCGTCGGCACGTAGCCGAGCGCGATCGACTGGCCGACGCGGTGACCGTATGCGCCCGAGGTGACCCAGCCGACCACCTGCCCATCGTGCCAGATCGGCTCGTCGCCGAGCGCATCCGCGTCGGTCGCATCGACGCTGAACGTGAGGAGCCGGAGCCGGCCGCCGGATGCGCGCTCCTCGAGGGCCGCGGCGCGGCCGACGAAGTCTCCCTTGTCGAAGTCGACGAACCGGCCGAGCCCCGCCTCGAACGGACCGTAGATCGGCCGGTATTCGCGTGCCCAACTGCCGAAGCTCTTCTCGACGCGCATCGCGTTCAAGGCGCGGCCGCCGAAGCAGCGGATCCCGTGCTCGCGGCCGGCTTGCATCAGCGTGTCGTAGAGCGCCCGCTGATAGTCCGTGGTCACCCACAGCTCGTACCCCAGTTCGCCGGTGAAGGACACGCGGCCGACGAGCGCCGGCACCATGCCGACTTCCATCCGCCGGAACGACAGGAACGGGAACGCGGCGTTGCCGAGATCCTCGCGCACGAGGCTCTGCAGCAGCGCGCGGGACTTCGGACCGGCGATCGAGAGCCCGACGTACTGCATCGCGCACGGCCGGATCGACACGCCGGAGTCCGGGGCGTGGCGCTCGAACCAGCGCAGGTAGAACGTCTCCGCGGCATAGGTGCCGACCAGGAAGAAGTGATCCTCGGCGATCCGGCACATCGTGAAGTCGCCGATCAGCTTGCCGCGCTCGTTCAGCATCGGCGTCAGCGCGATCCGGCCGACCCCCGGCAACTTGTTCGCCATGACCCTCGACAGCCACAGGGCGCTGCCGGCGCCGCGGATCTCGAACTTGCCGTAGTTCGAGATCTCGAGCAGGCCGACGTCGTGCTGGACCGCGTGGCACTCGGCTGCGACGTGCGGATGCGCGTTCGAGCGACGGAAGCTCACCACGTCGTGCGCCTCGGCCGCGGTCGGCGCGAACCACAAGGGATGCTCGAGCCCGCAATAATCGCCAAACACCGCGTGTTCGGCCTGGAGCTTCTCGTAGATCGGCGTCGTGCGCAGCGGCCGCGCGGCGGGCAGTTCCTCGTTCGGGAAGCGGATGCGGAACCGGCGCGAGTAGTTCTCGCGCACCTTCGCGTTCGTGTACGCGAGCGTCGTCCAGTCGCCGTACCGCGCGACGTCCATCCCCCAGATGTCCGCGCCAGGATCGCCTTCGACCATCCATTGCGAGAGCGCGAGGCCGACGCCGCCGCCCTGGCTGAATCCGGCCATCACGCCGCACGCGACCCAGAAGTTGCGCAGCCCGCGAACCGGTCCGACGAGCGGATTGCCGTCGGGCGCGAACGTGAACGGACCGTTCACGACCTTGCGGATCCCGGCCGCGCCGATCGCCGGAAAGTGCTCGAAGCCGACTTCGAGGCTCGGCGCGATGCGCTCGAGATCGTTCGGCAGCAGGTCCTGGCCGAAGTCCCAGGGCGTCTCGACCGCGGACCAGGGCACGCCGGCGCGCTCGTAGGTTCCCATCAGCATCCCGCCGCGTTCCTGGCGCAGGTAGATCTCGCCCTCGAAGTCGATCGCGTGCAGCGCCTCCTGCCGACCGGCGAGTTCGGGGAGGTCTCCGGTGATCAGGTACTGATGTTCCATCGCGAGGATCGGCAGTTCCAACCCGACCATCCGGCCGATCTCGCGCGCCCACAGACCGCCGGCGTTGACGACGTGCTCGGCGTGCACGTTGCCGTGATCGGTGATCACGTCCCAGGTCCCGTCGGCGCGCGGCTTCAGGTCCGTGACCCGCGTGCGCCGCACGACCTCGGCGCCCGCGATCTGCGCCGATTTCGCATACGCGTGCGTGACCCCGTAGGGATCGACGTGACCCTCGATCGGATCGTAGAGCGCGCCCGTGAAATGCTTCTTGTCCATCAGCGGGAAGAGCTTCGCGGCCTCGTCGACCGAGATGATCTCGAGCTCCATCCCGAGGTACCGACCGCGCGCCTTCGCCATCTTCAGCCAGTCGAGCCGTTCGCGGGTGCCCGCGAGCATGATCCCGCCGGTGATGTGCACGCCGCAGGATTGTCCGGAGATGCGCTCGATCTCCTCGTAGAGCTTGATCGTGTACTGCTGCAGCTTGGCGACGTTCGGGTCGCCGTTCACGGTGTGCATGCCGCCCGCCGCATGCCAGGTCGAGCCGGAGGTGAGCTCCGCGCGCTCGATCAGCAGCACGTCCTTCCAGCCGGCCTTGGTCAAGTGATACAGAACGCTCGCACCGACGACTCCGCCGCCGATCACGACCACCCGTGCGTGGCTCCTCATGTCCTCTCCCAGGTATTGGAAACCGCCAGGTGCAGTTTCGACGCGGTCTGCTCGGTCTGCGCGGCGCTGCCGAATCGCTGGATCAGCCAGGAGCGGAACAGCGCGATCGCGGTTTCGCTCAAGCCTTCCGGATGCGTGATCAGGTAGTAGCCGTAGCCGTCGTCGACGTCGAGGTCGAACGGCTTCACCAAGCGGCCGCTGCGCACCTCGTCCTCGAACAGCATCGTGTCGACGAGCACCAGCCCGTCGCCGCTCAACGCGTACTGGACCGCGAGCAGCGCGGTATCGAACACCAGTCCGCGCTCGACGTTCGGCACCGGCAGGTTCACGTGCCGCGCGAACTGTCGCCAGATGTGGTGACGCGGCGTGTCCGATAGACGCACGTGCACGAGCTCGTTCGCATCGACGAACTCCCGCAGGCTCATGCCCGCGCCGCGCGCCGCGACGTTCGGATGGCACAACAGGCTCAAGCGCACCGGCCACAGGAGATCGCGGATCAGGTCGGTGACCGTCGGCTTCGAGTAGGTGACCGCGACGTCCACGTCGCTGAGCGGCGGGCCGACGCCGTAGGGGCTCACGAGATCGATCTCGACTTCCGGCGCCGCCTGGCGGAAGTCGCGCAGGATCGGCACCGCGAGCCGCGCCGCGAAGCTCGGCGGCATCTGCACGCGCAGCGTGCGGCGCACGGGCGCGCCGTCGTTGCGGATGTCGTCGAGCGCGTACTCCAGCCGGTCGAAGGACTTCGAGACCGCGGCCAGCAGGTGCTGCCCCGCCTGCGTGAGCACGAGGGCGTGCGGGCGGCGCACGAACAGCTGCGCGCCGATCAGCTTCTCGAGCGCGATCACGTGACGCGACAGCGCGCTCTGCGAGATCAGCAACGCGTTCGCCGCGGCGGTGAAGCTGTTGTGCTTCGCGACGCCTTCGAACGCGCGCAGCGCATTCAGCGGCAGCCAGCGCCGATCGAAACTCATCTTCGCCGTCGTCGCGCCGGAGGCGCCGGCGGTCCGCCGGGTCACGGCGACCAGGCCTTCGTGAAGCCGATCGCGCGCTCCTGGTCCTTCACGATCGTCTTCGCGGCGAGATAGAAATGATACGTCGCCCAGAACCCGGTCGGCGCGAGGATCAGCAGCGCGAGCCGCAGCGAGGCCGCGTCGGCGCCGTGCCTCCCCGCGAAGTGATCGCTCAACATCCCGACGAACTGCGGCGCGACGACGAGGTTGAACACGTTCGCGACCAGCAGCGAGATCGCGATGAACGTCGAACGCATGTGACAGGGTGCGAGGTTCTGCAGCAGCCCGAAGCACGGGCCGATGTAGAAATAGATCGCCGGGATGAACAGCCAGAACATCAGCTTCGCGATCCACAAGGTGTGCGTGTAGTACGCGAGGAACGACGGGATCGTCGTCAAGCCGACCCCGAGGCCGAGCAGCCACACCACCCGGCGCGGATCGGCCATCCGGGGCCGGGACAGCAACCAGGCGGTGCCGACCGTCGCGACGGACCCGCCGAACAGGTGGATCCAGCCGAGCGCATCGCCCGCCTGCGCCACGTTCAGGCCGTAGGTGCGCGTCAGGAACGCCGGCGTCCACCAGATCAGGCCCCAGCCCCACAACGCGCAAACCCCGCCGCCCATCACGACGTGAAAGGCCGCCTTCTGCTTCCACAGGAAGCGACAGCTCTCGAGGAGCGTCGCCTTGTCGTCGGCGTCGGTGGCGTCGAGTCGACCGCGCTTCGGCTCGCGGATCGTGAGGTACACGAGCACGCCGAGGATCGCGCCGGGGATGCCGAGCGCGAACAACGCATAGCGCCAACCGTACGCATGGGCGATCGCGCCGGCCATGTCGTAGCCGACCCAGGCGCCGAACGGCGCGCCCAGCGCGAGTACGGTGAGCGCCATCGGCCGCCGATCGGCCGGGAAGTAGTCCGAGACGATCGCGGTGGACGGGGGCGTGCCACCCGCCTCACCGATGCCGACGCCGACGCGCGCGCTCAGGAACTGCCAATAATTGCGCGACAGGCCGCACAAGGTCGTCATCGCCGACCATGCGATCAGCGACATCGCGAGGATGTTGCGGCGGTTGCCGCGGTCCGCGAGCCAGGAAATCGGGATGCCGGCCGTGACGTAGAACAATCCCAGCGACACCCCGGTGAGCACGCCGATACCCTGGTCCGTCAGGTGCAATTCGAGGCGGATCGGTTCCAGGATCGTCGACATCACGTACCGATCGGCGATATTTACGGTGTAGATGAGGCAGGTCACGATCAGGACGTACCAGCGCTCGATGTGCGAGGAATGGCGGATGGGCGTTACGTCGGCGGCCGTGGTGATCACTCGGTCGAGCCTCCTTCTATGGATGACGGTGAACGCGCCGCCCCGGGGCGCGCAATCTCGCCCACCATACAACGTTCCCCGGTTCCGTGCGACCTCGCGCGACCGAGCGCAAAACCGCGGCGCGCCATGCCGGAAAATGGCATGGCCCGATCTTGAAAAGGTATCGCGTGCGGCTCGCGTCGCGCTAAAGTGGCGCCGGTGGAAAACTACGACTACATCGTCGTCGGCGCGGGCTCGGCGGGATGCGTGGTGGCCGAGCGCTTGTCCGCCGACGGCCGGCAGCGCGTGCTCGTCCTCGAAGCCGGCGGCCCCGACGACAGTTTCTGGATCAAGACCCCGATCGGCTACGGGCGCACGTTCGCCGACCCGCGCGTGAACTGGCGGTACGACGCCGAGCCCAGCGCGGGTCTCGGGAACCGCCGGATGTACTGGCCGCGCGGCCGGGTCGTCGGCGGCTCGGGTTCGATCAATGCGCTCGTGTATTGCCGCGGGATGCCGGCCGACTTCGACGATTGGCGTGGCCTCGGCAACGTCGGCTGGGGTTGGGACGACGTGCGCCCGGTCTTCGAACTCAACGAGCGGCGCGTCGATCCGCAGGGCGGCTCGCGCGGTGGCGGCCCGGTCGACGTCAAGGACGTGGACCCCTTCCTGCACCCGGTGCGCCGCCATTGGTTTGCCGCCGCGGCCGAACTCGGCTTCCCCGTCAGTGACGACTTCAACGGCGATCGACCCGAAGGCGTCGGCTGTTATCAAATCACGGTCCGCAACGGCCGGCGCTGGTCGGCGGCCGATGCGTTCCTGCGCCCGGCGCTGCAGCGCCCCAACGTGACCCTGATCCAGCGCGCTTGGGCGAGCCGCATCCTGTTCGAGGGGCGCACCGCGACCGGCGTCGAGTTCTGGGTGGACGGCGAGCGGCGCACCGCGACCGCTCGGCGCGAAGTGATCGTCTGCGGCGGCGCGGTGAATTCGCCGCAGTTGCTGCAACTCTCCGGGATCGGCCCCGGCGCGCACCTGCAGCGGCTCGGCATTCCGGTGATTCTCGACAATCCGGCGGTCGGCGACCATCTCCAAGATCATCTGGCGGTCAGCTATTCGTTCGTCGCGACCGAGCCCACCCTCAACGATGAATTGAGGCCGATTCTTGGAAAAATTCGTAATGGATTGAATTATATATTATTTAAAAAGGGACCGCTCGCGCTCAGCGTGAATCAGTTCGGCGGCTTCCTGCGCGCGAATCCCGCGTCGGAACGACCCGACGTGCAGCTCTACTTCAATCCGATCACCTACGGGGCGGGTGATTCGAATCGCAAGCGGATCGACGTCGATCCGTTCCCCGGTTTCATCCTGTGTTTCCAGCCGACGCGGCCGACGAGTCGCGGTCGCATCCTCGTGACCCAACCGGATTTTCGCGCGCCACCGTCGATCCAACCGAATTACCTGTCGACGGCGAAGGACGAAGAGGACGCCGTGCACGGCGGACGCCTGATCCAGCGGATCGCCCGCACGCAAGCGATGCGCGGCTTGATCCGCAACGAGTTGCCGCCCGCGCTCGATGCGCTCGACGACGCGGGGCTCCTGGCCGATTTCCGGGCCCGGGCCGCGACGGTGTACCACCCGGTCAGCACCTGCCGCATGGGACCGCGGATCGACGGGTCCGTGGTCGACCCGTCGCTGCGCGTGTACGGCGTCGAGCGCCTGCGCGTGATCGACGCATCGGTCTTTCCGACCGTGACGTCGGCGAACACCAATGCCCCGACCTTGATGGTCGCGCGGAAGGTCGCGGACTCGATCGCCAGCGGGCGCGGCTGATTTCCCCCCTGAGGAGCCTGCATGAAACTCGATAGCGTGAAGGTGTTCGTCGTCGGCAATCCGCCGCCCGGCTTCGGCGGCCGGTATTTCGTGTTCCTGAAATTGCGCACCGCCTGCGGGATCGAGGGGGTCGGCGAGGTCTACGCCGCGACCTTCGGGCCGCACGTGATCGCGCGCATGGTCGAAGATCTGTTCGCGCGCCGCTTCCACGGGCGCGATCCGTTCCAGATCGAGGCGATCTGGCGGGAATCGTACGGATCGGGGTTCTCCGCTCGTCCCGACATCTCGCTGGTCGGCGTGCTGAGCGGGCTCGAAATGGCCTGCTGGGACATCGTCGGCAAAGCGGTCGGCCAGCCGGTCTACAACCTCCTCGGCGGCCGCGTGCACGAGCGTTTGCGCACCTACAGCTACCTCTATCCGAAGGACGGCGAAGGCGACGACTTCTACATGGACTCCGCGCGCTCCGCCGAGCGCGCGGCCGAGTACGTGAAGTGGGGTTTCACCGGACTCAAGTTCGATCCGCTCGGCGGCTACTCGGCCTACGACCCGCGTCAACCGACGCAGGAGTCGATCGAGCGGACGGTGAAGCACCTGCGCCTGATGCGCGAGGCGATCGGCAGCCAGGCGGACCTGCTGCTCGGCACGCACGGTCAGTTCACCGTGTCCGGTGCGATCCGGCTTGCGCGGCATCTCGAGCCCTTCGATCTGCTGTGGTTCGAGGAGCCGGTTCCTCCGGACATGCCGGAGGCGATGGCGCAAGTCGCGCGCGCGACGACGATCCCGATCGCGACGGGCGAGCGGCTCGCGACGAAATACGAGTTCGCGCGCGTGCTCGCGACCGGCGCGGCGAACATCCTGCAGATGGATCTCGGGCGCGTCGGCGGCTTGCTGGAAGCGAAGAAGATCGCTGCGCTCGGCGAGGTGCACTACGCGCAGATCGCGCCGCATCTGTACTGCGGTCCGGTCGTCGGCGCGGCGAACATCCAGATCGCGACCTGTTCGCCGAACTTCCTGATTCTCGAGAGCATCCAGCGCTGGGACGGATTCCAGGCGCAGTTGTTGAAGAAGCCGATTCGCTGGGAGGACGGCTACGTGATCCCGCCGACCGAGCCCGGACTCGGGGTCGAATTGAACGAGGCGGTGGCGCTCGCACACCCGTACGAGCCCGCCGGCAAGCTCCACTTGGAAATGGCCGACCGGCCGTTGGGATGAGGACCAGATCGACATGCGCTACGGATTCGTCGGATTGGGGAATTTGGGCAAGCATCTCGCGGCGAATCTCGCGCGCGGGGGCTTCACGGTGGCGGTCCACGACCTGGACCGAACGGCGGCGGCGCTGGCGCTCGCGGCCGGCGCGACCTGGGCGGCCTCGATCGAGGACCTCGCGGCCGGCTGCGATGCGCTGATCACCTGCCTGCCCTCGCCGAAGGCGACGCGCACGGTGATGGACGCCGCGCTCCCGCGGCTGCGGGCGGGCTCGACCTGGATCGAGATGAGCACGAACGACTTCGCCGAAGTCGAGGCGATCGCGGGCCGCGCGCGGGACCGTGGGATCGACACCCTCGCCTGTCCGGTGACCGGCGGCGTGCACCGCGCGGAGGCCGGCGCGATCACGGTCCTTGTTGGCGGTGCGCAACAGGTTTTCGAGCGCCATCGGCCGGCGCTCGAAGCGATGGGCGGCAAGGTGATCCATCTCGGCGGGATCGAGCAAGCGGCGGTGACCAAGGTCGTCACGAACATGCTCGCGTTCATCCACCTGATCGCCGACGGCGAAGCGCTGATGCTGTGTTCAAAAGCCGGGGTCGACCTGCAGGCGGCGTTCGCCGCGATCGCGGCGAGCTCGGGCAACAGCTTCGTCCACGAGACCGAGGGCAAGGTCATCCTGAACGGCAGCTACGACATTGGATTTACGATGGATTTGGCGTGCAAGGACGCCGGCTTCGCGGTCGAGTTCGGGCGGCGGTTCGGGGTCCCGCTGCGGCTCGCCGGCGTGATGGAACAGACGTTCATCGAGGGTCGCGCCCGCTATGGCGGCGGGGCCTGGTCGTCGATGATCGTGAAGCTGCTCGAGGATGCGGTCGCGACGCCGCTGCGCGCGCCGGGTTTTCCGGCGAAGCTCGGCCCGGACGACTGAGGAATCGAAAAATACCATCGGCCTATCGATATTCGTCATCGGCGACGCGCGGCTAGATCGCAACAAAACGCTGGCGTTCTGATCGGCGGATGCTATTCTCGCGGAGGACCGGGGGGTCAACCGTTATATCGATGCCTGTCGAGCGCTCGCCTGGGCGCGCGGCGGGTGGACCGTTCACCGACTCTATCTCAGAAGGGATGACGCATGAATCCGAGTTCGAAACTCAACCTTGCGATCGCAGCGATTCTCGGCAGCGGAGCGATGGGCCTCGCCCACGCGGCAACGGCGCCATCGAACGACAGCAGCGATCAGCTGCAGACGATCACCGTGACCGCGCAGCGCCGCGCGCAGAACATGCAGGACGTGCCGATCACGATCCAGGCGTTCACCGCGAAGACGCTCTCGCAGCTGCACATCGAGACCTTCGACGACTACGTGAAGTACCTGCCGAACGTGACCGCGCCGACCAACGGCCCCGGCCAGGGCAACATCTTCATGCGCGGCCTGAGCGTCGGTGCCGCGGGTAGCCAGTCGAGCGGTACGATCGGCGGATTCCCGAACGTTGCGATCTACCTCGACGACCAGTCCGGCCAGTTGCCGGCGCGCAATCTCGACGTCTATGCGGCCGACCTGCAGCGGATCGAGATCCTCGAGGGTCCGCAGGGCACGCTGTTCGGCGCGGGCGCCGAAGCGGGCGTCGTGCGTTACATCACGAACAAGCCGGTCCTCGACAAGACCGAGGGCAACGTGAGCGCGGGCTACGGCGTGACCGCGCACGGCGACCCGAACACGAACCTGACCGCGGTGCTGAACCTGCCGCTGATCAACGACAAGATGGCGATGCGCGTGGTCGTCTACAACGACAGCCGCGGCGGCTACATCGACAACGTGCCGGGCACGTTCACCCGCCAGAACACCGACCTCGGCATCGGCTATGCGCATTACTACATGCCGTCCACCGGCTGCCCCAACGGCAAGCCGCCCGGCAGCTACTACGGCTACCCCGTCTGCGTGCCGCCGAATGCGCCGGCGATCAACAACTACAACATCGCGAAGCGCGCGATCAACCCGGTCACCTACAAAGGCATTCGCGGCGAGTTCCTCTACAAGTTCAACGAGGACTGGAACCTGCTGGTCACGCAGATGTACCAGAACATGGACGCCGAAGGGGTGTTCTATCAGATGCCCTACTCCTCGGACGGCGTGAAGCTGCAGCCGCTCGAGGTCACGCTGTTCAACAACGCGTACAACAAGGACAAGTTCGAGAACACCGCCTGGACCGTGAACGGCAAGTTCGGCCAGTTGCATGCGGTGTATACGGGCGCGTACCTCGTGCGCCACGTCGAGCAGGTCGGCGACTACACGAACTACGCGCGCGGCGTCTACGCCGACTACTATCAGTGCTACGGGCCGGGCACCGGCTACGCGATCAACGGTGGTAACGGCGACCCGAACCTCACCTCGACCTGCTACTCGCCGAGCTCGACCTGGCAGGAGACCGAGCGCAACGAGCACCTCAGTCAGGAGTTCCGGCTGAGCACGCCGACCCACTGGCGGATGCGGGCGATCGGCGGCGTCTACTGGGAGGACAACAAGCTGTTCGACCAGACGGATTGGGCGTACAAGACGATTCCGGCTTGCACGTCGAACACCGCGCCGGGCACCCCGGGCAACAGCGGCTGCTTGTCGAACGTCGGCACTGCGCCGGGCTCGAGCGTCGAGAATCCGGGCGTGCAGGGGGACAACATCGCGTTCTTCGAGGACACGCGCCGCGACGTCCGCCAGCTCGCCGAGTACCTGTCGGTCGACTACGACATCATCCCGCACACCTTGACGCTGACCCTCGGCACGCGCCACTTCCGCTTCGACAACTCGTTCAAGGGGAGCGTGACCAGCAGCTTCTACTGCTTCGAGCAGGGCGCGCCGGCGGGCGGCTGCTTGAATGGCGTGAACAACCTCGACGCGCGCAACCTGCAGAACACCGAGTCCGGCTGGCGCAGCCGCGCGAACCTGACTTGGCACGTCAACTCCGACGTGATGGTCTACTACACGTTCTCGCAAGGCTTCCGTCCGGGCGGGTTCAACCGCACCGGCGGCGGGATGTACATCTACGGCCCGGACGGCGTGAAGCAGTTCGTGACGCCGAACACCTACGCGTCCGACAGCCTGAACAACAACGAGGTCGGTTGGAAGACCCAGTGGTGGCACAACCGGGTGCAGTGGAACGGCGCGATCTACCAGGAGAACTGGAACAACGTGCAGGTCGGCTTCTTCGATCCGGGTCAGACGGGTAACCTGACCTTCGGTACGAACGGCCAGAACTTCCGGGTGCGCGGTCTCGAAACCTCGATCATCGCGCGCGTCACGGATCACCTGACCGTGCAGGGTGCCGCGTCGTGGAACCACAGTGAGCAGACCAACTCGCCGTCGCTGATCGACGGCAACCCGGCGAGCGTGAATTACGGGAAGCCGATCACCGAGTCGTGCAACAGTTCGGGTTTGAACTGCACGCCGCTGTCGAACCTCTACGGTCCGATCGGCAGCCCGAGCGCGAACTCGCCGCCGATCCAGTTCAGCCTGCGCGCGCGGTACGACTGGATGATGAACGACTACCGCTGGTTCGTGCAGGCCGGCGCGACCCACACCGGGCACTCGTACACCCAGGCGGGCGCGAATCCCTCGATCGCGACCGCCGGGGCGATCAACACGACCGTGTTGCGCTTCGAGAATCCGGCGTACTCGTCCTACGACGCCTCGGTCGGCGTCGCGAAGGGCGCGTGGAACGCGCAGCTCTACTGCCAGAACTGCAGCGATTCGAACGCCAGCGTGTTCACCAACACCGCGCAATTCGTGATCGCGGAGACGGTGGTGCGTCCGCGGGTGATCGGCGTCAGCTTCGGCTACGACTTCTGACGCCGGAGGCGGGTAGCGCTTGACCTTCGATCCAACGAGTCCGGCAGGCGCCGCGCCCCCACCAGGGCGCGGCGCCTGCCGTTCGAAGGATCCGCCACGTTCGGAGGGTTCGCGGTGAGCGCCACGCTCTCGCCCGAGCCCCCCGCTCGCTCTCCCGGATCCGTCGAAGCCGAGGTCGGTCGCATCCGCGTCCTCGTCGAACGGCGGGAGTTCGCCGCCGCCCTCGACGCGGCCACCGCATTGGCGGAGCGGGTGCCCGAGAACCGCGATGTGTTGTATCTGCGCGCGGTCAGCGAGCGACACCTGAATCGTCTCGACGAGGCCCTCGCGACGCTCGAGCGCTTGGAGCGCGTCCATCCGGAATTCAGCCGGCTCCATCAGGAGCGCGGCCACTGTCACATGATGCGGCGTGATGCGCCGCGCGCGATCGAGGCGTTCCTCGCGGCGGTGAACCACAATCCCGCGCTGCCCGCGAGCTGGCGGGCGCTCGAGGGCCTGTACCGGATGATCGGTGACGAGGCCAATGCGCGGACCGCGGCGAGCCACGTCGCGATCCTCGCCCGCTTGCCGCCGGAGATCGTGACCGCGACCAGCCTGTTCCACGACCGGGAGCTCGCGGTCGCCGAGCCGATCGTCCGACGCTATCTGCTGCAGCATGGGAACCATGTCGAGGCGATGCGTTTGCTGGCGCGCATAGGGATCGAGCGCGAGGCGTTCGACGACGCCGAAATCCTGCTCGACGCGGTGCTCGAGCTCGCGCCGGACTACCATGCGGCGAGACTGGATTTCGCGCGCACGCTGCTGCACCGGCACAAGCACCGCCGCGCGCTCGAGGAGCTCGAACGGCTGCTCGCGGTCGAGCCGGAGAACCGCACCTACCGGACCCTGGTCGCGACGACCTACGTCGGGATCGGCGACCATGAGCGCGCGCTCGCGCTCTACCGGGCGTTGCGCGCCGACGCGCCGCAGGCGGCCGCGGTGCAGCTGTCGATCGCGCATTGCCTGAAGACGCTCGGCCGCCGCGACGAGGCGATCGAGGCCTATCGGGAGGCGATCACGATCCGGCCGAACTTCGGTGATGCGTACTGGAGCCTCGCGAACCTGAAGACCTTCCGGTTCGACGACGCGGACGTCGCGCGAATGCGCGCGGTCGAGGCCGCCGGCGACACCCCGACGGTCGACCGCTACCACCTGTGTTTCGCGCTCGGCAAGGCGCTCGCCGACCGCGGCGAGTGGGCGGAGGCGTTCCGCTACTACGAGCGCGGCAACGCGCTGAAGCGTGCCGAGATCGACTACCGCCCGGAGGCGGTCGAGGAACAGGCGCGGCTGCAGATGCAGGTCTGCACGCGGGAGTTCTTCGACGCGCGGCGCGGCGTCGGTTGTCCGGATCCGGCACCGATCTTCATCGTCGGCCTGCCCCGCTCCGGATCGACGCTATTGGAACAGATCCTCGCGTCCCACTCCGCGGTCGAGGGCACGATGGAGCTCGCGGACATTCCGCGGCTGGTCAACGACCTGCAGGGGCGATCCGCCCGCGGCGGACTGCCGCGCTATCCGGAGGGCCTCGCCGACCTCGACCCGGAGGAGTTCCGGCGCTTCGGCGAACGCTATCTCGCCGACACGCGGGCCTACCGCGGCGGGAAGCCGCGGTTCATCGACAAGATGCCGAACAATTTCCGGCACCTCGGCCTGATCCATCTGATCCTGCCGAACGCCAAGATCATCGATGCGCGGCGGGATCCGCTGGCCTGCGGTGTCAGCAATTTCGAGCAGCTGTTCGCGTCCGGCCAGGAATTCACGTACTCGCTCGAGGAGATCGGGCGGTACTATCGCAACTACCTCGGGTTGATGGACCACTGGAACCGGGTGCTGCCCGGCCGGATCCTGCTGATGCGGCACGAGGAAGTGGTCGCCGACCTCGAGGGCAGCGTGCGGCGCTTGCTCGCGTTCTGCGAGCTGGATTTCGAGCCGGGATGCCTCGAGTTCCACAAGACGCAGCGCAGCGTGCGCACCGCGAGTTCCGAGCAGGTGCGCCAACCGATCTTCAAGGACGGGCTCGAGCGCTGGCGCCACTACGAACCCTGGCTGGGTCCGCTGCGCGCGGCGCTCGAGGGGCGTTGAGGACGACGGAAGACGACGATCGATTCTTAAGGGTAAGGCTTCAGGGGGAGACCAAACGATGCAATCCAGTTCCAAACTCGCCTGCGCGGTCGCCGCGGTACTCGGCGGCGCGACCGGTGGGCTCGCGGTGGCCGCGGGTGCGAACACGCAGAACTCGAACTCGTCGGATCAACTGCAGACGATCACGGTGACCGCTCAGCGGCGCGTGCAGAACATGCAGGACGTGCCGATCACGATCCAGGCGGTCACGGCGAGCACGCTGACGCAGCTGAACGCGACCACCTTCGACGAGGTGCTGAAGTTCCTGCCGAACGTGACGATCGCGGGGACCGGTCCCGGGCAGAACAACATCTACATGCGCGGCCTGTCGACGAGCAACGCCGGGGTCCAGGGTTCCGGCGCGGTGGGCAGCTTCCCGAACGTCGCGATCTATCTCGACGATCAATCGGGCCAGAGTCCGGGGCGCAACCTCGACATCTATGCGGCGGATCTGCAGCGCATCGAGATCCTCGAGGGCCCGCAGGGCACGCTGTTCGGCGCCGGCGCGCAGGCGGGCGTCGTGCGGTACATCACCAACAAGCCGGTGCTCGACCGCACCGAAGGCGACGTGAACGCGGGTTACGCGGTCACCGCGCACGGCGACCCGAGCACGAACCTCGACGCGACGATCAACGTGCCGATCATTCGCGACAAGTTCGCGGTGCGCGCGGTGATCTTCAATTCGAACCAGGGCGGCTACATCGACAACATTCCCGCGACCTTCACGCGGGCGCCGACCGACCGGGGCATCGCGTACTACTTCCACGGCGTCGTCCCGCCCGGCCCCTCGTTGAGCAACGACAATCTGGCCGCGCGCGCGATCAATCCGGTCACCTACAAGGGGGGGCGCGTCGAAGCGAAGTACCAATTCAACCCGGATTGGGACCTGTTGCTCAGCCAGATGTATCAGAACATCGACGCCGAGGGCGTATTCTGGCAGGAGGCCTACGATGGCCTCGGCCACGCGCTGCCGCCGCTGTCGGTGGAGCTGTACAACCCCTCCTACAACAAGGACAAGTTCGAGAACACCGCGTGGACGCTCCACGGGCGGATCGGCAAACTGCGGCTCGTCTATACCGGCGGCTACCTCGACCGCCACGTCGACGAGCAGCAGGACTACACCAATTACTCCCGCGGTCAGTACGCCGAGTACTACCAGTGCAACATCCCGGGATCGACCGTCAACGGGGTCGCCACCCAGCCGAGTTGCTACTCGCCGAGCGGGTTCTGGACGGATCATCAGCTGATGACCCACCAGAGCCACGAGTTGCGGCTCAGCACGCCCGGCGACTGGCGGCTGCGCGGACTCGCGGGCGTGTTCTACGAGAATTACACGGTGCACGAGCAGACCGACTGGCACTACGGTTCGAACCCGAACTTCGTGCCGATCGCGCCGCCGCCCGGCGTGACCACGAACAATCCGAACGTGCGTCAGGCCGGGGACATGTTCTTCGACGACATCACGCGCGGCTACAAGCAAAAGGCCGCGTACATGTCCGTCGATTACGACGTCCTGCCGAAGACCCTCACGGTGACGCTCGGCACGCGCTACTACAGCATCGAGAACTTCGAGCGCGGCTCGAACGTCGGCAGTTACGGCTGCAACCCCGGGGGGATCTACAGCGCGTCGTCCGTCGCTTACCCTTGCACGATCCCGGTCAGCAACGGCAACAACCTGGACGCGAAGAATCTCGACAAGACCTACACGGGCTTCAAGAGCCGCGCGAACGTCACCTGGCACCTCACGCCCGACAAGATGGTCTATGCGACCTGGTCGCAAGGGTTCCGTCCGGGCGGATTCAACCGCGCGCAGTCGATCATCAAGCCGACGTCGCCGATCTACGGGTTGTTCACCCCGCCGCTCGCGTATGCGCCCGACACGCTGACCAACATCGAGCTGGGCTGGAAGACCGAATGGTTCGACCACCGGTTCATGTTCAACGGCGCGGTCTACCAGGAGAACTGGAACAACACCCAGATCGAGATCTTCGATCCCGGCGTGACCGGCAACCTCACGTTCACGACGAACGGACCGAACTACCGCGTGCGCGGCCTCGAGACCTCGTTCATCGCCCGCGTGACCCACGCGTTGACCGTGAGCGGTGCGGCGTCCTGGAACAGCAGCGAAGTCGTGAAGACGCTGTCGCTCAGGAATCCGACGACCGGCCAGCCGATCAACATCGCGAACCCGTTCGGCGCGCTCGGCACCCCGCTGTCGCAGTCGCCGCCGTTCGAGGCGAACCTCCGCGCCCGCTACGAGTTCGACATCGGCGAGTATCACGCGTTCTGGCAGGTCGCGGCGACGCATCAGGCGCACTCCTATGCGACGACCGACCACCTGACGACGACGCTGCAGGGCGCGACCGTCGCGTTCGACGATCCGGGCTTCTCGACCTACGACGCCTCGCTCGGCATCGGCAAGGGCGCGTGGAGCGCGCAGCTCTACGGGCGCAACCTGACCGACGTGCGCGCGGTGCTGTTCTCGAGCTACGCGGAGTACGTGAAGATGGAGACCGTCAACCGGCCGCGAACGATCGGCGTCAGCTTCTCGTATAAATTCTAAGGCCAACGGGCGGACGGCTTCGCCGTCCGCCCGAATCCGGTAGAATCGCGCGGGGGGGCGGGCCGTATCGCCCGCCCCCTTTTTTCTGTCGCGCGCCCATGCAATAGCGAGATGGCCTCAACGCAGTCAGATCCTCTCGAAAGCCGCGTCGAAGCCGACTCGCGGCGCGTCCGCGAGCTCCTGGAACGACGCGAGTTCGGCGCCGCGCTCGAGGCCGCGCGGGCGCTCCTCGAGAGCGCGCCGGATCACCGTGACGCGCTCTATCTCGTCGCGGTCACCCAACGCTACGGCGGCCGCGTCGCCGACGCGCTGCGCACGCTCGCGCAGCTCGAAGCGAAGCACCCGGAATTCGGCCGCCTGTACCAGGAACGCGGCCATTGCTACCGCGCGGTCGGCGAACCGGCCGCGGCGCTCGCCGCGTATGGGCGCGCGGTGGCCGCGAACGGTTCGCTCGCGGCCAGCTGGCGCGCGGTCGCGGAGCTCTCCCGGGCGGCCGGACTCGAGGCGGACGCGCGCGCCGCGGAGGCGGAAGTCGCGCGACTCGCGCGCTTGCCACCGGCGGTGGTCGCGGCCTCCGGCATGATCGCCGAGGGCGACCTGCACGCCGCGGAGCGCGTGCTCCGGCGGTTCCTGCAGACGAACGTCAGCCACGTCGACGCGATGCGACTGCTCGCGCAGATCGGCGTGAGACTCGAAGTACTCGACGACGCGGAATTCCTGCTGGAGAGCGCGCTCGCGTTCGAACCGGCCAATGTCGCGGTGCGCTACGAGTACGCCTCGGTGCTCGCGCAACGGCACAAGCATGCGCTGGCGCTCGCCGAGGCCGAGAAGCTGCTCGCGATCGATCCCGCGAATCGCGCGTTCCGGATCGTGCACGCGAACGCCTGCGTCGGCCTCGGTCGCCAGCAAGACGCGCTCGACACGTTCCGCGCGCTGCTCGACGAGTCCGCGCAGAAGGCCGACCTGTACCTGTCGATCGGCCACGCGGAGAAGACGCTCGGGCGCCAGGGCGAGGCGATCCGCGCGTACCGGCTCGCGGCCGACGCGCGACCGGCGTTCGGCGATGCCTACTGGAGCCTCGCGAACCTGAAGACCTACCGGTTCGAGGACGCCGAGATCGAGCAGATGCGCCGGCACGAGGCGGCCGACTCGACGGCACCCGTGGATCGCTATCACCTGTGCTTCGCGCTCGGGAAGGCGCTCGAGGACCGCGGCGAGTACGAGGAATCGTTCCGTTTCTACGAGCGCGGCAATGCGCTGAAGAAGCGCGAGTGCAAGTACTCCGCGGACGCGCTCGAACGGACCCTGCGGCAGCAATTCGAGGTCTGCAGCGCCGCGTTCCTGCGCGAACGGGCCGGATCGGGCGATCCGGATCCCGCGCCGATCTTCGTCGTCGGCTTGCCGCGCGCGGGCTCGACCTTGATCGAGCAGATCCTCGCGTCGCACTCGAAGGTCGAGGGCACCGCCGAGCTCGCGGAGATCCCGCAGATCGTGCAACGGCTCGCCGGCCGGGAGCTCAAGGACGGACCGCCGCGCTATCCGGCGGTGCTGCGCGAGCTCGAGCGCGGCGACTGGCGCGCGCTCGGTGAACGATACCTCGCCGAGACGCGGGTCTACCGATCCGGCGCGCCGTTCTTCATCGACAAGATGCCGAACAATTTCCGGCACCTCGGCCTGATTTCGCTGATCCTGCCGAATGCGAAGATCATCGACGCGCGCCGCGACGCGATGGCTTGCTGCTTCAGCAACTTCAAGCAGCTGTTCGCCGCGGGCCAGGAGTTCACCTACGGCCTCGAGGACATCGCCCGGTACTACCGCATCTACGTCGAGCTGATGGACCACTGGGAGTCGGTGCTCCCGGGGCGGATCCTGCGGGTGCGTCACGAGGAACTGGTCGAGGATCTCGAGGGCCAGGTGCGCCGCCTGCTCGCCTTCTGCGGTCTGGACTTCGAGCCCGCGTGCCTCGAATTCCACCGCCAGGCGCGCAGCGTCCGCACCGCGAGCTCGGAGCAGGTCCGCCGGCCGATCAATCGCGACGGCATCGACCAATGGCGGCATTACGAACCGTGGCTCGGCCCGCTCGCGGCCGCGCTCGGCGATCTGGCGCCGGGATGCGCCTAGCAAGGGGAGATTTCATGGCGAATACCCACGCACGCGCGAGGCGTCTCGGCCTCGCGATCGCCGCGTCGATCGCGGCGACCACGCTGCTCGGCGCGACGGCCCGGGCCGATGCATTTCGAGCGATCACGCCGACGATGACGGATCGCACCGTCGTACTCGACGGGCATCACCTGACGATCGGCGAGGTCGTCGACGTCGCCCGCGACGGCGCGCGCGTCTCGCTGAGCCCGCAGGCTCGGCAACGATCCGCCGACGCCTACGGGCTGCTGCTCGAGGCGGCGCGCGAGGGCGTGCCGGTCGAGGGCTTCAATCGCGGCGCGGGCGCGGGTCGCCAAATCCGGTGGTTCGCCGGCGATCCGACCGCACCCGACACCCAGAAGCGCATCGCGGCCCGCGAGCTCGCGTTGTTCCAACGCGGCGCGTTCGTCGGCGCGGGGCCGCCGATCGCCGACGAAGCGGTCGTGCGCGCGATGCTCGTCGTGCGTGCGAACACGATGACCGCCGAGGCGGCGAGCCCCGCCCTGCTCCAGCAGTTGATCGACCTGCTGAACGACCGGATCACCCCGGTCGTGCGCTCGCGGGGCACGGTCGGCGAGGACGATCGCCGCCAGTTCATGAACGTCGCGGCGACGATGGTCGGGGTCGGCGAAGCCTATTACCGCGGCGAACGCATGTCCGCGGCGGAGGCGTTGCGACGCGCGGGCCTGCATCCGCTGGCGCCGTTCGGCGCCGACGATCGCGTGCTCGAGGGCACGAACGCCTATTTCACCGGCCTCGCGGCGCTGATGACCTACGATGCGCGCGACGCGCTCTCCTGGGCGGATCTCACCGACGCGATCGACCTCGACGGGATGAACGCCGACGTCGCGCCGCTCGCGCTGCCGGCACGGCAAAGTCGGCCGTTCCAGTGGGCGAACTGGGACGCCGCGCGGGTGCTCGACATGCTCCGCGGCAGTTACCTGTTCACGCTCGACGGGCAGCGGACCGCGCCGGATCCGGACAGCCTGCGTGCGTCGAACAGTCGGCAGGGCGCGGCCTGGCAGGCCTGGACGCAGCTGCGCGACGATCTGCTGATCGCGATGAATTCCTCGGATCTCGACACGACCGTGCGCGTCGGCACCTCGCCCGGCGATTCCTGGGAGCTCGAGACGCCGCAGCTGCGGCGGTACTACGTCGTCGGCGGACCCTTGAGCCACGGCGAGCACGGCTACGTGTTGCCGAGCGCGAATGCGGACCCCTACCCGCTCGCGAACGACGTCGAGGCGTTCACGATCGCGCTCGCGAACCTGGACGAGGCCGTCGCGCAGCGCATCCTGCGCTTCACCAGCACCCGCTTCACGGTGATCCCGCCGATGCCGGATGTGCCGGGACGCGCCGACAGCTATGGTTTGGCGCGAGCGAGCGACGACGTGGTCGCGGATCTGGTGCAGGACGCCGAGGCCCAGATCGACCCCGTGCCGCCGGCCGGCTACGGCCTTGGCAAGGGCGTCCATGACCTGCAGGCGCAGACGCGCCTCAAGGTCGCGCGAGCGAGGCGAGCGGTCGACGACACCGTCGAGCTGCTCGCGCAGGATCTGCTGACGGGTACCTACTGGCTCGACCTGCGCAAGCTCCAGAATGCGCACCGCGGTTTCGGGCCCGCACCGACGGCGGTGTGGACCGCATTTCGCCGGGTCGTGCCGTTCAAGCCCGATGCGGCGATCACGCTCTCGCGCCCCGTGGCCGCCGTCGCCGCGCAGTTCATCCGCACGCACTCGATCGACCGATTCTATGGAGCGGCCGCGGGGAAGACGCGTTGAGTCGCCACGGCGATCCGCCGGCGCTGCGGGTTCGCTGGCGGATCTTCGCGTTCCTGTTTGCGATCGGCTGGCTCGCGTACATGCAGCAGAAGAGCATCACGGTCGCGGCCGAGCGCATCATGCCGGACCTGTCGCTCAGCCAGCTGCAGATCGGCTGGATCGAACAGGCGTTCGTCGTCGGCTACGCGCTGTTCCAGATGCCGGGCGGTCTGTTCGGCCAGCGTTTCGGCGCGCGGCGCACGTTCGTGATCATCGGCGTCCTGGCGTGCGTCGCGATGCTCGGGACCGCGGCGGGGCCGGTGTGGCTGTCCGGTCGCACCCTGTTCGCGGAGTTGCTCGGGATGCAACTGCTGCTCGGCGCCGCGCAGGGCGCGATCTTCCCGGTGTCCGCCGGGGTGTTCGAAGCGTGGTTCCCCTCCTCCCGCTGGGCATTCGTGCAGGGCTTGCAGACGATGGGCTTGCAGCTCGGGGCGGCCGCGACGCCACCGCTGGTCGCGACGCTGATGCACGGGTTCGGTTGGCAGCGCGCGCTCGTGTGGACGACGTTGCCCGCGTTCGCGGTCATCGCGCTGTGGGGGTGGTATGGCCGCGGCAGTCCCCGCGAGCACCCGGCGGTGACGCCGGTGGAGCTCGCCGAGATCGGAACCGCGGATGCACCGCCGCCGCCGGCGCGCGCGGGCCGCGCGCTGCGGCTGCTCGCGGATCGCAACGTGCTGTTGCTCGCGATCTCCTATCTGTGCATGAACTACACGTTCTACCTGCTCGCGAATTGGGTCTTCCTGTACCTCGTGCAGGAGCGCCACTTCTCGGTGCTCGAGAGCGGTTGGCTCGCGAGCGCCCCGCCGCTCGCGGCCGCGGTCGGCGCGGGCGTCGGTGGATGGCTCACCGGCCTCGCCTGCCGCCGATTCGGCGAGCGCCGGGGTTATCGGCTCGTGCCGCTGATCTCGCTGCCCGCCGCGGGACTCCTGCTCCTCACCGCGGTCGATTCGCCGAGCCCGTGG
>JAJYFF010000030.1 GCA_021785405.1 Pseudomonadota bacterium | reverse complement strand
CCCCGCCACGCTCTCGACGCCGTGGCACACGTGCCGGGCGAGCGCCGCGGTGCTGCCTTGGCGCGAATAATACAAGACCAGGATGTCGTGCATGGCTGTCTCTCGAGGTTCAATCGCGATCATGAGCGGCCGCTGCGGCTTTGGCGCAACGGACCGCGGCCGGCCGCCGCGGCGCGCGCGCCGGCGGTGCGTTTGACGCGTTTCGTCGCTGTTGCTAGTGTCGTGCCCATCTTATGCGGAGGCACGTCGCAGCGCTTTTGATCATCGCCGGGCTCGCGGGTTGCCAGAGCGCCCCGGTGCAGGAAATGAGCGACGCACGGCAGGCGATCGAGGCCGCGCGGATCGCCGGTGCCGAGCAGCGTGCGCCCGCCGATCTCGAAGCCGCGCAGGCGGACATCGCCACCGCCGAACGGCAACTCGAGGCCCAGGAGTACTCGCGCGCCCGCGACGCGGCGCTCGCGGCGAAGCGGCGCGCGGCGATCGCCTTGGCCGTGTCGAACGGGTCCCCGCCGCCGCGTTGAGCCGCGCCGCCGGCTCAGAAGCGCCATCCCCGCTGCCAGTTCGACAGCACCAGCGCGGGATAACCGATGTGTCCGTCGCTGCCGTTGTAGCGTTCGAGCGCCCGTATCCAATCGTGATGTTCCTCGCGCAGGTAGTGGCGCAGGATCCGGCAGCCGATCCGGATGTTCGCGCCGACGCGGACCAGACGATTCGGTACCCCGAGCCGCCGCGGCCAGAACGGCATCACTTGCATCATCCCGACCGCGCCGACCTTCGAGACCGCGTATTGGTCGAAGCGGCTCTCGACCGCGATCAGCGAGAGCACGAGTCCTGGCGGCAGCGGCAGGCGCGGATCCCGCTTCGCCTCGCAATAGACGTCGTCGAGGATCTTGATCCGCTGCGCATAGGAGTGCACGTAGGGCCGTAGCCGCGGCTCCATGCTCTGGTGCCAGACCTCCGCGGAGAACGCGTCCGGATAGCACTGCTGGGCTCCCGCGATCCGGTGCAGCAGACTCACGAGCGACGGCGCCCGCGGCGATTGCGCGCGGGCGGCGGCGGCGAACGCCGCGACCGCGGCGCAGGCCACGGCCCGGGCCGCGAGCGCGCTCCTTCGGCCGCGGCGTGCCCTCATCCGGGCTACCCCGCGGACCTCGTCCGCACGTGGCCGACCACGTCGGCGAGCGCGACGTCGGTCGAGGCGGCGTCGCGCCGATGACGGTATTCGACGATGCCGTTCGCGAGGCCTCGATCGCCGAGCACGATGCGATGAGGGATCCCGAACAGCTCCGAGTCGGCGAATTTCACGCCCGCACGGGCATCGCGGTCGTCGAGCATCGCGTCGATGCCGGCGTCGTTGAATTCGCGGTACAGCGCGTCCGCGGCGTTGCGCACCAGTTCGGATTTCTGATAGCCGAGCGGCACCACCGCGACCCGGAACGGTGCGATCGACTCGGGCCAGATGATCCCGTTCGCATCGTGATTCTGTTCGATCGCCGCGGCGACGACCCGCGTGACGCCGATCCCGTAACAGCCCATGAACATCGCGAGGCTGCGTCCTTGTTCGTCGAGTACGGTCGCGTTCATCGCGTCGCTGTACTTGCGTCCGAGCTGGAAGATGTGCCCGACCTCGATGCCGCGGGCGATCCGCAGCCGGCCCCGTCCGCTCGGGCTCGGATCGCCGGAGACCGCGTTGCGGATGTCGACCGATTGCGGCTCGGGCAGGTCACGACCCCAGTTCACGCCGGTGTAGTGCTGGTCCTTTTCGTTCGCGCCGCACACGAAGTCCGCGACCTTCGCGGCCGCGTGGTCCACGTAGATCCGGCCCCGGAATCCGATCGGTCCGAGGGAGCCCGGCTCGGCGCCGGTGGTCGCGCGCACCCGTTCGGGGCTCGCCATCCGCAACGGATTCGCGACGCCGGGGAGCTTCTGCGCCTTCACCGCGTTCAGTTCGTGGTCGCCGCGGACGAGCAACGCGACCACGTCGCCGTCGGTGCCGTCGACGATCAGCGTCTTCACGCACTGCTCGGGCGCGAACCCGAGGCTGCGCCCGAGGTCCGCGATCGTGCGGGCGCCCGGCGTCGGGACCTTCGCGAGCGGGCGGGTCGCCGGACCGCGCGGCGTCGTCGACGCGACCGCCTCGGCGAGCTCGAGGTTCGCCGCGTAGTCGTCGCCGTCGGAGAACGCGATCGCATCCTCGCCGGAGTCCGCGAGCACGTGGAATTCCTGCGAGGCGTTGCCGCCGATGCTCCCGCTGTCCGCCTGGACCGCGCGGAACTCGAGCCCGAGGCGCGTGAAGATCCGGCAGTACGCCTCGTACATCGTCCGATAGCCGTCCGCGAGGCTCGCCTCGTCGGCATGGAACGAGTACGCGTCCTTCATCAGGAATTCGCGCGCGCGCATCACGCCGAAGCGGGGGCGGATCTCGTCGCGGAACTTGCTCTGGATCTGGTAGAAATTCACCGGCAGCTGCCGGTAGCTGCGCAGCTCCCGCCGCGCGATGTCGGTGATCACTTCCTCGTGGGTCGGGCCGTACGCGAACTCCCGCTCGTGCCGGTCCTTGAAGCGCAGCAGTTCCGGGCCGAACGCGTTCCACCGGCCCGATTCCTGCCACAGCTCGGCCGGCTGCACCGTCGGCATCGACAGCTCCAGCGCGCCGGCGCGGTCCATTTCCTCGCGGATGATCCGTTCGACCTTGCGCAGCGTGCGCAGTCCGATCGGCATCCAGGTGTACAAGCCGGCGGCGAGGCGGCGGATCATGCCGGCACGCAGCATCAAGCGGTGGCTGACGACCTCCGCCTCGGCGGGGACTTCCTTCAGGGTGGATATCGGATATTGGGATAGGCGCATGGCCGCGTATCTTACATGAGGCCCCCTGGTATCATGGGTCCGATGGACGAGGAACCGATCCACCCGGACGACGCCGAGGACGCCGACCGCGAGGACCCGCGGCAACGGCCGCGAGGGGTCTATTGGCTGCCGAACCTGATGACGACCGGCGCGTTGTTCGCCGGCTTCTACGCGATCGTGGCCGCGATCGACCTGCATTTCGAGAACGCCGGGATCGCGGTGTTCGTCGCGATGGTCTTCGACGGGATGGACGGGCGCATCGCGCGCTGGACGCACACCGAGAGCGCGTTCGGCAAGGAGTACGACAGCCTCTCCGACATGGTGTCGTTCGGGCTCGCGCCGGCGATCGTGACCTACCAGTGGGGCGTCGCGCGCATCGCGGAGTACGGGCCGCTGTGGCGGCACGTCGGCTGGCTCGTGTGCTTCTTCTACGCCGCGTCCGCGGCGCTGCGGCTCGCGCGGTTCAACTCGCGGATCGCGGTGCAGGACAAGCGCTATTTCGAGGGCCTGCCGAGCCCGTCCGCGGCGGCGATCGTCGCGGCCCTGGTCTGGCTCGCGAGCGACCAGACGCGCATGGGCCTGCCGGGACTGCTGCTCGCGTTCATCGTGACCGCCTGCGCGGGCGCGTTGATGATCAGCCGCTTCTCGTTCCACAGCTTCAAGAACATCGATCTGGGCGGTCGGGTGCGATTCACCCACATCCTGTTCGTGCCGCTGTTCTTCGTGCTGCTCGCGGTCTGGCCGCCGGTCACGCTCCTGCTCGCGTTCGGCGGCTATGCACTGTCGGCGCCCACGGTCTGGCTGGTGCGCAAGCTGCGCCGCCGCCGATCGCGCGGGGCGGCGACTTGACGGAATGAATCCCGCGCGACGCAAGGCCTATCTGGAGGCCATGCAGATCGAGACCTGGCGCCGGCGCGCAGCACCGTCGCCGTCACGGTCGTCGTCGCCGTCACTGTCGTCGTCGCCGCCGCTGTCGCCGTCACCGCCGTCGGCGTCGTCACCGTCGCCGGCGGCGGCCGACTGGCCCGAACTCGAGCGCCTCGTCGCCGCTTGCCGCCGCTGCGCGCTGTGCGAGACCCGGCGGCAGACCGTGTTCGGCGTCGGCGATCGCCGCGCGAGCTGGTTCGTCGTCGGCGAGGCCCCGGGCGCCGAGGAGGATCGCCAGGGCGAACCCTTCGTCGGCCGGGCCGGACAACTGTTGAACGCGATGCTGCGGGCGATCGGGCTCGCGCGGGAGGACGTCTTCATCGCGAACGTCCTGAAGTGCCGCCCGCCGAACAACCGCGATCCGCTCGCCCATGAGGCGGCATCCTGCCTGCCGTACCTCGAGCGACAGATCGCGCTCGTCGCGCCCCGGCTGCTGCTCGTCGTCGGCCGAATCGCCGCGCAGAACCTGCTCGCGACGGACGCGCCGCTCGCGCGCCTGCGCGGGCTGGTGCATCGGCGCGGCGACGCCGGCCCGCCGATCGTCGTGACCTACCATCCGGCGTACCTGCTGCGCACGCCGGCGGACAAGCGCAAGGCGTGGGAGGACTTGAAGTTCGCGCGCGAGGTGGCCGCGCGTGGCTAGCGTGCGCGACGACGAGCCGGTCGCGGCGATGCTGATCCGGCCGATGCACGAATTCGACGTGCCGGTCGTGATCGCGATCGAGCGCGAAGGCTATCAATTTCCGTGGAGCGAGGGGATCTTCCGCGATTGCCTGCGCGTCGGCTACGTCTGCCGGATCGTCGACGTCGGGTCGCGGATGGCGGGCTATGGCATCATGTCGTTCGGGGCCGGCGAAGCGCACATCTTGAACATCTGCGTTCGCGGCGAGTTCCGCCGGCTCGGGATCGCGCGCGGCTTGATGACGCACTTGCTCTCCCGGGCGCGCGCCGCCGGGATGCGCGAGGCGTACCTCGAAGTGCGGCCTTCCAACACGATCGCGGCGCATCTGTACGCGACCCTCGGCTTCGAGAAGGTCGGCATGCGCCGCGGGTACTACCAAGCCGTCGGCGGCCGCGAGGACGCGGCCGTGTTGCGGCTGAACCTGGATTCGAACGCTCGTTGAACCACGTGATGAACGATTTACAGCGTGAAATCTCACGCCGGCGGACCTTTGCGATCATCTCGCACCCCGACGCCGGCAAGACCACCCTGACCGAGAAGCTGTTGCTGTTCGGCGGCGCGATCCAGATGGCCGGGACCGTGAAGGGCCGCAAGGCGACCCGGCACGCGACCTCGGACTGGATGCGGCTCGAGCAGCAGCGGGGCATCTCGGTGACCTCCTCGGTGATGCAGTTCCCGTACGGCGACTGCATCGTGAACCTGCTCGATACGCCGGGCCACGAGGACTTCTCGGAGGACACCTATCGCACCTTGACCGCGGTCGACTCGGCCCTGATGGTGATCGACTGCGCGAAGGGCGTCGAGGAACGCACGATCAAGCTGATGGAGGTGTGCCGCCTGCGCGACACGCCGATCATGACCTTCGTGAACAAGCTCGATCGCGAGGGGCGGCCGCCGATCGAGCTGCTCGACGAGATCGAGCGGGTGCTGAAGATCGAGTGCGCGCCGGTCACCTGGCCGATCGGGATGGGCCGCGATCTGCTCGGCGTCTATCATCTGCCGGCGGACCGGATCTACGTGTACCGCCCGGCCGAGAAGGGCCGGGTCGGCAGCCACGAGGTCATCGAGGGGCTCGCGAGCGACGCGGCGCGCGAGTTCCTCGGCGAGCGCTACCGGGCGTTCGTCGACGAGGTCGACCTGGTGCGCGGTGCGAGCCCGTCGTTCGAGCTCGCGCGCTACCGCGCCGCGCGGCAGACGCCGGTGTTCTTCGGCTCCGCGGTCAACAACTTCGGGGTCCGCGAACTCCTCGACACCTTCGTCGAGAATGCGCCGGGACCGCAACCACGCGCGGCGGTGCAGCGCACGGTCGCCGTCGGCGAACCGAAGCTCACCGGCTTCGTGTTCAAGATCCAGGCGAACATGGACCCGGGCCATCGCGACCGAATCGCGTTCCTGCGGCTGTGCTCCGGACGTTACGCGAAGGGCATGCGGATGCGCCACGTGCGCCTCGCGAAGGACCTGCGGATCGCCGACGCGCTCACCTTCCTCGCGGCCGACCGCAGCCACGCCGAGGAGGCGTATGCCGGCGACATCGTCGGCTTGCACAATCACGGCACGATCAACATCGGCGACACGTTCACGGAAGGCGAGGCGCTCACGTTCACCGGCGTGCCGAATTTCGCGCCGGAGCTCTTCCGCCGCGCGGTGCTGCGCGATCCGTTGCGGATGAAGGCGCTGCAAAAGGGGCTCGTGCAGCTGTGCGAGGAAGGCGCGACGCAGCTGTTCAAGCCGCTGCGCAACAACGACCTGGTGCTCGGCGCGATCGGCCAGCTGCAATTCGAGGTCGTCGCGTTCCGGCTGCAGGACGAGTACGGCGTGCAGTGCACGTTCGAACCCGCCAGCGTCGCCACCGCGCGCTGGGTCCGCGGCGGCGATCCGAAGCGCCTCGCGGAGTTTCGCGACAAGGCCTACGACCACCTCGCGCTGGATCACGGCGGGCAGCTCGTGTATCTCGCGCCCTCGCGGGTGAACCTCGAGCTCACCGAGGAGCGCTGGCGCGACCTCGAGTTCCTGCGTACCCGCGAGAACGTCGCGACCTGACCGGCCGCCGCACGCGCGCGGCGGCGCGCCCGGCGCGCCGCAGGCTCAGCCGGCGAGCAGCGCGCGCACGCGCTCGGCCTGGCGCTCGAGCTGCCCGATCTCCGTTTCCAGCTCGACGATGCGCGCCGCGTCCTTCGCGACGATCTCCGCGGGCGCATTGCGCGCGAACTCGACGTTCGCGGCTTTCGCGAGCAGCTTCTGCAGGTCGCCCTCGGCCTTGCGCCGGCGCTTCTCGAGCCGCTCCCGCTCGGCCGCGGGGTCGATCAGGCCCGCCATCGGCACCAGGATCTCGAGCTTGCCGAGCAGCGCGACCGCGGCGATCGGCGCCGCCTCGCCGGCCGCGAGCAGGCGCGGCGCATCGATGCCCGCCAGCCGCTGCAGCGTCTTCACGTTCCGGTCGAGGTAGGCGACATCGCCGGGCCCCGCGTTCTGCAGCATCACCGGCAGCCGGCGGCTCGGCGCGATGTCCATTTCGCCGCGGATCTGCCGTACGCCGAGCACGAACTGCATGACCCAGTGCATCTCGCGCTCGGCCTGCGGGTCGGTGGGGATCTCGGCGGCGTGCGGGTAGGGTGCGTGCATGATCGTCGCGGCGCCCGCGCCGGTCTCGCCGCGCACCCGCTGCCAGATCTCCTCGGTGATGAACGGCGCGAGCGGATGCAGGGCGCGCAACAGCGCCTCCAGCGTGCCGACCAGGGTGCGGCGCGCGCCGCGCTTCTGGGCGGCGCTCGCGTCCGGCGCCTGCAGCACCGTCTTCGTCGCTTCGACGTACCAGTCGCAGTACTCGTGCCAGGTGAATTCGTAGAGCGCGCTCGCGACGGCGTCGAGTCGGTAGCCGTCGAAGCCCGCCTCGACCTTGGCGAGCGTCGCGGCGAGCCGCGACCGGATCCAGCGGTCGGCGATCCCGAGCTCCGTCTCGCCGCCGTCCGCGTCGGACTCCTCGTTCGCGAGCACGTAGCGCGCGGCGTTCCACAGCTTGTTGCAGAAGTTCCGGTAACCCTCGACGCGCGCCATGTCGAAGCGCAAGTCGCGGCTCTGCGTCGCGAGCGAGGCGAAGCTGAGGCGCAGCGCGTCGGTGCCGAACGCCGGGATTCCCTGCGGAAACTGCTTGCGGGTCGCGCGCTCGATCGCGGGCTTCATCTGCGGCTGCATCAGCCCCGACGTGCGCTTCGCGATCAAGGTGTCGAGGTCCACGCCGTCGACGATGTCGAGCGGGTCGATCACGTTGCCCTTCGACTTCGACATCTTCTGGCCGTCGTGGTCGCGGATCAGCCCGTGCACGTAGACTTCGCGAAAGGGCACCTCGCCGGTGAACTTCAAGCCCATCATGATCATCCGCGCGACCCAGAAGAAGATGATGTCGAAGCCGGTGACCAGCACCGCCGTCGGGTAGTACACCGACATCTCGCGGGTCGCCTCCGGCCAGCCTTGCGTCGAGAACGGCCACAGCGCCGAGGAGAACCAGGTGTCGAGCACGTCCTCGTCCTGCCGCAGCGGTTGGTCCGGCCCGATCCCGCCGGCCGCGCGCGCATCGGCCTCGTCGCGGCCGACGACCACGCGGCCGGTCTCGTCGTACCACGCCGGAATCCGATGGCCCCACCACAACTGCCGGCTGATGCACCAGTCCTTGATGTTGCGCATCCAGTCGAAATACACGCCGGTCCAGCCGTCGGGGACGAAGCGGATCCGGCCGTCCTCGACCGCGCGGATCGCCGGTTCCGCGAGCGGCGCGATCCGCACGAACCACTGGTCGGTGAGCAGCGGTTCGAGGATCGCGTGGCTGCGATCGCCGCGCGGGACCATCGACTGATGCGCCTCGATCCGTTCGACGAGCCCCTCGGCCTCGAGGTCGGCCACGATCCGCGCTCTCGCCTCGAACCGGTCGAGGCCGCGGTAGCGCGCGGGCACGTCGTCGGTGAGGCGCGCCTCCGGGGTCAGCACGTTGATCCTGGCCAAGCCGTGGCGCTCGCCGACCTCGTAGTCGTTGAAGTCGTGCGCGGGCGTGATCTTCACGCAGCCGCTGCCGAACGCCGGGTCGACGTAGGCGTCGGCGATCACCGGGATCTCGCGGTCGGCGAGCGGTAGCCGCACGCGCCGGCCGACGAGCGCGCGATACCGCTCATCGTCGGGATGGACGGCGACCGCGACGTCGCCGAGCATCGTCTCGGGGCGCGTCGTCGCGACGACGAGGTGACCGGAGCCGTCGGCGAGCGGATAGCGCAGATGCCACAGATGGCCTTGCTCGGGCTCCGCGACGACCTCGAGGTCCGAGAGCGCGGTCTTCAGCACGGGATCCCAGTTCACGAGCCGCTTGCCGCGGTAGATCAGGCCCTCGCGGAACAGTCTCACGAACACTTCGGTGACCGCGCGCGACAGTCCCGGGTCCATCGTGAAGCGGTCGCGGCTCCAATCGACCGACGCGCCGAGGCGGCGCATCTGCCGGGAGATGGTGTCTCCGGAATGCCGCTTCCATTCCCAGACGCGCTCGACGAACGCCTCGCGGCCGAGTGCGAGGCGACCGCTGCCTTGGGCGTTCAGTTGGCGCTCGACGACCATCTGCGTCGCGATGCCCGCGTGATCGGTTCCGGGCTGCCACAGCGTGTCGAATCCCTGCATCCGCCGATGGCGGATCAACGCGTCCATCACCGTGTCCTGGAACGCGTGCCCCATGTGCAGCGTGCCGGTCACGTTCGGCGGCGGGATCACGATCGAATACGCGGGCCCGGCGCCGCTCGGTTTGAAGGCGTCGAGCGATTCCCAACGGGCATAGATCCGCGATTCGATCGCGGCGGGCGAGTACGCTTTGTCCATCCGCCGATTATAGCCGGCGGCGCTCAATCGGCGCGGTCGGGCTCCTCGCCGCCGTTCGCGGCGTGCTCCCGGAGCACGCGGTCCACGATCTCCGGCAGCTGCGCCCGCAGCCGATCGTAGACGTTCTCGAACAGCGTCGCCTCGATGTCCTTCGTCGCCTGATGCAGCAGCGAATCGGCGAGGTTCAGCACCTGCGCGAGGATCGCGGTCGCCGCGGCGTGCGCCGGCGCCGGCGGCGCGCCGCCCAGGACGACGTCGGTCAGGATCGGGATCTCCCCGGTGGCCTCGAGGTCCTCGGTCATCGGCGTGGTGCTCGCGTCAAGGCTCGGTGCCGTCGTGCAGGCGGTGCGTCTCGACGACCAGCGAGTGGTCGCGATACGTCTTGTAGCGCGCACGCGCCCGTTCGCGCCGGCCTGGCTCGGCGTCGACGATCTCGGCGATGCGCGCATAGCGCTCGAAGCCCTCCGGCACGCGGTCGCACAGGTTCACCAGGACGTCCGCGGCGGGGGCGCGCGCGGCGTCCGCGGTCAGTTGCACCGGTGCGGCCGGATCCGCCGCGGCGCCGTCGACGACGAGGCCGTGCGGAACGAACGACGGGTCGGCGAAGGTCCACAGCAGCGCGTCGAGGGCTTCGGCGTCGCCGGCCGTGTCCGCGAGCAGCACCGCGCGCAGGTCGCGCAGGTACGCCTTCTCCGCGAGCCGGCACGCGACGATCATCCGTTGCCGCGCGTCCTCCCGATCGAGCACGTAGAAGTCGACCCGTTCGGTCATTTCGCGTGGGCGCGCTCGAGCAGGAAGTCGACGAGCAGCGGCACCGGCCGGCCGGTGCTGCCCTTTTGGGCGCCACCGAGCCACGCGGTGCCCGCGATGTCCAGATGGGCCCACTTCAGGTCCGCGGTGAACTTCGACAGGAACGCCGCCGCCGTGCACGCGCCGCCCTCGCGGCCGCCGACGTTCGCGACGTCGGCGAAGTTGCTCTTGAGTTGCTCGACGTACTCATCGCCGATCGGCAGATGCCAAGCGCGGTCGTCGGCGCGCTGGCCCGCGGCGGCGACCTCCGCGGCGAGCGCGTCGTCGTTGCTCATCAGGCCGCTGAAGTGGTTGCCGAGCGCGACCACGCAGGCGCCGGTCAGGGTCGCGACGTCGATCACCGCGGCCGGCTTGAAGCGGCGGCTGTAGGTGAGCGCGTCGCACAGGATCAAGCGGCCCTCGGCGTCGGTGTTCAAGACCTCGACCGTCTGGCCCGACATCGTCGTCACGATGTCCGCGGGTTTCACCGCGTTGCCCGCCGGCATGTTCTCGCAGGTCGGCACGATCGCGACGAGGTTGATCGGCAGTTGCAGCCGCGCGGCGGCGCGGAACGCGCCGAGCACGGTCGCCGCGCCGCACATGTCGAACTTCATCTCGTCCATCGCCGGCGGATCCTTCAGCGAGATGCCGCCGGAATCGAACGTGATGCCCTTGCCGACCAGGCAGATCGGGGCCTGCGCGCGCGGCGCGCCCCGATACTCGCACACGACCAGCCGCGGCGGCTCGGTGGAGCCCTGCGCGACCGCGAGGAATGCGCCCATCTTGAGCGCCTTGATCTGCCGCTCGCCGAGCACCGTGACCTTGACCCCGCGCAGGTCGCGCATCGACTGCGCGCGCGCGCCGATGTGGGTCGGCGTGCACACGTTCGGCGGCAGGTTCGCGAGATCGCGCGCGAACGCGACGCCCTCGGCGATCGCGACGCCGTCGTCGAGGCCCCGCTGGGCATGGCGCGCGTCACCCGCGCTGCCGGTCGCGAGCCGGACTTCGCGCAGGCGCGGCGGCTTGGGCTTGGGCCCGGTCTTGAGATCGGGGATCCGGTAGCCCTGGCCGCGGAACGTCTCGGCGATCGCCCGCGCCCGGCGGTACGCGTCGAGCCCGAGGTCCGTGCCGGCGTCGACCGCGAGATAGACGACCGCGTCCGTCGCGCCGGTCTTGAGCAGCGCCTGGGCGGCGGCCTGTGCCGCCTTGCGGTATTGCTTGCGCTCGAACTTCTTCTGCGCGCCGAGCCCGACGAGCAGCACCCGCGCGGGTCCCTCGCGGCCGGTGCGCGTGATCAGCAGCGTCTCGCCGAGCTTGGCCGCGAAGTCCTTCGACGCGAACAAGCGCGCGGCGGCGCCGCCGATGCGCTGATCCACGAGCTGGGCGGCCGGGCCCAGTGCGCCGTCCTCGTGCATGCCGATGACCGCGCAGGCGGTCGCTGCACGCGCCCGGGGATCGGTGATCGCTTTGAACTCCATGCTCGCTCCTTGATGGGTGCCATGCCGTCGGGGCGCCGCGTCGGCGACCTGTTGGTTTTCGTGCAAAGATCGCTTTTTGGCGAAATTTAGTCAAATTGTTAAGCTCTCTGCGATGAAGTGGACCGTCCAGCGCTACGTGCTACGCGAGGTCGTGCAAACCTGGCTCGCGGTGACCGGCGTGCTGGTCGCGATCCTGCTCGCCAATCAGCTGTCCCGCGTGCTCGGCGAGGCGGCCGACCATCATTTCGGACGCCACGTCGTGCTCGAACTGATCGCGCTCGGCGCGATCATGAATCTGTCGGTCGTCGTCCCGGTCGGGCTGCTGCTGTCGATCGTGCTCGCGCTCGGCCGGCTCTACCACGACGGCGAGATGGCCGCGCTGCAGGCCTGCGGATTCAGCCCGGCACGGCTCCTCGGGCCGCTGTTCGCGTTCGCGGTGGTGATCGCGATCGGACTCGGCTGGCTCACCTTCGTGCAGGTGCCGCGCGCCGATCATCAGTCGCAGCTGCTGCGCCAGGCGGCCTTGAAGGAAGCCGAGTTCGGCCAGCTCGATTCGGGACGGTTTCGCACCTTCGCGAACGGCGGCGCGGTGTTCTACGCCGAGCGGGTCGACGCGAACGGCGTGCTGCACGACGTGTTCCTGCAGCGCGAGCGCCCATCGGGGCGGATCGAGGTCGCGGTCGCCGCCACCGCGACGTACGCGCGCATCGGCGGCGACGGCCAGCGCCTGGTGACGCTCTACGACGGCCACCGCTACGAAGGCGTGCCCGGCCGCGCCGACTTCCGCGTGATCAAGTTCGGCGAGCACGGCATACCGGTCGAGGTGCCGCCGGGGATCCAGGGGACGAACGACCCGGACACCCGCCCGGTGCTCGAGCTGCTCGAGACGCTCGACCCGGTCAGCATCGCGCAGCTCGAGTTCCGCAGTTCCTCGCCGATCATGGTGCTGATGTTGACCTTGATCGCGCTGCCGTTGTCGCGCTTGCAACCGCGGCAGGGGCGCTACATGCGCGTCGGCGTTGCGATCGTCGTGTTCTTCGTGTATTCGAACCTGCTGTCCTTCGCGAAGGTCTGGCTCGAGAAGGGCGAGCTGTCGCCGTGGATCGGGGTCTGGTGGATCCACGCGCTCGCGCTCGCGCTCGGCTTGCGCCTGCTGTGGCAGCAAGGGTTGATCGGCGTGCCGCGGCACGCCGCCGCGGGGTCGCGATGAACATCCTCGATCGATATCTCTACAAGACGGTCCTCTGGTACACGGTGATGGCGACGAGCGTGCTGCTCACGCTCGGCGGACTGTTCCTGTTCATCAGCCAGCAGGGCGACATCGGCGTCGGCAACTACACCGCCGCCGACGCGGTGCTGTACACGCTGCTGAACCTGCCACAGCAACTGTTCGAACTGTTGCCGATCGGCGCGATGATCGGAGCGCTGATGGGTCTCGGGAATCTCGCGGCGGGCAGCGAACTCGTCGTCACGCGCGCTTCCGGCGTGTCGATCTGGCGCGTCGCACGTCCGGTCGCGTTCGCCGGCGCGACGCTCGCGCTCGCGATGTACGGGATCGGCGAGTACGTCGCGCCGCCGCTCGCCCAGTTCGCGCACACCGAGAAGACGACCAGCCGGCTCGCGGGCGTGAGCTTCGCCGGCCGCGCGAGCGCGTGGATCAAGGAGGGCAACCTGATCCTGCGCCTGCGCACGGCCGAGGTCGGGCAGGTGTTCGGCGGCGCGACGCTGTTCGAACTCGACGGCCCGAGCCGGCTGAAGTCGATCCAGACGGCGGATTCGATCTCGGTCGCGGAGCCCGGCCGCTGGATGCTCGAGAACGCGCGCACGACGGCGTTCCAGCCCGACCGGACCGTCGCGACGCGCGCACCCGAGGTCACGATCCGCTCGACGATCAATCCCGCGTTCCTGCGGCTCGCCGCGGCCGACCCGGATCTGCTCACGCTGCGCTCGCTCGCCGCCTACATCGCGCACTTGCGGCACAACCACCTGCAGGCGGTTCCTTACGAGATCGGCTTCTGGTCGCGGATCGCGCGGATCTTCGCGGTCGTCGTGGTCACGCTGCTCGCGCTGCCGTTCGTGTTCGGTCCCTTGCGCACGACCGGCGCGGGTACCCGCACCGTCGTCGGCGTGCTGCTCGGACTCGTGTTCTTCGTGATCAACGGCATCGGCGAGAAGGGCGGGCAGCTGTTCGGCTTGAACCCGATCCTGATCGGCTGGCTGCCGACCGCGGTGATCGCGGTCGGCACGCTGATCGCGATCTCAAGGACCCGGTAGGTACACGATCCGGGAGTCCGACATCCGGTCCTGGAGCGCGATGCCCTCGGCGTCGACGTAGAGCCACAGCACGCCGAGGCCCGCGGGCGTCCAGGCGACGATCGACCAGAAGAAGCGGGAGATCGCCGCCCACCACGTCAGGCGCCGTCCCCGCGGATCCACCGCGTGCAGTCGCCACGCGCGCATTCCGACCGTCTGACCGCTGTGCACCCAGTTCAGCACGAAGTAGCCGGCCACGATCGCGAACAGTCCGCTGCGGTACAGGTCCGCCCACAGGCTGCCGACCGAATCGCGCAGCAACGCGCGGCCGCCCGCGAGCCACACCGCGGCCCAGGTGAAGAAGATCAGCGGCGCGAGGATCACGATGCCGTCGTACAGGAGGGCCGCGAAACGGCGTCCGAAGCGCGCGTTGGTGCCGCTGCGCCTGCGGCCTTCGGCCGCCGTCGAGTCGCTCATGCGGGACGGGTTGGGCGCTCGAGCCGCGCCTTGTTCTCGGTGAGGATCCGACGGACCTCGGCGAGCGATGGCCGATCGGCCATCCGTGCGATGAGTTCAGGCAGTTCGTACCACTGGCGACCCCACTGGATGAGTCGCGCCGCGTCCGCGAGCACCTGATCCACCGGGGTGCCGGGCGTCGCGGGCTTGGCGGCGTCCGGCCGCGGCGCGCTCGGCTTCGCCGCGGTCGGTTTCGCCGCCGCGGGCTTCGGCGTGGCCGGCTTGGGCGCGGCCGGCTTCGCCGCGGTCGGCTTCGCGGCGGTCGGCTTCGCCGCCGCGGGTTTCGGCGCGGCGGGTTTCGATTCCGCGCGCGCGTCGCCGTGCGGCCGCGTCCGCAGACTCTGCGGCATCTCGCGCGTCGCGGTCGTCGAGCTGTCGCTCCCCTCCGTGGCTCGGGCGGGCGCGGCCGCCGGCGGCGGCTCGGGCTCGGCGAGCGGAATGAAGCGCTCGATGTGCTGCGAGCCGACCAGATTCGCGAGGAAGATCGACAGTTCGAGCGCATCGCCGAAGCTCGCGTCGCCGGCGGCGATGCGCTCCTCGAGCAGCGTCTTCAAGGCGAGCGTGCGTTGCCGCGCCAGTTCGACGATCCAGCGGGTCGGGCGCTGATGTTCGACCCACGCCTGGACCTTCCAGTAGGCGTCGTTGTCGAGCGAGGCGTATTGCAGGTGTCGATCGAGGCTGCCGAGCCATTTCTCCAGCAACTCGAGCAGGCGTTGGTCCGCGGCTGTGGCCATGATGTGGAGGCTCCTGTGCGCACCCTAAACGAACCGCCGTCGGCGCGCCAGAGGCGGCGGTTTCGCCAAAGAGCGACAGCCCGCCGGGCGGTCGCGCTAGACTGCGCGCCATGTGCGGAATCGTCGGCATCCTCGGCTCGGCGGCGACCCCGGAGACGGCGCTCGCGATGGCCGAGCGCCTGCGCCACCGCGGTCCGGACGGCGATGGACTGTTCGTCGAGCCCGGGGTCGCGCTCGCGCACCGCCGGCTCGCGATCCTCGATCTGTCCGACACGGGCCGTCAGCCGATGACCGACGCCGATCACGTGATCACCTACAACGGCGAGCTCTACAACCATCCTGAGTTGCGCGCGACGCTGCCCGGGCCATGGCGCTCGACCGGCGACACCGAAGTGTTGCTGCGCTTGCTGGTGCGCGAGCGCGAGGCGGCGCTCGATCGTCTCGTCGGCATGTTCGCGTTCGGCTTGTGGGACCGCCGTCGCCGGCGGCTGCTGCTCGCGCGGGATCGGCTCGGGATCAAACCGCTGTATTACCGGCTGTTGCCGGACGGCATCGCGTTCGCGTCGGAGCTGAAGGCCTTGCTCGTGCTCGGCACGCCGCCGATCGATCGCAGCGCGGTGCGCGACTTCCTGTTGCACGGCTACGTGCCCGCGCCGAAGACGATCTTTCGCGGGATCGCGAAATTGCCCGCGGGACATTGGCTCGACTGGGAGGACGGACGGATCCGGATCGAGCGCTGGTGGTCGCCGCGCGCGGAGCCGCGGCCGCACGAGGCGCGGGAGGCGACCGAGTCGCTCGACGCGCTGCTGCGCGAGATCGTGCCCGCGCACACCTTGTCCGACGTGCCGGTCGGCGTCTTCCTGAGCGGCGGCATCGACTCCGCGCTGACCGCGTATTACCTCGATCATCCGCACACCTTCACGCTCGGCTTCGAGCGCCGCGGGCGCTCCGAGGCCGACGATGCGCGCCGCGTCGCCGTCCACCTCGGCACCCAGCACACGGAAACGACCGCGCACGCGGCGGACTTCGCGGCCGCGCTGGACGCGATGCCGGCGATCTTCGACGAGCCGTTCGGCGACAGCGCCGCGTGGTCGAACTACCTGATCGCGCAATTCGCGCGCCGGCAGGTCACGGTCGCGCTGAGCGGCGAGGGCGGCGACGAGATCTTCTGCGGCTACCCGCGCTACTGGTCGCGCGTCGGCGAGCGCGCGAACCCGGTGAACCGGCTGCTCGCGCACGCGCTGCCGCCGTTGTCGCGCTGGGGCCAGTCGATGCAGCGGCGCGCGGCCACCGGCCTGCCGGCGTTCGCGGCCGCGCTCGGCGGCGCGACGCCGCCGCAGATCGACGCGTTGCTCGCGCCGGAATGGCGCGAGCCGGACTACGACTATTTCTGGTTCTATCGCCAGTTCTGGCGGCCCGAGCTCGCGCCGCTCACCCGGCTGCGCTGGCTCGATCTGCACACCGACCTGTCCGAGGGACTGCTGACCAAGGTCGACCGGACCAGCATGGCGCACTCGCTCGAGGTCCGTCCGCCGTTGCTCGATCACCGCCTCGTGGAATTCATGCTCGGCGTCGATCCGCGCCTGCTGGTCGACGTCCGCCAGCGGCGCGGCAAGCGCCTGGTGCGCGCCTTGATGGAGCCGCGGTTGCCGCCGGGCCACCTCGATCGACCGAAGTCGGGATTCGGCTTGCCGGTCCGCGGCTGGATCCGCGCGAATCGCGCGCTCCTCGGCCAGGCGGTCGACCGCCTGATCGAACGGGGCGTGCTGCGCCGGCCGGTCAGCGCCGAGTTCCGGCGCGCGTGGTACCTGCTGGTGCTCGATCGCTGGTTCAGCGCGCTCGCGTGACCCGATGCCGATCGATGCCCCGCGGCTGTTGTTCGTGCCCGTCTCGGGGCCGCAGGGGATGGGCGAGTACGCCCGCTCGAGCGCGATCGCGCAGGCGGCGTGCGAGCGCTGGCCGCGGGCGGCGATCCGCTTCCTGCTGAACCGCGAGGCGCCGTATGCCGCGGATCCGCCGTTCGACGCCCGCCTGCTGCCGGCGTCGCCGACGCGTTGCACGGCCGAGGTGAACGCCGCGATCGCGGCGTTCGCGCCCGACGTCGTGATCTTCGACAACGCCGGGCGCACCGCGCAGCTGCGGGCGGCGCGCGCGGCCGGCGCCGCGGTCGTGTTCGTGAGCGCGCGCCGGCGGCAACGCTGGCGCGCGGGCCGGCTGCGCTGGCTGCGGCTGATCGACGAGCATTGGATCGCCTATCCGCGCGTGCTCGACGCGCCGCCGGGCCCGATCGAGACCCTGAAGCGGCGCTGCCTGCGCCGGCCCCCGCCGCGGCATCTCGACGTGATCCTGCCGCCCGCGGATCCGGCGCGACGGGCGCGCGGTTTCGCCGAACTCGCGCTCGAGGCTGCGCCGGTGCTCGTCGTGCCGGGCGGCGGGACCGGCCACCCCGGCGCCGAGGACGCCGCACGGCGCTTCGCCGCGGCCGCGCTCGACCTGGCGGGCGACGGCGTCCCGACGGTGTTCATCGGCCCGTCCGAGCCGGCGCGCGGCGCCGACCCGCCGGCCTTGCGTCGGCGCCGTTCCCTGCCGCAGGCGGACTTGATCGAACTGATGCGCGGCGCGCGGCTGGTCGTCGCGAACGGCGGCTCGACGATGGTGCAGGCGATCGGCTGCGCGGCGCCGTGCATCGCGGTGCCGATCGCCGGCGACCAGGACGCACGCATTCGCCGCGCGGTGGCCGCGGGCATCGCGCTGCGTGCGCCGCTCGATCCGCACGCGATCGCGGCGGCCGCGCGGCGCGCACTCGCCGACGCGGGCGCGCTCGCCGCGCTCGCCCGACGGGCCGCGGCGGCCGGGTTCGCCGACGGCCGCACGATCGCGCTCGAGGCGCTCGCGGCGCTGCTCGAGCGCCGGGCCGGGACGATGGAACGGAGCTGACGGGCGATGCCGCGCGTGCTGCTGCTGGGCTACGACCCGAATCAACCCTCGTTCCGCCACCGGATCGCCAGTCTGCTGCCGGCGCTCGCGGAGCGCGGCTGGGACGCGCGGGTCGAGCGGTTCCCGAGCGGTCGCTACGGCGTTCGCACCTGGGAGCGCCGCGCGTGGCTGCGCTGGGCCGACCTCACCGTGCTGCACCAGATCAAGCTGAGCGCGATCGAGGCGCGATGGTTCGCCGCGTACAGCCGGCACCGCGTGTTCGATTTCGACGATGCGATCTACGTCCGCAAACCGCGCGCGCTCGGCGCGCCGGCCGACGACTCGCGCTGGCGGCGGGCGAAGTTCGTCGCGACCTGCCGCTTCGCCGACGCGGTCGCCGCCGGCAACGCGGTGCTCGCGGCGGCGGCGCGCCCGGTCGCGCGCCGCGTCGACGTGCTGCCGACGTCGATCGACGTCGCGCAGTATCCGCGTGCGGCGCCGGACGCGGGCGATCGCGTGATCGTCGCGTGGATCGGCAGCCCCGAGAACCTCGTGTACCTCGAGATGATCCGGCGCCCGCTCGCGCGGCTCGCGGCCCGCAACCCCGGGTTGCGGCTGCGCGTGATCTGCTCGCGCTTCCCCGACTGGCCCGAGGTGCCGATCGAGCGGGTCGTGTGGTCCGCCGCGCAGGAGGCGGCGAGCCTCGCGAGCGCGCACGTCGGGATCATGCCGCTCAGCGAGGACGAATGGGCGCGCGGCAAGTGCGCGTTCAAGCTGTTGCAGTACATGGCGGCCGCGCTGCCGTGCGTCGCCTCGCCGGTCGGCGCGAACACCGAGGCGGTGATCGACGGCGTGACCGGCTTGCACGCGGCCGACGAGGCGGCGTGGGAGCGGGGCCTGCAGACCTTGATCGACTCGCGCGAGCTGCGCGCGCGGTTCGGCGCCGCCGGGCGCGAGCACGTCGAACGGCACTACGCGATGAGCGTGTATCGGCAGCGCTATCTCGCGTTGCTGGAGGATCTCCTGGGGCTTGCCGGCGCCGCCCCGCGGGGGAGCGGCTAGGTCGTTTTGGTATGCTGTGCGGATGCCGTCGGCGTACGTTCATCAGATCCTGAATTACTACACGTCGCCGCAGGCGCTCGATCCCGGCTTCCTGGTGCTCGACAACCGTTCGAACGAGCGGCCGGACTGGTACGAGTACTGGCCGATCCGCCGCTACCTGCGGCAGCAGCCGCTCGAGGAGTCGGCGTTCTACGGGTTCCTGTCGCCGAAATTCGAGCTGAAGACGAACCTCGATTCGGCCGCGGTGCGCCGGTTCGTCGCGGGCGTCGGCGTCGACGTCGACGTGATCCTGCTGAGTCCGAGCATCCACAACACCGCCCATCACTGGAACGTGTTCGACCACGGCGACGCGGAGCACCCGGGGCTCAAGGCGGTCGCGCAGGACCTGTTCGAGCGGATCGGCCAGCCGACCGATCTCGACGCGCTGGTCACCGATTCGCGCAACACCGTGAACTCGAACTTCTTCCTCGCGAAGCCGCGCTTCTGGCGCGCCTGGCTCGAGGTGAACGAGCGGCTCTACGCGATCGCGGAGGACCCGGACGACCCGCTCGGCGAGCGGCTGCGCAGCCCGGTGCCGTATCGCGGCCGCCGCGACGTGCAGATGAAGATCTTCGTGATGGAGCGGATCGCGACCTGGCTGCTCGCCCGCGGCGGCTTCGTCGCCTGGGCACGCGACCCGTTCGCCGCGGGCGCGCGCTTCTACAAGCTGCCGATCGCGGTGATCTGCGATGCGCTGAAGATCGCCTATGCCGAGGAGCGGCGCGGGCAGTACCGCACCGTGTTCGGGATGGTGAGCGGTTTGCGCAAGTTCGCGAACCTGCAGATTCGCGTCGGCGGCGCGCTCGGGTCGTCGCGGGTACGGCCGTTCCTGCGCACGCTCGCCGCGTACTGGTTGGAGGGCGAATGACCGAGGCGTTCTGGCCGGGCCGCCGCGTCCTGGTCACGGGTCACACCGGCTTCAAGGGAGCCTGGTTGTGCTCGTGGCTCGAACGCCTCGGCGCCGAGGTCGCGGCGTTCGCGCTGCCGCCGGCGGAACCGCGGAGCCTGTGGTCGCTGCTGCACTCGCGCGCGCGGTCGACCTTCGGCGACCTGCGCGATCCGCGCGCGGTGCGCGAGGCGGTTCGGGCCGCGCGGCCGCAGGTCGTGTTCCATCTCGCCGCGCAGGCGCTGGTGCGCGAGTCCTACCGGGAGCCGGTCGCGACCTTCGCGACCAACGTGCTCGGCACCGCGCACCTGCTCGAAGCCTGCCGCGGACTCGAGGACCTGCGCGCGCTGGTCGTCGTGACCAGCGACAAGGTCTACGAGAACGACGGTGGCGGTCGCGCGTTCGAGGAGCGCGACCGTCTCGGCGGCCACGATCCGTACAGCGCGAGCAAGGCCTGCGCCGAACTCGTGACCGCGAGCTACCGCGCCAGCTTCTTCGCCGACGGGCCGCCGATCGCGACCGCCCGCGCCGGCAACGTGATCGGCGGCGGCGACCGATCGCCGGACCGGCTGATCCCGGACTGCGTGCGCGCGCTCGAGGCGGGTGAGCCGGTGCGGCTGCGCTATCCGCGCGCGGTCCGGCCCTGGCAGCACGTGCTCGATCCGCTCGCGGGGTACCTGCAGCTCGCGCGCGTGCTGACGGAGGCGCCGGCGCGCGCGCCGCGCAGCGTGAACTTCGGCCCGGATCCGGCGTCGTTCCGCACCGCCGCCGAGGTCGTCGACGCGTTCGGCGCGCAGTTCGGCGGCCGGCCCGGCTGGCGCGCCGACGGGGCGCCGCAGCCGGCCGAGGCCGCCAGCTTGCGCCTGTCCTCGGCGCTCGCGCGCGCCGAGCTCGGGTGGCGGCCGCGGCTCGACTTCGAGGCGGCGATCGCCTGGACCGCCGAGTGGCACCGCGCGATCGCCGCCGGCGAGGACGCGACCGCCGTCACCCGCGCGCAGATCGACCGCTATGCGACCGCAATCGATGGAGGCATCGGATGAAGTGCGTGATCTTGGCCGGCGGCAAGGGATCGAGGATCGCCGAGGAGTCGAGCGTGCGGCCGAAGCCGATGATCGAGATCGGCGGACGCCCGATCCTCTGGCACATCATGAAGTCGTACGCGGCCTACGGCGTGCGCGAGTTCATCGTCTGCCTCGGCTACAAGGGCTACGTCGTCAAGGAGTACTTCGCGAATTACTTCCTGCACCAGGCGGACGTGACCTTCGACATGGCCGCGAACCGCGTCGAGTATCACGATTGTCGCAGCGAGCCGTGGAAGGTCACGCTGGTCGACACCGGCGAGGACACGATGACCGGCGGCCGCTTGAAGCGGGTCCGTGCGTACCTGGATCCGGGGGCGACGTTCTGCATGACCTACGGCGACGGGCTCGCGGACATCGACCTCGGCGCCGAGATCGCGTTCCACGCGCGCGCCGGGCTCGCGGCGACCGTGGCCTGCGTGCGGCCGCCGGCGCGCTTCGGCCGCATCGTGTCGCGCGGCGACCAAGTGGTGTCGTTCGAGGAGAAGCCGGTCTCCGAGGGGGGCTTGATCAACGGCGGCTTCTTCGTGCTCGAACCGCGGGTGCTCGACCTGATCGCAGGCGACGAGACGGTCTGGGAGCGCGAACCGATGGAGCGACTCGCGGCGACGGGCGAACTCGGCTCCTGGGTGCATCCGGGCTTCTGGCAGCCGATGGACACGCTGCGCGACAAGCTCACGCTGAATGCGCTGTGGGAACAGGGAGAGGCGCCGTGGAAGCGCTGGGAGGGCTGATGCGCGTCGCGGGGTGCCGGCACCCGTGATCTTCACGCCCCTCGAGCTCGCCGGCGCGTTCCTGATCGACGTCGAAGCCCGGCACGACGAGCGCGGTCTGTTCGCGCGCACCTACTGCGACGAGGAGTTCGCGGCGCACGGCGTCGCGGCGCGCTTTCGTCAGTGCAGCGTGTCCTACAACGCGCGGCGCGGCACGCTGCGCGGGATGCACTTCCAGCGCGAGCCGCACGCCGAGGACAAGCTGGTGCGCTGCACGGCCGGCGCGGTGTTCGACGTGATCGTCGACCTGCGCCCGGGCTCGGCGACCTACCGCCGCTGGGTCGGCGCTGAGCTCGGCGCGGCCGATCGGCGCGCGTTGCTGGTGCCGCGCGGCTGCGCGCACGGGTTCCTCACGCTGACCGACGGCGCCGAGGTGTTCTACATGATCTCGACGCCGTACGTGGCCGAATTCAGCGACGGCTTCCGCTGGGACGACCCCGCGGTCGGGATCGATTGGCCGTTCCCCCCGGCGATCGTCTCCGCGCGCGATGCCGCGCTGCCACGGCTCGCGGACGGCTGAGCGATGGCGGGCGCACGCGTGCTGGTCACCGGCGCGAGCGGCTTCATCGGCCGTTGGAGCTTGCCGCGGCTGCGCGCGAGCGGCTTCGACGTGCACGCGGTCTCGACGCGTGCGCGCGCGCTCGCCGACGCGCCCGAGTTCCAGGGCGTCACCGTGCACGAGGCGGATCTGCTGTCCCCGGGCGGGGCCGCGGAGCGGATCCGCGCGCTGCGACCGAGTCATCTGCTGCATTTCGCGTGGATCGCGACGCCCGGGGTGTACGCGGACAGTCCGCTGAACGACCGCTGGCTCGACGCGAGCCGCGCGCTGCTGAACGAATTCCTCGCCTGCGGCGGCACCCGCGTCGTCTTCGCCGGGACCTGCGCGGAGTACGCGCCGTCCGGCGGCGGACCCTGCATCGAGGGGCGCACGCCGCTCGCGGACGCGGCCGGGAGCGGCGCGAGCCCGTACGCGCGCTGCAAACTCGAACTACAGCGCGAGCTCGCGCGCGCCGCGCGCGCGGCGGGCGCGTCGAGCGCCTGGGGACGGGTGTTCCTGCAGTTCGGCCCACACGAACCGCCGGAGCGCCTGGTGCCGTCCGTGATCCGACGGCTGCTCCGCGGCGAGGACGCACCGTGCAGCCACGGCCGACAAGTGCGCGGCTTCCTCCACGTCGCGGACGTCGGCGACGCGTTCGCCGCCTTGCTCGCGAGCCCGGTCGAGGGCGCGGTGAACGTCGGTTCCGACCGCAGCCTCACGATCGGCGGGCTGATCGACGCGATCGAGGCGCGCATCGGTCGACCCGGGCGGGCCCTGCGCGGCGCGCGGCCCGCACCGGCGAACGAACCGGCGGTGCTGGTCGCGGATGCGACGCGGCTGCGCCGCGAGGTCGGCTGGACGCCGCGCTTCGGCCTCGACGCGGCGCTCGACGACACGATCGACTGGTGGCGCGCGGAGCGGCGACGATGACCCCCGGATGGCACCCGCTGCTCGTGCATTTCCCGGTCGCGCTGTCGATCAGCGCGGCGGCCGCGCTCGCCGCCGCCCGCACGGTGCGCAGCGACGCGCTCGCGCGGTCGCTCGCGATCGCCGGGACCTGGAATCTGCTCGCCGCCGCGGTCGCGGCGCTGTTCGCGATCGGCACCGGCATCGCCGCGCTCGCCGATCTGCACGTCGGGCCGGCCGCGCACGCGGCGATCTTCGTGCACGTGAAATGGGCGATGCTGACCTCGACGGCCACGCTGCTGATCGCGGTGTGGCGCGGCGCGGGGCAGGCGCACGACGCGCGCCCGAGCCGCGGACTCGTGATCGCCGTGGTGCTCGCGGGCGCCGCGATGGCGATCACGGCCTATCGCGGCGACCTGAACGTCTACCGGTACGGCGTCGCCGTCACGCGACCCGTCGAGGCGGCCCGATAGACGCGCTCGCGGTGGCGCCCCGCGTCAGGTCTTGCGCGAGTACGCGGTGCACCAGCCGTTCGCGTTCACCAATTGGCCCGCGAAGATGTTGCACGGCCGCCAGGTCTGTCCCGCGGCGCCGCCGATCTGAGCGCAGTTCGCACAGTTGTCGCCGGGCTTGTACTGCGGGAACTGGGATGCCTTGATCGTCGCGACGTTCTCGTGATACGAGACGCCGGCGGCCATCGGGTCCTTCGGATTCACGTGCGGCAGGGACGGCGCGGCGACCGTGGTGCGGGCCACGGCGAGCGTGCCCGCGGCGATCGCGATATGCTTGAGCGCCTCGCGGCGCGACAGGGTGGAACTCATCGTTGGGCTCTCCGTGTTGGATGGGCGTAGTTTCCCCTAACGGCGTGAGTCTAATCCCTGGCGCCGTCCGGACACTCCGGAATTCCCCTTAAGCGATGGGTGGGACGATGCTGCGCTTGCCGCTCGCGAATGCGGAGGTCGATTACGAGGCGTCGTTCGACCTCGGCGCGGCGCCGGACGAGCTGCTCGCGCGCCTGGTCGCCGAACTGCACTGGCGGCGGGAATCGATCGTGTTGTGGGGACGCCGCTACGAGCAGCCGCGGCTGCTCGCGTGGTACGGGGATCCGGGGGCCGCGTATCGGTACTCGGGCGTGCGCCACGAGCCGCTGCCGTGGACGGATACCCTGCAGGAGATCCGCGCGCGCGTCGAGCGCCGGCTCGGTTGGCGCTGCAATGGCGTGCTCGCGAACTACTATCGGGATCACCGGGACGGGATGGGCTTGCACAGCGACGACGAGCCCGAGCTCGGCGAGCGACCGGTGATCGCCTCGGTGAGCGTCGGCGAGCCGCGCCCCTTCGTCTTCAAGTCGCGGACCGTGCCGGCGGCGCCCGCATGGCGCCTGCGGCTCGCGTCGGGTAGTCTGCTCGTGATGCGCGGGGAGACACAGCGATACTGGCGCCACGGGCTGCCGAAACAGACGCGCCCCTGCGGGCCGCGCGTCAATCTCACCTTTCGCCGGATCCTCGCGACCGCGTCGGGGGGAGCGCGGCCGGCGTGAAGGCGCTGGTGATCGGCGGCGGGCTGCTCGGGATCAGCACCGCGTATTATCTCGGCCGACGCGGCTGGCGCGTCACCGTCGTCGAGCGCCGCCACGCGCCGGGATTGGAGACGAGCTACGCGAACGGCGCGCTGCTCAGCCCGAGCATGCCCGAACCGTGGAACGCGCCGGGCTGCGCCCGGGTGCTGCTGCGCTCGCTCGGCCGGCGGGACGCCGCGCTGCAGCTGCGGCTGAAGGCGCTGCCGCGCCTCGCGCGTTGGGGCATCGAGTTCCTGCGCCAGTCGAACCCCGCGCGCTACGCGCAGAACACGCGCAATAACCTGCACCTGGCGCTGCATTCGCGCGCGGCGCTCGAGGCGCTGTGCGCCGCGACGCGGCTCGAGTACGGTGCGGCGGCGACCGGCACGCTGCGGGTGTTTCGCGACCCCGCGGCGCTCGAGGCGGCGCTCGAGTGGGCGGAGCGGTTTCGCGCCGCGGGGCTCGAGCACCGGCCCTTGAGCGCGCAGGACACCGTCGCGCTCGAGCCGGCGCTCGCGCCGATCGGTCCGCGGCTCGTCGGCGGCATCCACTACCCGCTGGATGCGGTCGGCAACGCGCAGATGTTCTGCGTCGCGCTCGCCGAGGCGGCGCGCGAGCTCGGCGTCGAGTTCCACTTCGGCACCGCGGTGCGCGAGCTGCGCACGGACGGTGGGCGCGTGAGCGCGGTGCTCGGCGACGCGACCCGGTTCACGGCCGACCACTGCGTCGTCGCCGCCGGTAGCTATACGCCGCGGTTGCTGCGGCCGATCGGCGTCCGATTGCCGGTGCAACCGGTCAAGGGCTATTCGCTCACGTTCGACCGACCACCGGGCGATCCGCCGCTGCGGATCCCGATCTCGGACGACGACCTGAACGCGGTCGTGGTGCCGTTGCAGAACGTGCTGCGCGTCGCGGGGACGGCGGAGTTCGCGGGTTACGACCTCAGTCTGCCGCAGGTCCGGGTGAACAACCTCGCCGCGCTGGTTCCGCAAGTGCTGCCGCGGGCGGGCATCGACCCCGGAGAGGGCCGGCCGTGGTGCGGGCTGCGGCCGATGACGCCCGACGGCGTGCCGATCATCGGCGTCACCCGGATCGGCAATCTTTGGGTGAACACCGGGCATGGTCCGCTCGGCTGGACGATGGCGGCCGGATCCGGACAATTGCTCGCCGACTTGATGTCGGGCACGCCGCCGGGTCTCGATCCCGAACCGTATGCTCCCGCCCGCTTCGGTCGTGCGGCGGCGACGGTGACCGGCGGGGCGATCGACCGTCGTGAATTTCTGGTCGGCGCCGCGGCCGCGACCACGGTCGCGGCGACCGGTCGGCGCGGGTGGGCACCGGGGAGGCGGGTTCCGATGCACGAATGGTCTGCGGTCGAGGCCGTCGCGGCCTTGCGCCACGGGGAGCTCACGGTCGAGCGCTACGCGCACGCGCTGCTCGAGCGCTGCGAGGTGTGGCGCGATCTGAACGCGTTCATCACGCTCGAGCCCGATCGCGTGCTCGCGGACGCGCGCGCGCGCGATCGCGAGCGCCGCGCGGGAGTCGCACCCGGCCCGCTGTTCGGCCTGCCGATACCGGTGAAGGACAGCGTGAACACCGCCGACTACCCGACGACCGGCGGCACGCCGGCGTTGCGGCACTTCCGGCCGCGCGAGGATGCGCCGCTGGTCGCGGCGCTGCGCGCCGCGGGCGCGATCGTGCTGGGCAAGACGAATCTGCACGAGCTGTCCTATGGCTGGACCAGCGACAACCTGGCGTTCGGCGCCGTGCACAACCCGTACGACTTGAACCGGATTCCCGGCGGCAGCAGCGGCGGGACGGCGGCGGCGGTGGCGGCGCGAATCGCGCCGCTCGGCGTCGCCGAGGACACGGAGGGCTCGATCCGCGTGCCGGCCGCGCTGTGCGGCATCGTCGGCCTGCGACCGACGACGGGCCGCTATTCGACCGAAGGCTGCATACCGATCAGTTCGCTGTTCGATCAGCTGGGTCCGCACGCCCGCCACGTCGCCGATCTGGCGCTGTTCGACGCGGTGATCTCGGGCGATCACCGCGCGCTGCCGCGCGTCGACCTGCGCCGCGTGCGGCTCGGGGTCGTGCGCGATTACTGGTTCACGGGCCTCGACCCGGAGGTCGAGCGGCTGACCGAGACCGCGTTCGCGCGGCTGCGCGCCGCGGGCGTACAGATCGTCGAGACCGAGTTGCCGGGCCTTGCGTCGTTGATCGCCCACACGACGATCCAGGTGCAGGATCACGACGTGCGACTGGCGCTCGCGCAATACCTGCGCCGCTACGATCCGACGCTCAGCTTCGAGACGCTCGTCCGCGAGGCGAGCCCCGACATCCGCGCGGTGTTCGACGACGAAGTCTTGCCGGGTTCGCCGCATTTCGTCACGGACGCCGTGTACGCCGCGGCGCGCGACCGCTATCTGCCGCAGTTGCGGGCCGCGGTACGGGATTACTTCGAACGTACCGGGGTCGCGGCGATCGTGTTCCCCGCGACGCGGGTGCCCGCGACGCGGATCGGCGCGGACGTCACGGTCGAGATCGGGGGACGGGCGGTGCCCTTCGCGAATGCGATCGCGCGCAACATCGCGCCCGGCAGCACCGCGGGAGTCCCCGGACTCGTGCTGCCGATCGGGCTGTCCCGCGGCGGTCTGCCGATCGCGCTGGAATTCGATGCGCCGGCCGGTGCCGACCGCGCGCTGCTCGCGCTCGGTCTAGCGCTCGAACCGGTGCTCGGCGGGATGCCGGCGCCGGTCGAGCCCGGCGGCTCCGCGCGCGCCTGAGCGCGCGTCGCTCGCGTCGTCGTCGTCGGCCATCGCGACGATCCGCGCCTCGGTGCTGAAGCCGAACGCCGGGTCGTAGCGGTGCAGGTGATAGATCGGCCGGTCTCGCAGCGCCTGTGGAAAATCGCCCTTGCGGAGCGTCGTCGCGGTGCAGGGCGCGACCATCACCCGGATCGCTCCGATCCAGCCGCCGGTCGAGCGGTGCACGTGGCCGCAGAACACCGCGATCACCCGACCGGCGTGCTGTAACGCGTGCTGGAGTCGGTGCATCGCCTCCGGGCTCGTGAAATTCAGCGGGTCGGGACCCACCGTGACCACGTAGGGCGGGTGATGCATGAACACCGCGATCGGCTTCGTCGAATCCGCGTCGATCCGCTCGATCAAGCGATCCACCCGATCGGCGCAGAACTCGCCCTTGTTGCTCGCGGTGGTCACCGTGTCCAACGCGAGCAGCCGCACCGGCAGATCCTCGACCGTGTAATCGAGGAACGACGGGTCGGTCGCGCGACACGGCCCGCCGGCGAACGCGGCGCGCAAGTGCTCCCGGTGATCGCGATTCCCGGGTGCGACGTACACCGGCGCGCGGGCCGCCGCGAACAGCGAGGCGACCAGCGCATAGTCCTCGGGGCGACCGCCGTGCGCGACGTCGCCGGTGTGGATGATCGCGTCGGGCAGGGGGTCGAGCGCGTTGATGTCCGCGATCGTGCGTGCGAGATCCGCGACGCGCCGATCGGCGTCGGGCACGCCGTGGACGATGTGGGTGTCGGTGATCTGCGCGACGATCATCGAGCGCCGACCGCGCTACGCGGGCTGGAGACTACGGTAATACTCCCGCAGGATCGCGACGACCTCGGGTCGGCTGAACTCCGGGGGGATCTCGGCGCCGGTGGACAGCATCTCGCGCTGCTTCGTGCCGGAGATCGCGACGTGCTCGCGCGCGTCGTGCGGGCAGGTCCGCGCGGTCGCCATGCCGGCGCATCGGCGGCAGTAGAACGTGACGTCGATCTTCAGCGCCTGGGTGACGAGCGCACCGTCCCAGAGTTGATCGAAGATCCGATGGGCGTCGAACGGGCCGTAGTAGTCGCCGACGCCGGCGTGGTCACGGCCGACGATCAGGTGCGAGCAACCGAAGTTCTGGCGGATCAGCGCGTGCAGCAAGGCCTCGCGCGGGCCGGCGTAGCGCATCTCGATCGGGTAGCCCGCCTGGATCACCGTGCCCGCGCGGAAGTAATGATCGACCATGGCCTGGACCGCGCGGGTGCGCACCTCGGCGGGGATGTCGCCGGGCTTGAGCTTGCCGAGCACCTGGTGGATGAAGACCCCGTCCAGCACTTCCAGCGCGATCTTCACGAGGTACTCGTGACTGCGATGCATCGGATTGCGCGTCTGGAACGCGGCGACCCGCGACCAGCCCTTCTCCAGGAACAGCGCCCGCGATTCGGCAGGGCGGAGGTAGAGGTCGGGATAGCGCGCCGGGTAGCCGCCTTCGCTCAGCACCAGCACCCGGCCGGCGAGGTTCACCGCCCCCTGATTCAGGACCTTCGCGACGCCGGGGTGCTTCGGGTCCGTCGTCCGGTAGACGTGTTCGGCCTCGAGCGCCTTGTCGATCCGGTATTTCTCGCGCACTTCCATGATCGCGAGAATCGCGCCGCCGTCCGCTTCCGTGAGCGCGACCTCCTCGGCGACGTGGATCGGGCCGGCGAGATCCTCGCTGACCGGCAAGGTGATCGGGATCGGCCAGAACAGGCCGTTCGCCAAGCGCATATCCACGCAGGAGCCGCGCCAGTCGTCGTGGCCCATGAAGCCCTCGAGCGGCGTGTACGCGCCCATCGCGAACATCAGCACGTCCGAGACCGCGCGCGAGTCGAGCGGCAGCTTGCGCAGGCGCGCGGCGCGCGCGAGCTCCTCGCCACGCTCGGTCTCCGGCAGCAGCAGTGGCTTGACCGAGGTCGAGCCGTGCGGTGGTACGAGTTGTGACATCCCGGGCCCCGGCGCGACGCCGCGCGGTCAATCGATGATGTGGTACACCGGCGCCTTTTCCATCTGCCAGCGCCCGCTCTCCCGGTCGTACTGGGACAGCGTGAAGCAGTGCCAGTCGTTGTCGTCGAGTTTCGGGAAGTCGCCGCGGTAGTAATAGCCCGGCCAGCGCGTCTCTTGCCGGAACAGGGTGTGCTGCGTCACGCACTCGGAGGCGAGCACCCGGTGTTGCAGCTCCCACGCGCGCTGCAGCTGGTGCAGGTCGGGCGCGCCGAGGTGGGCGAGGTCCTCCTTCAGCATCGCGAGCAGCTCGAGGCCGCGCGTGAGCATCGGCTCGTTGGTCGTGTAGTGGGCGCTGATGCCGCCGACGTACTCGTCCATGATCTTCTCGAGGCGCTGCAGTCCCTGCAACGGCTGGAGGAAACTCGGCGACACGGTGCCCGCGACGATCTCGTTGCGGCCGATGCGGTAGTTCTCGAGCGGCTGGTAGATCGTCTTGCGCAGCTCTTCGTACTCGGACTCGCTGACCGAGGGCCGGTTCTGACCCATCTCGTTGACGTACTTCACCGCGGCCTTCGCGGCGATCCGACCTTCGGTGAACGAACCCGAGGAGAACTTGTGCGCGGTGCCGCCGATGGTGTCGCCGGCGCCGAACAACCCCTCGATGGTCATCATCCGGTTGTAGCCCCATTGGTATTCCGCCGGCGCGTAATCCTCGGGGCCGCTCGCCCAGGCGCCGGAGCAGGTCGCGTGCGACCCCATCACGTACGGCTCCGAGGTGGTGAGCTCCGGATTGATCTCCTTCGGGTCGATGTTCTGCGAGGCCCAGACGATCGCCTGGCTGATCGTCATGCCGAGGAAGTTCTCCCAGCCGACGGTCTCCTTGTGCGGATCCTTGAACGCCTCCTTCGTGACCATGCGGATCGGGCCGCGGCCGGCCTTGAGTTCCTCGAGCAGCGCATGGTTGCGCAGGCAGGTCGGCACCGGATGGTGGTTCACGTAGTCGCCGACCATCTTCTCGATCGAATCCCGCCAGAACGCCTCGTAGTCCTGGCCGTACGCGTTCTGCGTGTAGGTCTTGAGGTGCAGGAAGTACGCGCCGACCGGACCGTAGCCGTCCTTGAACCGGGTCAGCACGATCCGGTTCTCCATCTGCGTCATCTTCGCGCCCGCGAGGATCGGCAACGCATAGGCCGACGCGCTGCTCCAGGGCGCATACCAGGTCCGTCCCATGCCTTCGCCGACCGCGCGCGGCTTGAAGATGTGCGAGGCGCCGCCGGCGGCGACGATCACCGCCTTCGCGCGGAACACGTAGAAATCCCCGGTGCGGACGTTGAAGCCCACCGCGCCGGCGACCCGGTTCGGACGCTTCGCGTCCATCAGCAGGTGGGTCACCATGATCCGGTTGTGGATCTCGCTCGCCGCCTTGCGCGCGGCCTCCGCGACGATCGGCTTGTAGCTCTCGCCGTGGATCATGATCTGCCACTTGCCTTCGCGCTGGTAGCGGCCGGTCTTGGGGTCCCGCATCATCGGCAGGCCCCACTCCTCGAACTTGTGCACGGTCGCATCGACGTGGCGGGCGATGTCGTAGCCGAGGTCTTCCCGGACCAGGCCCATGAGATCGTTGCGCGCATAGCGCACGTGATCCTCGGGCTGGTTCTCGCCCCACTGCATGCCCATGTAGCAGTTGATCGCGTACAGCCCCTGTGCGACCGCGCCGCTGCGCTCGATGTTGGCCTTCTCGACGCAGACGATCTTCAGGTCGCGCCCCCAGTACCGGGATTCGTACGTGGCCCCGCAACCGGCCATCCCGCCGCCGACGACGAGGATGTCCGAATCGACGAATACGGTCTTGCGGCTCATGCGACGACTCCCTTCTTCAGGCGATTGCGATCGAGCGTCGGCAACGCGGGTACGTTGAGCGAGTCGGGCTCGTGCGCGAGTTCTTGCGAGTTCATCGCCTCCATCGACGGAGGCGCGTAGTCGGCGGGGCCCTTGATCGATCCCCAGGGCGTGGTCCGGATCGGCGAGAGGAAGTTCTTCTCGCGTCCGTCGCGGAAGCGGATCCGCCACGCGATCGTTCCCTTCTCCTCCTCGCGCAGCGCCCGGACGCTGTGACCGAGCGGCGCGAAGTCCGCGTAACCGCGGCAGTCGATCGCGTTCTGCGGGCAGGCCTTCACGCAGGAGAAACACTCCCAGCACATGTTGGGCTCGATGTTGTACGCGCGCCGATACGTCGTATCGATGTGCATGATGTCGGACGGGCAGATATCGACGCAGTATCCGCAGCCGTCGCAGTTCGTCATGTAGACAAACGTGGGCATGGACGATGCTCCTCAGGGTTCAATAATGGCGCGGC
>JAJYFF010000029.1 GCA_021785405.1 Pseudomonadota bacterium | reverse complement strand
ATGTCCTCCACGGCGGTCATCGTCGCGCAACTCACCGAGCAGTCCGAGAACAATCGGTCGCACGGGCGGCTCGCGGTCGCGATCTGTCTCTTCCAGGATCTCGCGTTCACGCTGCTGCTCGCGCTCGAGTCGTCGTTGCGCGGCGGCGGCCATGCCGGCGGCGCTCGCGGGATCGCCCAATCGATCGCGTTCGCGGCGGTCGCGCTCGCGCTCGTGCTCGCGGCGGGGCGCTGGCTGTTGCGCCCGCTGTTCCACGTGATCGCGTCGGTACGCTCGGCGGAGTTGTTCGCGTTGACCGCCTTGCTGGTGGTGCTCGCGGCCGCGTGGGCGACTCGCGCGGCCGGCTTGTCGCTCGCGCTCGGCGGCTTCCTCGCCGGGATGATGCTCGCGGAGACCGAGTTCCGGCACCAGGTCGACGCGTCGATTCGATCGTATCGCGACGTGCTGGTCGGCTTGTTCTTCATCAGCGTCGGCATGCTGCTCGACGGCCGCCTGCTGCTGCGCGACTTCACGGTGGTGGCGGGATTGCTCGCGGGCCTGTTGGTGCTGAAAACCGGCGTGATCGCGCTGGTCGCGAGGAGAGCGGCCGGCAACTGGTTCAAGGCGCTGCGCACCGGCATCGTCGCCGGTCAGGGCGGGGAATTCGGGTTCGCGTTGCTGACGCTCCTGCTGCAGCATCGGCTCCTCGCGCCGGCCGTCGCCCAGCCGCTGCTCGCCGCGACGGTGTCGAGCATGCTGCTCGCGCCGCTGCTGATCCGCCACAATCGGCGGATCGCCGGCGCGCTGATCGGCCGGTTCCGCGCGCCGGGGGCCGACGTGGGGTCGGAGACGCGCGCGACGTTCGCGGTCGCCGACCGCGAGCACGTGCTGATCTGCGGCTTCGGGCGGGTCGGGCAGAATATCGCGCGCGTGCTCGAGCGCCGTGGCTTCGAGTACCTCGCGCTCGAGGTCGATCCGCGGGCGGTGCGGGCCGCTCGGCAGGCGGGCGAGCCGGTCGTCTTCGGCGACGCCGCGCAGGTGGACGTCCTGCGCAGTGTCGGCGCGGTACGCGCGCGCTGCGTCGTGATCACGTTCGCGGACCCGCCGATCGCATTGCGGGTCGTGCGCGCGCTGCGGTCGTTGCGCGCGGACCTGCCGATCCTGGTGCGAACGCCCGACGACGCGCGCCTGGAGGAATTGCAGGCCGCGGGGGCGACCGAGGTCGTGCCGGAGACCTTCGAGGCGAGCTTGATGCTCGCATCGCATCTGTTGCTGCTGCTGCAGGAACCGGTGTCGCGGGTCGTGCGGACGATCGACGACATTCGCCGGCATCGCTACGCACTGCTGCGCGAGGTCCTGCCCGACGAGAATCCGCCGATCGGCCGCGCCGGCGCGCGCTCCCGCGAGCGCTTGCACAGCGTCGTGCTGCCGCCGCACGCCTGGGCCGTCGGCCGAACCCTGGCAGCGCTCGTGGCACGCGGCGCGACGGCTCGGGTACGGGCGATCCGCCGCGATCGCATCGTCGGTCGCGACCCGGGCGCCGAGACGGTGTTCCGGTCTGGTGACGTCGTGATGCTGCACGGCACGCCCGAGGCGATCGCCGGCACGGAGAGCCTGCTGCTGGCCGGATGAGATGCGAAATCCGCGACGCAGTCGATGGTATTGCGATCGCCTCCGGCCGGGCTCCCGCAGCGGCCCTTTACAGAAGATCCGCGGCATCGCATAGTGAAAATGCTGTTCAAGGGCAAACCCGTCGAAAGGCGGGGACGCAAAGCCACCGGTCTACCGGGCGCCCATCGGGCACCCCACGACAGCGGAGCCGCCAGTGTCTTCGATCGACGCGCCCACGCGCTCCGGCGGCGGGATTCGCGCGCCCGGGACAGCCGGAGGCCGCTCCGAGAGCGGCCCGACTGCCGAGGGATGATCGAAATGGCACTGAATGACAAGCGCTTCCCGGGCGCGGATCGGCTTGGCCTGCACCGCCGACCGCGAGTCACCGTTCGACCCAAGACCGTCGAGGACGTCGCCGCGATCCTCGGCCATCCGAAGACGCACCCCTCGCCCGTGCGCCCGATCGGGGCGGATTACTCGATCACGCGGTGTGCGAACACCGACGGCGGCACGGCGCTGCAGCTGGACGCGTTCGACAAGATCCTGGGCTACGACGAAGGTTGCGTCCGGGTGCAAGCCGGGGTGCGCGTCGCCGCGTTGGTACGGGCGCTCGCCGAACGCGGGCTCGAACTGCCGCTGACGCCGGAGATCGGCAACATGTCGGTCGGCGCACTCGCGGTCTCGACGCTGCCGCAGCCGTCGTATCGGGAGGGCTGCGCGCAGATGGCTTCCTGCGTGACCGAAATCAAGCTGGTCACGCCCCAGGGCCGGCCGATCACGGTGACCGAGCGCGACCGCGACCTCATGCGCGTATTGCGATCGAGTCACGGGCTGCTCGGCGTCGTACACGAGGTCGCCCTGCGCGTCGAACCGTCGACGCCGGTGAAGATCGAGTACCGCAGCCACTCCTTCGCGGAGTTCGCGGCGCGCTACGCGAGCATCGTCGAGGAGCCGGGTGCGCTGCGATTTCACGTCGCGCCCTTTGCCGACCGGATCACGGTCGAGCGGCGCCTCCGCGACCCGGACGAGGGCATCACTCGATCGGGGATCTGGCAGATCCGTCAGTCCGTGATGCGCAACGTGCTGCCGGCCTTCGGCTCGTCGGTCGGCAGCGTGCTCGCGACGCCGGGCTTGCGCAACGCGGTGCTCACGGGCGTGCATCGCGCGCTGCACGCCGCACAGGCCCGCGGCTCGCGCGGCGTCGTGATGTACGCGCACGAGTGGATGCGCGAGCTGCCCGCGGATCCCGCGAAGGCTCGCCACACCTACAGCCTATGGGCGTTCCCGCAGGCGGACTTTCCGCAGCTCCTCGAGGATTACGCCGCGTTCTGCCGCGCGCATCAAAAGCGTTACCGGTACCGCTGCAACCTCGTCACCGTCGCGAGCCGTCTGCATCGCGACCGAAACGCGTTGTTCAGCCCGAGCCATGCGGGCGACCGGGTCACGCTGGAGCCGTCGTCGCCGGGCGATCCGGGGTTCGAGGATTTCCTGATCGACTTCAACGAGTTCGCGTCGAACGCCGGCGGGACGCCGACGCTCAACCAAACGCGCGCCCTCACGGTCGAGCAGCTCACGAAGGCGCTCGGCGAGCGCGCGCGGCTGTTCGCCGCACTGCGCCGCCGGACGGATCCGGCAAACCGGCTGCGCAACAGCTATTTCGCCCAGCTGCTCGATTGACGGCCCACCCGGGCCGTCACGCCTTGTCCTGCGAGTGCGCCTCCAGGAACCACAGCTGCTTGTCGAGGTCTCGCGAGACGCCCGTGAACAGGTCCGCGGTATCCGCGTCGCCGAGCTCGTCGGTCGCGTCGATCGCCGCGCGCACCGACTTGCCGAACGCGGCCAGCTGGGTCGACAAGTAGTAGAGATGGTCCTTGCCGGAGGTGATGCTGAGCGGGTAGTTCTTGAGCCGGCTGCGCTTGGCGGCGACCGCGACGGTGCCCTCCGCCGTACCGCCGAGCGCGGTGACCCGCTCGGCGATCTCGTCGATCTGTCCGAGCACCATGTCCGAGATCTTGTCGAACAGTTCGTGCAGCGCGATGAAGTTCGGACCCTTCACGTTCCAATGCGCCTGCTTGACCTGGCTCTGCAGGTCGATCGCATCGGCCAGTCGGTCGTTCAGGATCGCGATCACGTTGCGACGGGTCTTTTCGGGTAGGTCGATCTTCGTCTTGTACATGCCGACATCCTCGCAGCGTTGAAGAGAGGGCCGCGTGGCATTGTGCACGATCGAGCGCGCGCGCACCAACTGCGCGGTCCGCGAACCGCTCACGGATCGACGGTGCGGGCGCGCACGCGGATCGCGGCGCCGATCAACGCCGCGCCGACGACGGCCCCGGCCCAGGTCGAGGGCGACGCGAGGAACCGCAGCGGCGCCAGCAGTTCCCAGACGCTCGCGGGCGCCGCCAGCGGCGATTCGCTCGGGAATCCGAACGCACCGAGGAGTGATCCGGAGAGATCGTGAAACGCGGTCGCCGGATAGCCGTCCACCAGGCGGGTCACGAGGATCCGGCCGAACCAGTTCGTACCGAGGAACACGCGTTCGATCCACACCGCCACCAGCGGCGGCAGCAGCGACCACAGCACGGCCGCGCGCCGCACCGATGCCGAGACCAGCAGCAGCCAGCCGGCGACCGGCAGGAGCCAGATCGAGAGCGTCGCGATCAGGTAAAGCCAGAGCGCTTGCAGCTGCAGCCACTGACCCGGGTGCCACAGCGCACTGCCGATCCACGCGCGAGCACGCAAGGACACGATGAACGCGATCGCCAGCGTCGTCACGTCGGCGGCCGCGAAATAGATCAGCGGAATCGCGACCAGACCGGTCGCGAGCTTCGCGAGCACGGTCTGCGCGTCGCCGATCGGCAGGGACTTCCAGAACAGGATGCTGCGGTCGCGGCGATCGGCATTCAGGCAATCGAGGAGGTACCAGGACGAATAGACGAGCATCGCGCACAGGAACACGATGCCGAAGCCGAACAGCAGCGCACCGCCGAGCGCGTTCGGGCCCGGCCGGGCGCCCGCGATGTCCACGTCGATGTGCCCGAAGGAGGCGGCGAGCACGAGCAACCCGCCGATCGCCGCGGGCAGGATCCAGGCCGCGCGGTGCTCCCAGAGCTCGCGGCGGATCAGCCACAGGAAGCGGGTCATGACGCACCGCCGGACAATTTCGCAACGAACAGGTCGGCGACGTCCGGCGCCTGCAACTCACCGAGCGGCGCGAGCGCGGCGCGGTCCGCCCCTTCGTAGTAGAGCACGCTCCTGCCGAGCGTGCGCCGCTCATAGAACGGGCCGAGCGCGCGCGCCTCGGCGAGCCGCGCCGGTTCGACGCTGAGGGCCACGAAGCGCGTGGCCAAGGCCGCGATCGATCCGTCGAGGACGATCCGGCCACGATGGACGAACAGCACGTCGGTCAGCAGGTTCTCGACCTCCTCGACCTGGTGGGTCGTCAGCACGATCGTGCGGGACTCGTCCATGAAATCCTCGACGAGCAAGTCGTAGAACGCGCGCCGCGCGAGCAGATCGAGGCCGAGCGTGGGCTCGTCGAGCACCAGCAGCTTCGCGTCGATGCCCATCGCGAGCGCGAGGTGCACCTGTGTCCTCATCCCCTTCGACAGTTCGCGCACCCGGCGATCGAGCGGAATTTGCGTCTTCGCGAGCATCGTGCGCGTTCGATCGCGACGGAAGTGCGGGTGGATCGCGGCGACGAAGTCCACCGCACGGTCGATCCGCAGCCAGCCGGGCAATACCGCGGCGTCGGGGATGAACGACACGTCGCGCATCAGCGCGGCCCGCTCCCGCCACGGATCCCGCCCGAGCACTCGCACGTCGCCCTCGTAGCGGGTAAGACCGAGCACCGCGCGCAAGATCGAGGTCTTGCCGGCGCCGTTCGGACCGATCAGACCGACGATGCGACCGGGTTCGACCGCGAAGCTCGCATGATCGACCGCGAGGACCGAGCCATACCGCTTGGTGAGGTCACGCGCTTCGATGACCGGCGGCATCTTGGGGCTCCGCGCGTCAGCCGCGATCGGCGTCGCGAGCGAGGAGATCCTCGAGCGACAATCCGAGACGACGGATCGACGCGGCGATCCTCGGCCAGTCTTCGTTCAGAAACCGCTCGCGTTCGCCGGTGAGCAGCGCGGCGCGCGCGCCGGCGCCGACGTAGAAGCCGAGACCGCGCCGCTTCTCGACGAGGCCGTCGTCCACCAGGCGCTGATAGGCCTTCATCACCGTCAGGGGATTCAGCCGGCAGTCGGCGGCGACGCTGCGCACCGACGGCAACGGATCGCCGTCGCGCAAGGATTGATCGAGGATCCGCGCGATCATCCGATCCTGCAGTTGCCGGTAGATCGGCTGGCGGTCGTTCCATTCGTCGCGCATCGATGCACAGCTATACAAAACTATTGATGTATAACACCAGACTAGCGCGAACCGCCCTCCTCGGCAACCCGGACCGGCCCCGGATAACCCGCCGGCGGCCGGCCTGACGTTAATGGCAACAGCGAAGCCCGCGCACGTATGCTTACGGGCCATGGAGCGGGTCGACGACGACGCGGAACTGATGCTGCGCTACGCGCACGGCGACGTCGGCGCGTTCGAGAGGCTGTATGCACGGCACAAGGGACCCCTGTATCGCTATCTGCTACGGCAAGTGCGCGATCCAGCGGTCGCGAGCGATCTATTCCAGGAGGTGTGGTCCCGGATCGTCGCCATGCGCCATCGTTACGAGATTCGGGCGAAGTTCGCGACGTTCCTGTTCCAGATCGCGCACCACTGCACGATCGACCATTACCGGCGGCGCCGCAGCTTGCCCGGCGAGGAATCCTTGGACCAACGCGCGTCGATCGAGATCGAACCGGAATCGCCGGAGCACGAGCAACCCGACCGGATCGCCGAGCGCGGCGAACAGCAGTCGGCGCTGCTCGCCGCGATCGCCGCATTGCCGTCGGAACAGCGCGAGGCCTTCCTGCTGCGCGAGGAGGCGGGACTCGACGTCGAGGAGATCGCGCGCGTGACGGGCGTCGGCATCGAGACGGCGAAGAGCCGCGTGCGCTACGCGATCCGCAAACTCCGGCTGACGCTCGCGGAGCGCGCCACCGCGCCGGTCGCCGCGATCGAGGCGCCTGCCCCGGCTCACGCGCGGGCGCGCGCGACCTGACCTGATGAGGACCCGAAGATGACCGATCCGGATCACGCTGACTTGGCGCGCTATCTGCGCGGCGACGACGAGTTGAGCGCCGCTTACCGCCGCCTCCCGCAACCGGCACCGCCGCGTCTCGCGGATCGGCGCGTGCTCCGGCGCGCGCGCCGGGCCGTCCGCCGTCGTCCGCGGCGCGAAGCCCTGGCGTACGCCGCGAGCGCGCTGCTCGCGCTCGCGGTGCTGTTCGCGTTCGAAATCCATCCGGGCGAGCGGCGCCACGGTGCCGACGCGCCGCACTTCGTCCGCACCGCGATGCACATCGAGCGCGGCGCCGCGTGGGGAATCGCCGGCACGACCGCGGTCCGCCGGATCGACCCGCCGCGCTGCGCGAGGCCGGAGCCGATGCCGCCGGCGCAGGCCGGCGATGCCGCGAGATCGCCCCGAACGCTCCCGTCGACGATCGCCGAAGCGCCAGCAAAACTGCGCGAACCGTGCTCCCCGCGCAGGCGTTTACGCTAACATCGCGATTTTTCGACCGGAGCTCTTGGATGAAAGCACCCATCACCGTCACGATCACCGGCGCCGCCGGCAACATCGGCTACGCGCTCGCGTTCCGCGTCGCTTCGGGGCAGATGCTCGGACCCGATCAGCCGATTCGTCTGAACCTCCTCGAGATCCCGGCCGCGGTCGGTGCGGCGCACGGCGTCGTGATGGAACTGTGCGACTGCGCGTTTCCGACGTTGCAGTCGGTGACGGCGACCGACGACACCGAGACCGCGTTTCGCGACTGCGGCGTCGCGCTGCTCGTCGGGGCGCGTCCGCGCGGGCCCGGGATGGAGCGCAAGGACCTCCTGCTCGCGAACGCGCAGATCTTCTCGGCCCAGGGCAAGGCCCTCGACCGCGTCGCGCGCCGCGACGTGCGCGTGCTCGTCGTCGGCAATCCGGCGAACACCAATGCGCTGATCGCGCAGCGCAACGCGCCGTCGCTGCCGGCGCGCAACTTCACCGCGATGACCCGACTCGACCACAATCGCGGCGTCGCGCTGCTCGCCGAGAAGACCGGCCGGTCGGTCACCCAGGTCAAGCAATTCGTGGTCTGGGGCAACCACTCGGCGACCCAGTATCCGGACCTGCACCACGCCACCGTCGACGGTCGGCCGGCGCTCTCGCAAGTCGACGCAAGCTGGTTCCGCGAGACGTTCATCCCGACCGTGCAGCAGCGCGGTGCGGCGATCATCAAGGCGCGCGGCAGTTCGTCGGCCGCGTCGGCGGCCTCGGCGGCGATCGACCACGTGCACACCTGGATGCACGGCACGACCGACGGCGATTGGGTCAGCATGTCGGTGCCGGCGGACGGCAGCTACGGGATTCCCGAGGGCGTGATCTACTCCTATCCGGTCACCTGCGCGGGCGGTGAGTACCGGATCGTGCGCGACCTGCCGATCGACCCGTTCAGTCGCGAGAAGATGGACAACACGCTACGAGAGCTGCAAGAGGAACGGGACGGCGTGAAGGACCTGCTATGACGGGACCCGACACGCCCTGAATGGACGCCCGGTCGATCCTGCACGTCGACATGGATGCCTTCTATGCGTCCGTCGAAGAGCGGGACCGGCCGGAGCTCGCAGGCCTGCCGCTGATCGTCGGTCATCCGGGCCCGCGGGGCGTGGTCGCGGCGGCGAGCTACGCGGTCCGCCGGTTCGGCGTGCATTCGGCGATGCCGATCGCGTCGGCCCGCCGTCTGTGCCCGCAGGCGATCATCGTGCCGCCGCGGATGGCGCGTTACCGGGACGTCTCGTCGCGCGCCTTCGCGATCTTCGAATCGTTCACGCCGCTGGTCGAGCCCCTGTCGCTCGACGAGGCGTTTCTCGACGTGACCGCGAGCCGGCGCCTGCTCGGCGACCCGGTCGCGATCGCCGAGCGGCTCCGCGCCAGGGTCCGCCAAGAGCTCGGGCTGACCGCCTCGGTCGGCGTCGCGCCGAACAAGCTGGTCGCGAAGATCGCGTCGGATCTGCGCAAACCCGACGGACTGTGCCGGATCGGCGCCGAGGAGCTGCCGCAGGCCCTCGACGATCTGCCGATCGAGCGTCTGTGGGGGATCGGACCGAAGACCTTGCCGCGCGTGCACGCCGCGGGGATACGGTGCTTCCGGGACCTGCGGACCGCGCGCGAGCCTGCGCTGCGCGCCCTGTTCGGCCGGCATGCCGACGCGATGCGCCGCCGCGCCTCGGGGCTCGACGAGCGTCCGGTGCTGCGGCCGAGCGAGGAGCGATCGATCAGCGCCGAATGCACGTTCGAGGTCGATCTCGATGATCCGAGCGCGCTGCGCACCGAGTTGGCCCGCCTGGTCGACCGGGTCGGCAGCCGGTTGCGGCGCACCGACGCCGCCGCCGCGCAGATCGCGGTCAAGATACGGACCGCGGACTTCGCGACGAATCACCGCCAGCGCTCGTTCGAGCCGCCGGCGCGCGACACCGCGACGTTGTGGAGCCTGGCCGACGCGCTGTTCACGGAATGGCTCGCCGAGCGGCCGCGCGCGTCGATCCGTCTGCTGGGCGTCGCCGTCGCCGCGCTCGGAACCGGCACTCAATCGGACCTGTTCGAGCCGCCGAGCGCGCGGGCATCGCGGATCGACACGGCCGTCGACGAGGTCCGCCGGCGGTTCGGCGCGTCGCGGATCCTGCGCGCGAACCAGCTGCGACGGAATCCGCGTTGAGCGCCGTCGCCGCGCGCGGCTTGGTATCATCGACAGTCGGCATGTACACGAGCTACTTTGGCCTCGGCGAAAAGCCGTTCTCGATCACGCCGGATCCCCGCTATCTCTACATGAGCGGACGGCACGCCGAGGCGCTTGCGCACCTGCTCTACGGCATCAACGAATCCGGCGGCTTCGTGCAATTGACCGGCGAAGTCGGTACCGGCAAGACGACGGTCGTGCGAACGCTGCTGTCGCGGATGCCGGCCCACGCGGACGTCGCGCTGATCCTCAACCCGCGCGTCACGCCGACCGAGTTCTTGCAGAGCATCTGCGAGGAGCTCGGGGTCCCGGTCAGCGAAGCGGAACGACGCAGCCGCAAGCGCCTGGTCGATGCGCTGAACCGACGCCTGCTGTCGGCGCACGCGGCCGGGCGGCGCGTCGTGTTGATCGTCGATGAAGCGCAGAACCTCTCGCCCGAGGTGCTCGAGCACGTGCGCTTGCTCACCAATCTCGAGACCCCGACGCAAAAGCTCCTGCAGATCCTGCTGATCGGGCAACCGGAACTGCGCGCGCTGCTCGACCTGCCCGAGTTGCGCCAGCTCGCGCAGCGGGTCACGGGCCGCTACCACCTCGAGCCCTTGACCTGCGAGGAAACGCGCCACTACGTACGCCATCGGATGCGGGTTGCGGGCGCGACCGCCGATATCTTCACGACCGGCGCGCTGCGCGAGGTGCACCGGATCTCGGGCGGCATTCCGCGGGTGATCAACGTCTGCTGCGACCGGGCGCTGCTCGGCGCTTATGCGTCCGAGACGCGCAAGCTGACCGCGCGACTGGTGCGGCGCGCGGCCGGCGAGGTCTACGGCCGGCGCTTCGCGCCGGCGTGGCTCGGCTGGGTCGCCGGCGCGGTCGCCGCACTGGGCGCGGCGACCGCGCTCGTCGGCGGCTGGCGTGCGTGGCACGACGCGCCGCCGGCGCCGGCGAGGACCGCGGACGCAGCCGCGCGCGCCGTCGGACCGATCACCCGCGGGCCCGTCGAGGCGCGTGATGCACTGCGGGTGGAGCGCCGATCCGCGGCGCCGACGACGGCACCGGATGCGCCGAGCGGCCCGTCACCGCGCACCACGGATTGAGGGGACGCGAGATGTCGTTCATCCTCGACGCGCTGAAGAAGTCGGAAGCCGAGCGGCAACGCCAGGCGAGCCCCGGCTTGATCGAGCCGGCGCTCGCGCGGCCGCGCAGCGGGCCGACCCCGCTGACGATCGGGTTGCTGACGCTGCTCGGCGTCAACTCGCTGGTCCTCGGGGTCGTGCTGCTGCGGCGTCCCGCCGCGAATGCGCCGCCGCTGGCCCGGTTCGCGGCGACCGGGACCGCGCCGCTTGGCGCCACGCGAGCGCCGCCCCGGTCCGCGGTCCCGGCCGGAACGACGGCCGCGCCGTTGCCGGCACCCGGGACGGCGGCGAGCCCTGGCACGGCGCCGTCCGCCGGCGAGGCCTCGGGCTTTGCGCCGGAAATCCCGGTGACCTCGCCCGACAATCCGATCGTCACCGAGGCCCGCGCGCATTTGAGCGCGACGGATGCCGCAGCGCCGACCCCCGGGGATGCCGCCGCGGCGGCCGCGGTCACCGGCGGCGGCGCGGATCTCGAACCCCTGCCGACGCTCGCGCAGATGCGCGTCACGGGCGCCGATGCACTGCCGCCGCTGCACCTGGACGTGCACGTGTATTCGCCGGACCCGGCACAGCGATTCGTGTTCATCAACGGCCACAAGTACGTGGAGGGCGCGACGCTCGTGGAAGGCCCTCGCGTCGTGCGGATTCGACCCGACGGCGTCGAACTCGCCTATCACGGCCAACGCTTCCTGCTGCCGCGCCAGTGACCGCCGCGCCGTCGGCGGGGGCGTTCTCCGGTCGACCGGGGTTCGCTCGCGTCGCGTGAATGGCGCCGATCGCGGTGGCTTGTGCGAGAGCCCGTCGCTACCATACCGGGTGCGAGCCGTGGGGGTTCGCGAGGGCCGAAATTCCGTGGGTTACCGATCGATCGTCCACGCCGCCTGCGTGGCGCTGATCTATTGCGTCTCGTCGAGCGCGGCGGCGGCGATCCTCGGCGGTACGATCCGCTTTCCAGGCAGTGACGACCCGGCGATGACGGTGTACGTGTACTCCCTCGACCCCGCGCGATTGCGATCGCTGGCCGTGCGTCACGGGCAGCGGGGATTCCATGTGGTGGTGCCGCCGGGCCGCTACGTCGTGTTCGCCGCGCCGACCGGCGCGGGCGCACCGGACGTGTACGGTGCGGTCACCCACTGCAGCGGCGGCCCGCCCCCCGGCGACCTGCGGGACTGCGAGGACCACAGCCTGCGCACCGTCGTCGTCGATCGTCGCACGCGGCGCATCGACGTCGCGATCGACGATTGGTCGTTGAGCGATACGGACGCGAACGCGCTCGATCGGATCCGCGGACTGGCGGCGACGCCGGGACCGCAGCCCGAAGGCGCGCCGCGTTTTTCCGAATATCCGGCGACCACCGCGGTGACCCCGACGGCCCCGGCCTCGGCGCCCGCGGCGGCGCGGCTGCGACGCCTCGCGCTCAGTCCCCGCGATCGCCGGAAGCTGCGCGATCTGCTGGCGGCCGGCCCGAATTTCGCGGGCGAAGTGACCCTCGACGTGGCGCATTGCGGCGCCCATTGTCTGCGCGTTCTCCTGCTAGACTGGCGCGGCGGCGGCGTCGTCGAGTTACCGGACCTCGCCGCGATCGACGACGGTCTGCCGTGCAGGACGTCGGAAGCGGTGCTGTTCCGGCGCGACAGCCGGCTGCTCAGCGTGACCCGGATGCGGGGCCGCGTGATCGCGACCCAGTATTTCCTCTGGGATCCGACGACCGCTTCGCTGCGCTTGCTCGCGGTCTACCCGCGCAAGCCGAGCGAGTACTGCGCGATCGATCCGCCGTAGGGGGAATCGACCGGCCGATCGGCGCCGGGATGCGAAGAATTCAGAGCGACGATGCGAAAGATATTCACATTGACGATGCGCGGACTGGTCACGGTGCTGCCGGTCGCGCTGACGGTATACGTGATCTGGTGGGCGGTTCACTCGCTCGAACTGATGCTGCGCCACCTGCTGATCGCTTTCGACATCGTCAGCCCCGCCCATTACTGGCCGGGTCTCGGCCTGCTCGCCGGCTTCCTGGTCCTGCTGCTGGTCGGCAGTCTCGTCAACGCGTACGCCGGCCGGATCGCGCTCAAGTACTGGGACGAACTCCTCGGCCGGATCCCGTTCGTCAAGACCCTCTACGGGGGCTTTCGCGACGTCGTGAGCCTGTTGCCGTCCGGCAGCGGCGACCGCCGCGACCTGCAGCGCGTCGTCGTCGCGCACTTCGGCGAGGTCCGTGCGATCGGTTTCGTCACTCGCGAGGACGTACCCGCGGCACTCGCGGCGCGCGACGGCGAAGACCTCGTCACCGTCTATTTCCCGATGAGTTATGCGTTCGGCGGTTACACGATCTACCTGCCGCGCCGACTCGTCGAGCCGCTCGACATCTCGGTCGAGGACGCGATGCGTCTCGCCATCACCGCGGGTCTGACCGCCGCCGGCTCGCGTCACGGCTCTGCATGATTCGGACCCTCGGATTCGCGCGGGAGCCCGCCGCACGCGGCCGTACGCTCGCCCGATCCCTCGTCGGCTTGGCGCTCGCCGGCGCCTTGTGCCTGCCGGCCCGGCAAGCCGTGACGGCACCGGCGGCGAGAGCGCGCGTCAGCGGCGCCCGGCGCCCGGCGCCGTGGTTCGATGCCGCGATCGGCCTGCTCGGCACTCGCGGAGACGCGAACTCGCTCGCGGCCGCGGCGCTGATCGGCCGAAGCGGCGAGAGCGCGTTCGCGCTCGCGAACGGCGCGGCCAGACTCGCTCCGGACGACGCGGCGATCGGCTGGGTCGACTTGCGCGTCTGCGCGTCGACCCCGGGCTGCGACAGCCGCGGCGTCGCCGCCGCGATGCGCTGGCTCGATCCGAACAACGCCGCCGCGTGGCTGCCGACGCTCGAGTCCGCGGTTGGCTCGCACGACGAGGTGGAGACGGACCGGGTGCTGGCGCACATGGCGCGCGGATCGAGCCTGGATTTCTACTGGGATCCGATCGTCGCGCGCGCGTTCGACGCGTTGCGCGCCGTCGCCCCTCGGATCCCCGGCCATCCCCTCGACTCCGACGCCGCGATCCTCGCCGCGGTCGAGCAGGCAGCCGGTCGCTTGATCATCCCGTCGCTCACTGCGCTGGAAACGGTCTGTCGCGACGCGCGGCCGGGCAGTCCGCGGCGCACCGCCTGCGAGAAGATCGCGCAACTGCTGCGGCATGCCGACACGATCGACGCCCAGTACGCGGGGTACTCGATCGGGCGACGCTTCGCGCGTTACGGCAGCCCGGGTTATCGCGCGCTCGGCGAAGCCCGCCGCGTGCTCGAGTGGCGCGCCGCGAACGCCGCGCGATTCGACTCGCCGCTGTTGCCGTGGTTGCGCAGTGCGCACGCCCGCTGGCGGGTCGAACAGATGCGCAAGCTCCCTCGGCAGGAAGACGTGATCATCGCGGTCCTGCGCTATCAGGGGCTGCCGATCGACCCCCCGCCCCCGCCACCGGCACCGACACCGCCACCGGCGCCGCCGGAGCCGTTGCACAAGCGACCCCCCTGACGATGGAGGCGATACCGGGCGGGAGCGCCGCCTTGCTCGCAGCCGACGAGCCCTCGCCGGTGGAGGTCCGGCGACCCCGCGGGCGGTCCGCGTTTGTGATCGTTTGCGACCACGCCGGCGCACGCATTCCGCGCGCGCTCGCGGCGCTCGGGCTCGCGGCCGCGGACCGCCGGCGGCACATCGCGTGGGACATCGGCGCGGCGGCCGTCGCGCGGCGTCTGTCCGCGACCTGGGATGCCTGCGCGGTCCTGCAACGCTACTCGCGGCTGGTGATCGACTGCAATCGCCCGCTCGACAGCCCGACATCGATCGTCGCCGAGAGTGAACGGACGCCGGTACCCGGGAACGCACGGATCGACGCGGCCGAACGGCAGCGGCGCGAACGGGCGATCTTCGCGCCATACCACACGCGGATCCGCGCGTTGCTCGACGATCGCGCCGCGAGGCATCGGCCGACGGTGCTGATCGCGATGCACAGTTTCACGCCGACCTACCTCGGCGTCGCCCGGCCCTGGCACGTCGGCGTCCTCTATCATCGCGACCCGCGACTCGCGACGGCCTTGCTCGCGGAGCTGCGCGCCGACCCGACGCTGGTCGTCGGCGAGAACCAACCCTACGCGGTCGGCGACGCGACCGACTTCGCGATTCCCGAATACGGCGAGAAGCGCGGGCTGTTGCACGTCGAGATCGAACTGCGCCAGGACCTCATCGCGACGCCGCCCGGCCAGCGCGCGTGGGCGGCCCGGCTCGCGGCCGCCTTGACCCGGTCGCTGGCACGGTGCCAGGAGCGCTGAACCGGCGGAACGCCGGTGGGAACGTCCTCAGGCGACCGAGTCGCGGGACAGCGCGACGCTCGCACGCTCCGCCACGAGCGCACCGATTTCAGCGCCGATGCGCAAATCGTCGATCGGACCGAACGCGTGCTTGCGGATCATGCCGTCCCGATCGATCAGCACCAGGCTCGGCGTTCCGCGCATCCGGTAGCGTTCCATCGTGAGGGGTATCGGTCCGGCATCACCGGGCGCGTCGATCGCGATCGGGAATTTGAGGCGGTACTCCTGGATGAAGGCCTCGATGACCGCCCGCGTGATCGCGGCGTGGTGCTCGAAGGTCGCATGCAGGCCGATCACCGCGACGTCCTTCGGCTCGAACGTCTCGTGGATCCGGCGGACCTGGGGAACGCCGAACGCGACCGATTGCGGACAGAGGACCTGGAATGCGCAGAACACGACGACCCGGCCTCGCAGCCCGGCGAGCGCGATCGGATGATCGCTGTTATACCAGTGACGCACCGACCACTCGGGCGCGACTTTCAGCGGTTCGTCCATCCACACCTCTGACGCGGCTCGAACGGCCGGACCATCCGCGCCGATGCTCGACCGGTCACCCACGCCGGCCGGTCTCCTGTTTGCCTCAGTGCAGCGAGAATTACAAGGGGGCGTCGTTGCGCGAGCGGGGATCGACGCTCGCCTCGAACAGCGCCAGATCGCCGAGCAAATCGCGCAGCGGCACCGCCCGCGCGACCGCGAATCCCTGGCCGTAATCGACGCCGAGGTCCGCGATCCGGGACCGCAACGCGTCGCTCTCGACGTGCTCGGCGATCGTGCGCAGGCGCAGCATCGTCGCCATCTGCGCGATCGCCTTGATCATCGCCGCCGATCTCGGATCCTCGAGGGCGTCGCGAACGATCGAGCCGTCGATCTTGAGCGCCTCGACCGCGAACTCGCGCAGGATGCCGAGCGTGCCCGCACCGGTGCCGAAATGGTCCAGCGCGAAGCGGCAGCCCGAACCGCGGAGCGCGTCGATGCAGCGTCGCGTCGCGTCCGGATGGCGTGCCGCGACCGATTCGGCGATCTCGAATCCCAAGGCGCCGCGCGGCACGCGCTCGGCCGCGATCTGCTCCTCGACGAATCCGACGAACGATTCGTCGAGCAGGGACTCCGCGTCGAGGTTCACCGTGAAGCACGCGCGCTCCGCGCCGACCCGCTGGGCATGCGCGCCGAGCAGCGCGCAAACCCCCCGCACGACCCATCGATCGACCGCGCGCATCAGTCCGCAGGCCCGGGCGACCGGTAGCACCTTGCGCGCGGCGAGCAACTCGCCGCGCTCGTCCGGCAATCGCAGCAAGACCTCGAACAAGGCCCCGCCGTAGTTGCCCCGCAGTGGCAGAATCGGCTGCGCAATCAGATGAGGCTCGCCAGCCGCGAGCGCCCGCCGCAGCGCACGCGCCACCGCGAGGTTCGCCGAGTGCCCGTCGGGGCCGCGCTCGGGGGCCGGCGCGACGCGATCACCGCCGAGCGCCTTCGCGCTCTTGCACGCATCCTCGGCCGCGGCCAGCGCGTGCGCGAGCGGCTCGTCCACGTCCACGACCGGCGCGACGCCGATGCTGAGGGTCGGCGCCGGCGCCGCCGTGCCGCAACGCGCGGCGAACGCGCGGCGCACGCGTTCGGCGTTCGCGAGCGCCGCATCGACGTTCGTGTTCGGCAACAACGCGGCGAACCGATCCCCGGTCAAGCGGGCGCAGCGCGCGTCCGCGGGCAGCGTCGCCTGCACGCACGCGGCAACGGCCGCGATCACCTCGTCGCCGGCGGGCATCCCGAACGCTTCGTTGAGCGCCCGCATGCGATCGACGTCGAGATACCACACGCTGTGGGCGCCGAGGGGCGCCCCGGAGGCGAACACCCGCCGGGCCTCCCGCATGAACGCATCGTGCGTCAGGAGGCCCGTTCGGGGGTCATGCGCCGCTTCGATCACGCCGCACAGGCGCTTCGCCGCCGCTTCGATCGCGGCGACCGCGGTCTGCGGGAAGTCCGCAGCACTCGGCGGATTGAACATCGCGAGCGCGCCGAGCACCCGGCCGGAGCGGTGATGAACGGGACTCGCCAGAATCTTGTAGGGCGCTGCCTCGGCCGTCGCCGTCGGCGCGATTCGGTTCACGACGATCGTGCGCTGCTGCAGCCGGACCCAGGCGAGCAGGTGCTGTTCGGCGCGTTGCAGCGCGGCCGGCGCGAGCGGCTGGCCGCTCGGGGTGAGGGTGCGGGAGAGCCGACGTTCCGGCACCCACAGCGCCGCGAGCGTCGCGCCGGTGCGCCGCATCGTGCGTTGCAGCCAGTGGTCGATCTCGTCACCGTCCGCGTCTTCATCTGGCTCCCGATCCTGGGCGCTGTCCGCGGGCACCGGGAGCGGCGCCACCCGCGCGCGCACGTCGGCCGCCGCGGCGATCGCCGCGTGCGCGCGCTCGGCGAGCGCGGTCCGCAACGACAATTCTCCCCGCCAGCAGGCGAGCGCCGGCGCGACCAAGGAGTGCACGTAGGGGAGCGCGCGCGGTCCGGACGGCGACCCCGTGGGGGCGAGCGCGAGCATCACGGTGCCGTACCAGCCGGGCTCGCGCGGCAGTGCGAACGCGTACACGGCGATGTCCGCGTTCACGACCCGCATCGCGGCCGGGAATTCGCCGGTCGTGGTCAGCGCGGCGGCCGTCGCCGCCGCCGCGACCGCCTGCGTGGCCGCTTCGTCCACGGCCCACTCGACCGACGCCCAGATCCGGCGGCCGTCGCCGTCGCACACGCACATCGCGCCCAGACTCGGCAGCAGCACTTTCAGCAGTCGAGCCCAGGCCTCGAAGCCGCCCCAAGCGTCGAATCCTCGCTCGGCGGCAGTCGGCGGCGCGGCGTTGTCCGCTAACGGCGATTGCGTCACGTGGGTCATCCTGACAGGGTCGTGCGCCCGGTGGTCCTTGGCGCCACAGTGCGCGGCATTGCCGGCGGCGACGTTGACCGCCGTCGCAGATCAGCACGCGGTGTCGGTCGTCCGCCGTCGTCGGGCGAGCCGTTCGATCAGCCCGCTGCCACCCGGCCACCGGGCGATCCCGAGGATCGTGCCCCAGAATCGGCGCGCGCGCCGATCATAACGCGCCAGCGGTAGCGTGGCGTAGAGTTCGGCGCACGGCTCGTGCAACAGTGCCGCCGCAGCGTGCCACGGCGCCGCCGGGCCGTCGGGACCGACCCCCCATCGAACCGTATCGCCGTTCCATTCGATCCGGATCGCGGACCCGGTCGGCATCGCGAACCGCGCGTCGTCGATCGCCGCCTCGTGTGCGCCGCGCGGATCGCGCAGGTACACCTCCCACGGCGACGTTCCGCTGCCGCGCAGGCGCCACCACCCCCCGGGAAACCGCTGGGGTTGCTCGGCGGACGCTCGCAAGGTTCGCGCCGTCGATGTCACGCGTTCGATCCTTCGTTCCGGGGTGGGCGCTCCGATCGCGAGAATGTATCATTCCCCGGCGCCCCCGATGGCGCTTCCTTCGAACCCTCGAGCGAGCCTCAACCGATGCGCCGTATCCTGATCCCGTGCCTGTTCGCGTGCTCCGTCGTCGCCACCGCATTCGCTGCGCCGCGTCTCGCGCCGCCGCCGATCGAGCGGGTGATCGAACAAGGGCACCTGCCGTATGCCTCGGTCAGTTACATCGTCGAGGACGCGGCCACCGGCGCGGTGGTGATCGAGCGGAATCCCGGAACTCCGCGCGGACCCGGATCCGTGATGAAGATGCTGACGACGTTCGCCGCCCTCGACCTGCTCGGACCGCAGTTCACGTGGCACACGCACGCGCTGGTCGACGGCCCGATCGTGCGCGGGGTCCTGCACGGCAATCTGTACCTGCAAGGCGGCGGCGATCCCTACATGACGATCGACCGTTGGTGGCGCTTCGCCGCCGAGCTGCGGGCGACGGGCCTGCGGGCGATCGATGGCAACGTGGTGATCGACGACCACGAGTTTTCTCTGCCGAGCGAGAACTCGGCCGCGTTCGACGGTCATCCGAATCGCCCGTACAACGTGATCCCGGACGCGATGATGGTGAATTTCCAGTCGATCGATTATCGCGTCGCGCCCGATCCGGGGGCTCACCGGGTCGCGGTCGCGGCCATACCGCACCCGGTGAACTTGACGATCGAAAACGACATCCGCCTGGTCGGCGGACGTTGTGCGGGGTACGGTGATCGCATCGGCTACCGGGTCGATTCGCCGCTGCGTGATCGAGTGGTGTTCAGCGGCACGCTGTCGCTGCATTGCGGCCCCGAACTGTTCACGCGGGCGGTCATGCAGGCGCCGGAATATGCCTACGGGACCTTCGTCCAACTGTGGCGCGAACTCGGCGGCCAGATCACCGGCGGTTACGCGCACGGCGCGGCGCCGCCGCGCGCCCGCGAGTTGCTGGATTTCGAGTCGCTGCCGCTCGCCGATATCGTGAAGCTCACCAACAAATTCAGCAACAACACGATGGCGCGCACGATCCTGCTGACGCTCGGCCAACGCCGCTACGGCGCGCCGGCGACGCTCGCCAAGGGGATCACCGTGATCGAGGACTGGGCCCGTCAGCACCACCTACCGCTCGACGGCCTGGTGATCGCCAACGGCTCCGGCTTGTCGCGACGGACGCGGATCGATGCCGAGACGCTCGCCGCGCTCCTGCGCCTCGCCTACCACAGCAACTTCTCCCCCGAATACCTGGCTTCACTGCCGATCGCGGGGGTCGACGGTACGCTGCAGCGACACATGCAGGAGACGCCACCGGGCTCCGTCCGGCTGAAGACGGGACACATCGACGACGTGAGCGCGGTCGCGGGTTACGTGCGCACGCGCAGCGATCGCACGTTCGTGCTGGTGTCCTTGGTCAACGATCCGCGGGTCGCGACCGGCGCCGCCGAACGCCTGCATCAGGCGCTCGTCGACTGGATTCTCGACCGCGGCTGACGGGCGGCGCGGGTCGCTCGAGTTCCCACTGGTACGCCGCGATGCCGCGGCGGACCCAGACGCCGCAGCCGATGAAGCGGAATTGCCGCGCGAGCCGCCGCCGATACCAGTCGGCGGAGCGCAAATGCACGGCGCCGTCGGTGAGCTGCTGATCGCAGTGGTCGCGCCAGTCCGCGACCGTGAGCGCCGAGACGTAGATCGCGACGCGCGCGAGCCGCCCGAGATTCGCAAGCGCCTTCGCGGCCGCGCGGTCGTCGAGATACTGCAGGACGTCGTAACAGACGACGAGGTCGTAGCGACGGTCGGACGTGAAATCCTCGACCGAGCCCCGGATCCAGCCGTAGCGCGCGCAGAGGTACTCGCTGTGCTCCAGCCCGACGTAGGTCGCGGTCGGCCAGAGCCTCGCGAACGGCGCGCGCAACGCGCCGACGCCGCAACCCGCGTCGAGGACGCTGCGCACCGGCAGTTCACAGCGCTCCAGCACGGCCGCGATCATCCGGGCCTTCGCGCGCATCTCCGCCGCGGTGGTCACGCGCGTCCGCGGATCGAAGTAGAAGCGCCGGAAGTAGGCCTCGTCGAACGCCTTCGGCGTGACCGGTTCCGCGGGATCGGGTGGGCGTCGCATCGGCGGAGATCTTGCCGGCGATCCCGCGACCGAGCAAGCTGGTCGGCGAATCGAGGATTTACCGGAGCCAGCCAGATGGTGAATTGCGACGGCCAGGTCGCACCGCGCAGGACGCCCGATCGGGCGCCGTTCGGCGTCGCGGTCGGGACCGCCGGGCGGAGTTGACGCGGTGGAGGATCGATGGCTCGCCTGGGCGAAGCGATTGCACGCGATCGCGTCGACCGGACTGCACTACGCCGAGGGTCCGTACGATCGTGAGCGCTACGCGGAAACCGCAACGATCGCGAGCGAGATGCTCGCCGCGCTCGCCGACGTCCCGCCGCGCCGTATCCTCGACCTGGTGCCCGACTTCGCGCGCGGTTACGCGACGCCACTCGTCGAGGTCCGCGGCGCGATCGTCGATCACGGCAACCGGATCCTGCTGGTTCGCGAGGCGAGCGACGGCCGCTGGACGCTGCCGGGCGGCTTCGCCGACGTCGGCCGCTCGCCGCGCGAGAACATCGTGAAGGAAGTGCTCGAAGAGGCATCGATCCACGTCGAGGCTCGAACGCTCTACGCGGTTCGGCACAAGGCACGGCACCGGTACGATGCGGACACGCGCGACTTCTACAAGCTGTTCTTTCTATGCGAACGCCTCGACGACGCCGCGCCGCGGCCCGGCGCGGAGACGACGGACGCCGCGTTCTTCGCCGCGGACGCCATCCCGCCGCTGTCCACCGGGCGCACGCTGCCGGAGGACGTCGCGGCCGCGCTCGCACGGGCCCGCGATCCGTCGCGGCCGATCGAATTCGACTGAACCGAGCGCACGACGCGCACTCTGCGGGCAGCGGTCGAGATCGGTTAAGATCCCGTTCGTGAAAGTCGCGGGCGTTCCCTATCGCACCCTCTGGACGGCCGACGGCGCGGTGCGGGTCATCGACCAATCGCGACTGCCGTTCGAATTCGTGACGGTCGATCTGCGCTCGCTCGACGATGCGGCGCGCGCGATCCGCACGATGGTCGTCCGAGGTGCGCCGCTGATCGGCGCGACCGCGGCCCACGGACTCGCGCTCGCGGTGCGCGAGGACCCGTCGGACCGCTCGATCGAGGCCGCCTCGCAAGCCCTGCGCGCGACCCGGCCGACCGCGCACAATCTGGCGTGGGCGCTCGATCGGCTGCGGTCGGCGCTCGGCACCGTCGCCCCCGCCGCCCGTGCCGACGCCGCGTTCCGCGAAGCCGCGGCGATCTGCGACGAGGACGTCGCGCAATGTCGGGCGATCGGCGAGCACGGCGCCGCGATCCTGCGCCGTCTCGCGCGCCCGAACCCCGGCCGTCCGCTCAACGTGCTGACCCACTGCAATGCCGGCTGGCTCGCCTGCGTCGACTGGGGCACGGCACTCGCGCCGGTCTATCTCGCGCACGACGAGGGGCTCGCGCTGCACGTTTGGGTCGACGAGACGCGACCGCGCAATCAAGGCGCGTCGCTGACCGCATTCGAACTCGCCGCCCATGGAGTCCCGCACACGGTGATCGCCGACAACCTCGGGGGACACCTGATGCAGCAGGGCCGGGTCGACGTCGTGATCGTCGGCAGCGATCGGACCACGGCGGCCGCGGACGTCTGCAACAAGGTGGGCACCTATCTGAAGGCGCTCGCGGCGTTCGACAACGGCGTGCCGTTCTACGCGGCGCTGCCGGCGAGCACGATCGATTGGTCGATCGCCGACGGCGCGCGGATCCCGATCGAGGAGCGCCCCGCGCGCGAGCTCACGCACCTGACCGGGCGGACCGATGGCGGCGAGCTCGCGACCGTCCGGGTCGTACCGGCGGGAAGTCCGGTGCTGAACCTCGCGTTCGACGTGACCCCCGCGCGACTCGTGACCGGCTTGATCACCGAGCGCGGCACCTGCCCGGCGACGCGCGCCGGGCTGCTCGGGCTCTATCCGGAGCGGCGGCAGGACCGATGACGGAAGCGGCGGCGCAAGCGACCGATTCGGATCCGTCGACGCCGCAGGCGCGGCGCGCCGCCGTGGTCGCCGCGTGCCAGCGACTCGTGCGCGACGGACTCGTCGTCGGCACCGCCGGCAACGTGTCGATCCGGCGGGACGCGGCGCATTTCTTCGTCAGTCCCACCGGAACGCGTTACGACGCGCTGCGACCGGAAGACGTGCCGCTCGTCGATCTCCGCGGGCGGTGGCGAGACGGGCGACGACCCTCGAGCGAGTGGCGCATCCATCGCGATCTGTACCGCGCGCGGCCCGAGGTCGGCGCGATCGTGCATACGCACTCGCGCGAAGCCACCGCGCTCGCGTGCACCGGCCGCGGGATTCCGGCGTTCCACTACATGGTGGCGGCGGCCGGCGGCGCGGACGTGCGCTGCGCACCCTACCGGCCGTTCGGCACGCAGGCCTTGTCGGAAGTCGCGCTCACGGCGCTCGCCGATCGGCGCGCGTGCTTGCTCGCGAACCACGGCGTGCTGTGCGTCGGCGCCGACATCGAAGCGGCGCTCGGACTCGCGATGGAGATCGAGGACCTCGCGGCGAAGTACCGGATCGCACTCGCGCTCGGGGGCGTCGAGATCCTCGATGCCGCGCAAATGCGCGACGTGCTCGATCGGTTCGCGAGTTATGGCCGGCAGGAATCGGCGGACCCCGACTTGGTCCGGATCGCGGAACCGCCGCCCGAATTGCCGGAGCAACCCCGATGAGCACGACGACGGCGGTGCCCGCAGGCTACCGGGCGCTCGAGACGGGATCGCTCGCGCATTGGCTCGGCGGGTTGCCGGCGGCGTGCGAGCGACTCGGCGGCGCACCGGCGCGCTGGACCGTGCGCGAGGTCGGGGACGGCAACTTGAACCTCGTGTTCCTCGTCGACGGCCCCGCAGGGTCGGTCTGCGTGAAGCAGGCGCTGCCGTACCTGCGTGTCGCCGGGCCATCGTGGCCGATGACGCTCGAGCGCGCGTACTACGAGCAGTTGTACTACGCAGCCGTCGCCCCGCACGTCGGCGCCGCGATTCCGCGCGTCTTCCATTACGACGCCGAACTCCACGCGATCGTGATGGAGAGCTTGACGCCGCACGTGATCTTGCGGCGCGGCCTGATCGCCGGCCATCGCTACGCGAACGTCGGTCGCGACATCGGCGAGTACGTCGCCCGCGCCGGGTTCTTCACCTCGGACCTGGCGGAGCCGTTCGAGCGCAAGTTCGAGCGCCTCGCCCGCTTCGCCGGCAACACCGAGCTGGTGCGGATCTCGGTCGACCTCATCTTCACCGATCCGTATCTCGAGAGCCCGCGTAACCGGCATACCCGGCCGCAGCTCGATCGCGACGTCGCGGCGTTGCGCGCCGACGGCGCGGCGAAGGCGGCCGCCGCCGAGCTCGGCCGGCGATTCCTCGGCGAGACGCAGGCGTTGATCCACGGCGACCTGCACTCCGGATCGATCATGGTCACGGCTACGGACACGCGCGTGATCGATCCGGAGTTCGCGTTCTACGGGCCGCTCGGCTTCGACCTCGGGGCCTTCCTCGGCAATCTGGTGCTGGCATGGTGCGCCCAGCCCGGTCTCGAACGCAGCCCCGGGGAACGCGATGCCCATCGCGACTGGATCCTCGACCAGGCGAAGGCGTTCTGGACGGCGTTCCGTGACCGCTTCCTGGCGCTGTGGCGGGAGCCAGCGCACGGCGACGCGTGGCCCGTCGCGATGTTCCGCGCGCCCGGCGACGCGGCAGCGCTGGAATCGGCGCGGCGGCGGTATCTGGATGCCCTGTTCGCCGACATGCTGGGTTATGCGGCCTGCAAGATGATCCGCCGGGTCGTCGGTTTCGCGCACGTTGCGGATCTGGACGACATCGCCGATCCGGCGCGGCGTGCCCGCTGCGAGCGCAGCGCCCTCGCGATCGCGACCCACTGGCTCACGCGCCGGCAGGAGTGCCGGTCGATCGACGACGCGCTCGCGGTGCTGCCGGACAGGTCGGCGCGCTGAGCGCGCCGAACTCACGCGTCCGGCGGCCCGTAGGCGTTCGGGTCCGGCAATCCCGGCTGGACGAGGAAGATCAGCACGATGATCCAGCCGACGACCGGCACGAACCATAGCAACAGCCAAAACCCGCTCCGGCCGGTGTCGTGGAGCCGCCGGACACCGACCGCGATCGACGGCAGGAACGTCACGAGCACGGTGAGCGCGTTGACGACGTCGCCGAGTATCCGCGCCGCGGCGCTGACCAAGAGGACGAACAGCGCGAACCACCAGTACTCCGGACGCGCGGCGCGCCCTTCGAACTGCACATATCGCGAGAAGCACCGCTTGACCGCGTCGCTGAACCCCATCGCGCCTCTCCTGGCGGTTTGTTCTTGTTCGATCCTGCCGGCCGCGGTCGCTCGCTCCGTTCCGCCGTCGCCGGAGTCAGGCGGACGATCATGCGCGCGCCGGACCGACCCTGTCGAGCCCCGATCGCGCGTGGCGACCGGTGCCGTTCAGCGCGCGATCGCGATCGCTTCGGCCGCGCGTTGGCGGGCGTGCCGCGCCGCGAGACACGGCCGGTCGGCGGGAGTCCAGTCGAGCGGGGGGGCGGCGACGCCGGGTCGGCGCTCGAGGGTCGCGGCGAGCCGGCGCGGCGTCCCGAGATCGCTCCACCCGCAGGTCGGCACTCGCTTCACGAGCAGTTCCGTTTCGGCGCCGTCGAGCACGTGGCGCGAGAAGTCGAGCGAACGCATCTCGGCATATTCGGCGCTGAGCGCCGCCCCGCCGTGGGTCCGGTAGCCGTCGCGCGCGAGCGCGTGCTGCAGACGAGCGACGAGACCGGGAAACCGCCGGTCGAAGAGGTCGAGTAGCGCGCGGACGGTCGCGGCGAAGATGAACGAATTCCACAGCGCGCCGCGGCCGAGGAGGCCGCTCGCGATCGACGGCGCCGGCTTCTCCACGAAGGAGTCGACCGTGTACAGGCCGTCGGCGATCTCGAAATCCGGCACGACGTAGCCGAGTTCGTCGTCGGCTTCCTCGGGCTCGATGCCGAGCAACACGAGGCCGGACGCTTCACGGGCCACCGTCGCGGCCTCCCGGAGCGCGGTCGCGAGCACCGCCTCGTCCTCGACGTGGTGGTCCGACGGCAGCCACAGGATCACCGCGTCGCGCTCGCGCGCCGCGATGTGCAGCGTCGGCAGCAGGATGCCGTTCGCCGTCCCGCGGTTCTCCGGCTGCACGAACACGTTGTCGGCGCCGAGAGCGTCGACTTCGGTCCGCCACCAACGTCGATGCTGCGCGGCGACGATCACGCCGACACGATCCGGCGACGAGATCGCCTGCGCGCGCTGCAACGCGTCGCCGAGCAGCGTCGTCGCGCCGTACAAGGAGCAGAATTGTTTTGGCGTCGCGGCACCCGCCGGATCGCTCGTCAAGCTGTGGAGTCGCGTACCCTCGCCCGCCGCGAGCACGATCGACCAAATTTCCGCCGGGTCTTTCATCGCACATTCCCTCCGGTCGCCGCGAACGCATCGAGAGGAGACGTCCTGCGCTTCGATCCGGGAATGGTGCCCAAAGTTCCTGAAGCACCCGTGACGGTTTCGTTGCGGTTCGGTGTCGGCCCGCCGATCAGCGGCGCGGGGCGACCACGTAATGACGCGCGCCGTCCCGTGGATCGAAATACACGGCCGTCAATCGGCCGCTCGACGGGTCGACGAAACGCTCCCCGGTATCGGTCCACGCCGGGTCGGGGCCGGTGTCGATCAGCGGCTTGTACCGCCAGCGCTCGATCGCCAGTCCGACGACGACCAGCAGTCCGGCGAGCAGCAGCTGGGGTACGAACGCGACGAACAGGCCGGTCAGCGCGGCCAGGCCCGCGCCGAGCAGCAAGGCCGCGCCGAGCACGTAGAGGACGATCGGCAGCACCCGCGCCCCGTCAGACCGCGGGTTCGATCACGACCGCGGTGCCGTACGCGACGATCTCGCTCATCGTCTGCCCGATCTCGGCGGAGTCGAAGCGCATCATCACCACCGCGTTCGCACCCATCGCCTGCGCGTTGGTCACCAGGCGGTCGAGCGCGTGGCGACGCGCTTCCTCCAGCATCTGCGTGTATTCGTGGATCTCCCCGCCGACGATCGAGCGGAGGCCCGCCATCACGTTGCCGCCGAGCCCCCGGCTGCGAACGACGACGCCGAAGACCTGGCCCTTGACCTGCGAGACACGATGTCCGGGAACGTTTTCCGTGGTGACGACGAGCATCGGCGGTACTCCTCTGGCTGAGGGGGGCCCCGCCGCGCTGCGCCGGCGGGCGACCGGATCCGCCGGATTGTCGGCGGCCGCATCCGTGCGGTCAAGGCGGCCCCATCGCGGGGTCCCGCCCGGCCGCGACGGCCGCTCCGCAACGATCACGATTGCGCATCGCCGCGAGTCCGGCTTACCATCGGCGCTCGACTCGAAATATTAGTAAATATAGATACATTCGCGGCGCGTCCGGTTCGCGAGAACCCCATGAACATCGATTCGGAGGAGCACACCATCATGACCGTTACCCGCAGAGATCTCCTGGGCATCGTCGCGACGACCGGCATCGCCAGCGTCGCGTTGGACGGCTTCGGAGCGGCCGAGGCGCTGCCCACGAACGCGCCGCTCCCGTCGTTGATCGAATCCGGCGGCGGCCACCTGAAGACGCTCATCGGCGCGCTCGCGCGCGCACCGCGACGCCGCGACTTCAAGGAAGTGCCGATGATCCTCACGTCGCCGGCGCAATGGGATCACGAGGCGCTCACCCTGCTGACGCACTACCGCGGCGGCCCGAAGCAAGTCTGGGACAACACCGCGATCGACAGTCCGTGGCTCAACCTGATGCGCAATTCCCTGAACGCCCAGATCTGGGCGTTCAAGCACCCGGACTTCCTGGTGGTCTCGGCGACCCACGGCACCGCGCATCTCGCGCTGTACGACCAGCACCTCTGGGACAAGTACGGCCTCGCGAAGCTCACCGGCGGAAAATTCGCGCGCAATTCGCTGCTCGACGTCCCCGCGGCGGCGCACGGCGACGCCGCGGACTTCGAGAACCCCGCGGGCGTGTTCTCGCCGAAGGACAACGGCATCCCGACGCTGCAGGCGCGCGGGGTCGTGTTCCTCGCATGCCACAACGCGATCTTCGAGCTGACTTCGCGGCTGCACGCGACGGGCGTGAATCCGGACAAGCTCAGCCTCGAGCGCATGGGTGCCGAGTTCACCAACCACCTGATCCCCGGCGCGGTGCTCACGCCGGGAATCGTCGGCACGCTGCCGGAACTCGGCGCAGCGGGCTTTCAATACGCGAAATGAGGAGACACGCGATGCGACAGCGAATCTGGCCGATGGTCGCGGCGGTGGCCGCGTGCGTCGCATGGTGCGGGTCCGCCGCGCTCGCGGCGGACGCGGCGGGCTCGGTCTATCCACCCTGGAGTCACGGCGCGAACGATCCGGCCGTGCAGCGTGGCCTCGAATTCACGGTGCCGGAAGTCGACGACCTGCCCGATTTCCACGGCAACCCGTGCAATGCGCGGCTGACGATCTTCGTCGGCGGCAACTACTACTTCGCGATGGCGCCGCTCGTCGCGGCGTTCGAGAAGGCGCACCCCGAGCTGCGGGGTGAGATCTACTACGAGACGATCCCGCCGGGTCTGTTGGTGCGCCAGATCGCGAACGGCGGCACGATCACGGTCGGCAACATGACCTGGAGCGTCAAGGCGGACGTGTACGCGGCGGGGCTGCGCGGCGTGCAGGCGATGATCGCGCGCGGGTACGTGCGCGGGCCGGCGGTACCCTACGTCACCAACGACCTGACGATCATGGTGCCGAAGGGCAATCCCGCGCACGTCGCGTCGCTCGCCGATCTCGGCCGCGCCGGGGTGCGGGTGGTGATGCCGAACCCGCGCTTCGAGGGCGTCGCGCGACAGATCCAGGCGGCGCTCGTGAAGGCGGGAGGGCAACGACTGGAGCACACCGTGTACGGCGCCAAGGTGAAGAGCGGCGAGACGATCCTCACGCACATCCATCACCGGCAGACGCCCCTGTTCCTGATGCAGGGCAAGGCGGATGCGGGCGTGACCTGGAAGTCGGAGGCGATGTTCCAGGAACAGGCCGGACATCCGATCGCTCACGTCGCGATCCCGGCCGGACAGAACGTGACCGCGATCTATGCCGCCGGCGTCTTGAAGAGCGCGCCGCACCCGCGGGCCGCGCAGGCGTGGATCGATTTCTTGAAGTCGCCGCCGGCGCTCGCGATCTTCGCGCGCTACGGCTTCGCGCCGTATCGCCACTGAGCGCCCATCGCGAACGTACAGGGGTCCGCACTCATGTCCACCGATGTCGAGACGACCGGGGCCCCGCGATCCGCCGACTGGCGGATCGCGGGCATCGCGCTGCTCAGCGCGCGCTTCGTGCAGGGATGGATCTACTGGGGCGGCGGCAGCCGCCGATTCATCTACGCGCCGCAGAAGCTCGATCCGCACGCGGCGCACTGGATGGCGAACAAGTTCCAGACCGCGATGCCGGGCGCGCTGCTCGGGATGGATCACCTGGTCAGCTACCTGCTGCAGCATTTCTACCTGCTCTATGCGGGAGTCATCGTCTTCAGCGCCGTGGAGCTCATCTTCGGTCTGTTCCTGATCGTCGGCTTCCTGACTCGGCTGAGCGCGCTCGTCACGATGGGCCTCAGCGTCGTGCTGATGCTGCTGTTCGGTTGGCAAGGAGCGACCTGCATCGACGAGTGGACGATGGCGGCGTGCAACTTCGGAATCGGTGCGACGCTGCTCGCCGGCGGCGCGGGTGCCTATTCGATCGACGCGTGGCTCGGCCGCACGCGGCCGGCGCTCGCGGGCAAGCCGTGGTTTCGCTGGGTCGCGAGCGGTGCGCTGCCGGAGCAGACCCTCGAATCGCTCGGCAAGGCGCTCTGGGTCGTGACGATCCTGTTCGTGGTGTCGACGTATCACTACTACCGCGGTTCGGTCGTGACGCCGTTCCACCCGGGACCCGTGAGCGCGTCGAAGCATCACGTGACCCTGACCGATGCGGTCGTGCGCGGCGATGGCGGCGTGTCCTTCCATGCCTACCTCGACGGGGGTACGCCGGCCGTGCCGGCGCACATCGTGCGCATCGTGCTCCGCGGCCCGGACGGACGCGCGGTCGAGACCTGGAACGGCACGAGCCTCGGAGCACTGCCGAAGTCCGCGTTCTCCAACGATTACCGCTACAACAAGTTCGGTCCCGGGCTCGAGAGCATCCAAGCAGGCGTCGGCTCCAAGGCGACGATAGCGCTGCCGGCGGTGCGCGCCGGGCTGCAGCTCGCGCCCGGACGGTATGCGCTCGAGGCGATCACGATCGACGCGAATCGGTTCACGACCGGCGCGACCCTCGGCGCCACCGGTTGATCCACCGGCCCGCGGGGTGGCGCGAGGCGCGCACCCCGCGGGACCCGAACCACCCCGTGCGGGCCGCCGGCGCTGTCGCCGATTGGCGACCCGGGAACTCCACGGCCGCGTGGCAGTCGACGTTCTCACAACAAACCACCGTGGGGACTTCCATGATCAAACGCTGCCTGCCGCTCGCGGCACCCTTGCTCGTCCTGTCGACGACCGCCGGCGCCGCCGGGTTCGGGACTTCGGGATACGCCTTCTCGCCCTACGTCGGCGCGAATCTCGGGATCATGCGCTACGACGAAAGCGGCCTGTCGACGGTGAGCCCCAGCTTGTTCATCGCGCGCATCGGCATGCCGTTGACCGATTATTTCGGCATCGAGGGTCGGCTCGGTACCGGACTCACGAGCGACAACAGCGCAGGCGCCTCGGTGAGCGTCGGCACGATCGGCGGCGCGTACCTCAAGGGGTCCTATCCGATCCTGCCGACGTTCTCGGTCTACGGCGTCGCCGGACTCGGTACGCTCAGCCTGAGCCGCAACTTCGGCGACGGACACACCACCAACACCGGCTTGTCGTACGGCGTCGGCGGCGACGTCGCGTTGCGCGGCGCGCTCGGCTTGAATTTCGAGTGGACGCATTTCCCGGGCGGGACCGACGCCGGGTATTCGTACAACTCGGACGTGTTCAGCGCGGGCGTGAGCTGGCGCTTCTGATAGGGCCGCACGCCGCACGGCCACGAGGCATCACGCCGTGGCGGCGCGGGTCGCCACGGCGACCCGCGCCACCGCAGCCCGCGCCGCCTCGTCATTGCGCGATCATTCGATCGATTCGCCATGCAGCGCGATGTCGAGTCCCTCGCGCTCTTCATCGGTGGTCACGCGCAGGCCGATCGTGAGGTCGATCGCCTTGAGGATCGCGAGGCTCGCCGCGAAACTCCAGACCAAGGTGGCCGTCACGCCCTGCAGCTGCGTGAGCACACTGCCGGTCGCGCCGCTCAGCGCCTTGCTGACGAGCGCGCCGGTGAGCAGCGCGCCGAGGATGCCGCCGACGCCGTGGACGCCGAATGCGTCGAGCGCATCGTCGTAGCCGAACCACTTCTTCATCGACGTGGCCGACGCATAACAGACGACGCCCGCGAGCGCGCCGATCAGCACCGCCGAGTTCGGCGTGACGAAGCCCGAGGCCGGCGTGATCGCGACGAGCCCGGCGACCGCGCCGGAGGCGATACCGAGCACGCTCGGCTTACCCTTCAGCAGCCACTCCGTGAACATCCAGGTGATCGCCGCCGCGGCCGCCGCGACATGGGTGGCCAGGAACGCCATGCCGGCGCGGCCGTCGGAGACGAGCGCCGAGCCCGCGTTGAAGCCGAACCAGCCCACCCACAGCAACGCCGTCCCGATCACGGTCAAGGTCAGGTTGTGCGGCGCCATCGCCGCTCGCCCGTAGCCGATGCGCTTGCCGAGCATCAATGCCGCCGCGAGACCGGCGATGCCAGCATTCACGTGGACGACGGTCCCGCCGGCGAAGTCGAGCTGGGTGGCCGCGAACCAGCCGCCCGGCGCCCACATCCAATGCGCGACCGGACAATACACGACGATCAACCAGATGGACATGAACCAGAGCATCGCCGAGAACTTCATCCGTTCCGCGAGTGAGCCGCAGATCAGCGCCGGCGTGATGATCGCGAACGTCCCCTGGAACATCGCGTACACGGACTCGGGGATCGTCGGCGCGAGCGGCGACACGCTCACCCGGCCGGTGGCGTGCAGATACACGATACCCTCGAAGAACGCGCGGCCGAGCCCGCCGAGGTACGGCGTGGGGCCGGGCGTGAACGCGAGCGAGTAGCCGACCGCCCACCACAGGATCGTGACCACGCAGGTGATCGCGAAGCTCTGCATCAAGGTCGACAGCACGTTCTTCTTGCGAACCATGCCGCCGTAGAACAGCGCGAGTCCCGGCACCGTCATCATCAGCACGAGCGCCGTGGACGTCAGCATCCACGCGGTATCGCCGGAATTGATGCGCGCGAAGGGAACGACGTCCGGATCGACCGGCGCGGCCACGGCGCTTGCCGCCACCAGCAGCGCGGCAAGCGGCGCGCCACGCAGCCAGAGCGATCTCGGCGACTGTCTCATCGATGCGAACCCCCTGTCGTTGCGAAACCCCTCGGCGTCCCCGAGCGGTCGCGCTCGAACCGGGTCCAGCGAGCACGGAAGCAATTCCGATGCCAAACTGGGCGTTGCGCCGGAAATCAGCCGCTTGCGGCCCGCACGCGCCGTTTCATCGAGACTGGGTCGGGTGCGACGCACCGAGACGGTGCGGCCGCGCACCAGCCCGGTGCGGCGCGCATCGAGTCGCTGTCTCGGGCCCAGCGGAGATTGCTAGGATAGGCGCCACTGCCGGCGTCCCCAGCGCCGGCGCGCTCCGGAA
>JAJYFF010000028.1 GCA_021785405.1 Pseudomonadota bacterium | reverse complement strand
GACGTGACGCACCATCGTCATGTTGTCGTAGTAGAAGCGTTCCGGATCGGTCGCGTGCGGCAGGAAACGCATGATGAAGACGCCCTCCGGGTGCATGCCGATCTGCACGTTCGGGAAGTACCCGGTTGCCCAGCTGTCGGTGAGTTGCGCATCGGTGAGCTTGTCGTAGTAGTCGAGGCCGAACTGGCGGCCGCGGGCGCGCTTGGCCTTCTGGATCGCCTCGCGCACGTCGCGCGCGTTGCCCTTGAAGGTCGCCGGGTCGATGCCGGCCTCCGCCATCATGTACTTCTGGTACGGATCGATCGCTTCCTGGTCCGCGACCCGATGCGACTTCACGCCGATCGGGACGATCATGCGGCTGAAGCCATTCGGATACAGATCGTACTGGCTGTAGTCCTCCATGACCCCTTGCGTCTGTGGGTGGATGTGCGGCAGGTGATAGGTCTCGTAGAACGCGTCGATCCCGGTCTTCCAGTTCGCGCGCCATTCGCTGCGCACGTGCCGCACGACGTGCATCCGGTCGATCTCGTAGTTCTCGATGTAGCCCGGCGGCAGGCCGATCCAGTCGCGCAGCGCGGGTGCCCGGCCGTCCATGTTGATGAAGATCAGTCCTCCGACGTGGTCGCAGCGGACCTCCTTGAGGCCGGGCCGATGCGCGATCAGGCGCTTGTCGAAGGTCGACTCGTCGGTGATTTTCTCGAGGTGGCCGTCGCAGCCGAACTGCCAGCCGTGGAACGCGCAGGTGAAGCGCGCGACGCTGCCCCGCTCGTTCAGGCACACCCGGTTCGCGCGGTGCGGGCAGACGTTGTAGAACGCCTTGATCGAACCGTCCGCCTGGCGCACGACGATGAACTCTTCGTGGCCGATCTCGAACACGGTGTAGTCGCCCGGCTCGGGGAGGTCGGGCGTCACGCCGGCGAGCAGCCAGACGCGTGGCCAGAGTCGCTCCCATTCCTGCTGCATGAACTCTCGCGAGTAGTAGCGCGACGGATCGGGCACGTCGACGCCATTGTCGACCGGTGGCTGCTTCGCTTCGAGCGAATCCGCCGGCGCGTTCAGGCTCATGGGCCACTCGACTTTGTAATTTACCGACATGGGCGACTCCTCCGATGGACGTTGGGGCGCGGACCGATGTTAAGCAGGCCGTCGCTGGAAAACAATCACGGCTGACTGTTTTTTGCGGCGCCGGGGGTGCTCGCGGCCGCGGCCTGCGGTGCGTGCGCGCGCAGGCTCGCGTTGATCTCGCGCGGACTGGGGTTGCGCCGCAGGGTGAGTCCGCCGTTGACCTGCAGCACCTGGCCGGTGACGAAGCTCTCGTCCGAGACCAGCCAGAGCGCGGCGTTGGCGATGTCGTCGGCGGTGCCGATGCGCCCGAGGGGATACTCCTTGACGAATGCCTCGACGAGTCCGGGCAGGCCGATCTCGCGCTCCGTCATCGGGCTCGCGGTGAGTCCCGGTGCGATCGAGTTCACGCGCACGCCCTTGATGCCGAACTCGTTCGCGAAACAGCGCACCAGCGCGTCACCGGCGGTCTTGGTGGCGATGTAGGCCGCGTGGTTGTATAGGAGCGCGTAGGCCGACGCCGAGGACATCTGCACGATCGAGCCGCCGCCGTGCTCGGTCATCTGTGCGACCATGTGCTGCAGGAAGAAATACACACCCTTGAACTGCAGCGCGCACAGCGCGTCGAGTTCAGCCTCGCGCACGTCGAGGAGCTTGGTCATCGGCGCCCAGCCAGTGCAGTTGACCGCCGCGTCGATCCGGCCGAAGCGTTCCACCGCGAACGCCGCGAGCCCGGCGACCTCGTCACTGCGAGTCACGTCGCAGACGCGATACGCGCCGTCGAGCTCGGCGGCGAGCGCGCGCAACGGCTCCTCCCGCCGTCCAGCGACGATCACCCGCGCGCCTTCGGCGGCGAATCGGCGCGCGATCGTCTGACCCATGTTGTCCTGGCCAGCCGCGCCGAGCACGATCGAGACCTTGCCTTCAATGCGAGCCATCGGTTGCGCTCCTCGTGGGGATCGCGCGCAGCGGATCGGTGCCGTCCCAACCCTCGGCCGCGCGCTCGACGTAGCGGTAGAACTTCGCCAGACCGCCGTCCGGCGCGTACAACTCGACCATGTGGCCGAGCCGCGCGCGCAGGTCGAGCATCGCGAATTCGGTGCCGGTCGCGGTGGTCGCCTCCAACGCGACCTCGACGCCGGCGGCGCGCGCCGCCGCGAGCGCCGCGGCGAGATCGGGCACGAAGTGCGCGACGTGGTGCACGCCGACCGCCTCGCGCGCGTAGGTGTCGCGCAGCACCGAGGGTTGATCGTCGTGCTGCGCGATCAACTCGACCATGAGGCTCCCCGCTTGGCCGTAGGCCGAGCTGTGGTCCCAGTGCGCGGGACGGCCGCGGTATACGCAGCGCGCGAGCGGGATGTGCGCGAACAGGTAGAACGGCCCCCAGCCGAAGTCGCGCGCGCATTCGCGCGCAGCGCGCGCCGGGTCGGCGACGTGATAGGCGATCTGAACCGGTCGGGAGGGTAGGCCGAACATCGCCTCGAACCGTCGCCGCGCGTCCGTCAGCGGAGCCGACGCAGCGGACGCGAGCCGTCCCAGCCGCGCGCCGCGTTGCGCACCATCAGGAAGAACGCGTCGACCGCGGGGCCCGACTCGATCAGCTCGATCATGGCGCCAGGATGCGCGTCGGTCGACACGTAGGCGAAGCGCATGCCGTTCGCGGTCGCGCCGTGCTGCACCGGTTCGATGCCGCGGTCCGCGAGGCGGCGCAGGTGTTGCTCGACCGAAGGCGTCATCACGCCGACGTGCTGCAGTCCCTCGCCGTGACGCGCCGCGAACTCGCGGTAGATCGACGGCGAGGCGTCGTGCTGCGTGACGAGCTCGACCTGGATCTCGCCCCACTGGGCGATGGCGACCGATAGATCGAGCGTGAGCGGCGCGCCGCGGAACCAGACGTCGCCAAAAGCGACGTGCTCCATCAGGTAGAACGGACCGACGCCGACCTTGTCGGTCCAATGCGCGACCGCGGCCTGCAGATCGGCGACCACGTAGGCGTTCTGGACGATCGGTCCGAACAGCGGTACGAAGGCGCTCATGGGTTTCGACGCGCTCAGCCGAGCCCGAGTTCGCGGACCAGATCGTCGCGCAGCCGGAACTTCTGGATCTTGCTCGAGGACATCGGCCACTCCTCGACGAAGCGCACGGCGCGCGGCACCTTGAATCCGGCGACCTCGCGCTTGCAGAAAGCGATCAACTCGGCCTCGTTCGCCTTCTTGCCGGGCTTGAGCTCGACGAACGCCGCCGGCACCTCGACGTACTTCTCGTCGGGGATGCCGACCACCTGAGCGAGCTTGACCGCCGGATGGCGCGCGAGCACCGCCTCGATCTCGGCCGCGGCGACGTTCTCGCCGCCGACCTTGAGCATGTCCTTGTAACGGCCGTGGAACATGATCGCGCCGTGCTCGTCGAGCGAGCCGATGTCGCCGGTGTGGAACCAGCCCTCGGCGTCGATCGCCTGAGCGGTCTTTTCGGGATCCTTGTAGTACCCCTCGAGCGTGCTGTAGCCGCGCACCAGTACTTCGCCGCGCTGGCCCGTGGCCGCCTCCTCGCCGGTGTCGGGTTGGACGATGCGCACCTCGAGGCCGGGCAGGGGACGGCCGAGCCGGCTGATTCGCGACACCTGCGGCTCGTCGGGCGCGCCGGTGCACACCGTTCCGGCGGTCTCGGTCATGCCGAAGCTGCCGACCTGCAAGGCTTGCGGCATCGCCCGCATGATCGACTCGGCGACTTCTGGCGGCTGCACCGCGAAGTTCGAGTTCATCAGCCGCACCCGCTTCAGGTTCGTCTTCGCGAAGTGGGGGTGGTAGATGAGTCCCTGCATGATGGTCACGAAGCACGGGTAGGTCGCGGTGACCTCGTACTTCTCGAGCATCTTCAGCGCGACGCCCGGATCGAAATGACCCATCGTGAGGTAGGTGCCGCCGACGTCGAAGATCGCGAGCATCGGCAGGACCGAGGCGATGTGGAACATCGGCAGGGGCGACCAGAAGCGGTCGGCGTGCGTGAGCTGATAGCGGTGGCGGCCGAGTGCGATCGAGTTGCGCACCTGCGCCTCGTGGGTGATCAGGCAGCCCTTCGGATGCGCGGTGGTGCCGGACGTGTAGAGCATCAACCCGACGTCGCGCACGCGCACGCCGAGGCGCGTGCGGTGCACGGCGATCTCCGCCACGTCCTCGGCCGCGCGGTCGAAATCGCGCTGCGAAACGAAGCCGTGCGGCGTCGATTCGCCGATCATCACGATGTTGCGCAGCTTCGGTGCCTGCGCGAGTCGTAGCCTGCGCGGATCGTGCTGCGACTTGAGGTCGGGCAATGCGCCGCCCAAGCGCTCGACGAAGCTCACCTGCTCGGCGATCGCGTCGGTCGTGACCAGCGTCGCGATGTCCGCGTTCTCGATCACGTAATTCAGCTCGGTAGAGCGGTAGCGCGCATTGATCGGCACGACCACGGCGCCGCACAGCGACGCGGCGAAGAACACCTCGACGAACGCCGGACAGGTGTGCATCAGGATGCCGACTTTGTCGCGCGGCTTCACGCCGAGCGCGAGCAGACTGCGCGCGCGTCGCAGCGCGCGCGCCGCGAGCTCCTCGTAGGTGAACTCCGCGTCCGGGAATACGAGCGCGAGCGTCTTCGGGTAACGATCCGCGGCCGAAAGCAGCAGATCCCCCATCGTCGTCACGGCAATGCGCAGCGACGCGAGATCCTCGACCCGCGTCGCCGCCGGCGGCACGACCGGCGTCACGCCCCGGGCGCGCTTCGCGCTCGGCCGGACGGCGGCACGTGCGGGTTTCGCCGGCCGGCGAGCGGCGGCTCGCGCCGTGGTTCGGGTCGCCGCGGCGCGTTTCGCACCGACCGCCTTCGCGGAGCCGCGATGTGGTGGAGGGGAACTCTTGCGCGCACCGCGCGTGGTCCGCTTGGATACAGCCATGAGTGATCAGCCCCTGCTCGATGCAGCGATTGAGTTGGACACTAGCATGCCCCGATCCAAAAACAAACAGTCAGTCCTGTTTCTTTTGAGAACCGGCCCTTCTATACTACCGCTCCAACAACACCAGGATCGGCGGCGCCGAGGCCGACACCCGCATCGAGAACCTCATGACCAACTCTGTGCTGCGCGACCCACCGAAGCAATGGGGCCTGACCGAGGCCGAACTCGCGAGTCGGCCGCTGGCGTATCGCGCAGATCTGCTCGCCGGACAGGTCTGCCTCGTCTCGGGCGGCGGCAGCGGGATCGGTCGCGCGACCGCGTACGTGCTCGCACGGCTCGGCGCCGAGGTCGTCGTCTGCAGCCGCAGTGCCGACAAGCTGGCGGCGACCGCCGCTGGGATCGAGCAGCACCTCGGCCGGTCGGTGATGACCCGTGCGATGACCATTCGCGATCCCGAGCAGGTCGCGCGGCTCTTCGACGAGGTGTGGGAGCGCTACGGCCGGCTCGACGTGCTGGTCAACAGCGCGGGCGGACAGTTTCCCCAGGCCGCGATCGACTTCACCGTGAAGGGCTGGCATGCGGTCATCGACACGAACCTGAACGGTACCTGGTACATGATGCAGCAGGCGGCGCGCCTCTGGCGCGAGCACGAGCGGCCGGGGTCGATCGTCAACATCGTCGCGGTCGTCAACCGCGGGATGCCCCAGGTCGCGCACACCGCCGCCGCGCGCGCCGGTGTGATCTATCTCAGCAAATCGGTCTCGATCGAGTGGGCTCCGCTCAATATCCGTGTGAACTGTCTTGCGCCGGGATCGATCGGCACCGAAGGTCTGAACGTCTATCCGCGCGAGGCGGCCGAGGCGTTCGTATTCTCGAACCCGATGAAGCGCCTGGGCGACGTGCTCGACATCGCGCAGGGAGTGGTCTATCTCGCCGCGCCGACCGGCAAGTTCATCACCGGCGAGGTGCTCACGGTCGACGGCGGCCGGCAGAACTGGGGCGAGGATTGGCCGGCCGGCATCCCGGACTACTTTCGGGTCTCGGGGCGCTGAGCCCAGTCACTCGTCACTCGTCGTTCGCGCCGCCGCCGTCGCTGCGGTCGCTCCCGCCACGCCCCCTCAGGCGGCCGCGGGTTGGAACGGGCAATACGGCTCGCGTTCGACCAGGTCGAGCACGAACGACAGCTTCGCCATCCCCGAGATCACGGCCATCGCGGTGCCGAGCTCGAGGATCTCGGCCTCCGAGAAGTGCGCTCGCAGGCGCGCGAACAACTCGGGTGTCATCCGTCCCTGCAGGTTCGGCAGCGCGACCTGGCGCGCGTATTCGATGACCGCGCGCTCCGCGGACGAGAAGGCCTCCAGGCGGCCCTCGACCAACGCGTCGATCTGCGCCGGCGTGAAGCCCGCTTCGAGCGCGCCGGGCACGTTCTGCTGGTTGCAGGTCCGACAGCCGTGGATCAGCGACAGCTGCAGGCGCGCGAGCTGCTTGTAGCGCTGCGCGACCTGGCCGCCGAAGAACACCTTCGCGTAGAACTGCTGCATCACGAATCGCAGCATCTCCGGCGCTTGCGCGAACACCTCGACGAAGGTCGCATCGCCGGTGAGGCGATGCAGCGTGTCCCAGGCCCCTTGCCACTCGACCGCGAGATCCGCGCGCGGGATGCGTGTGAACGTGGTGTCGGTCATGTCGATGTCCCTCCCCGGTGGTGCGTCGTGGTCAGGTCGCGAGCAGCCCCAGCACCGAGACGCTGGCGACGTTGCGGTTCGGAATCCCGCCCAGGTTGTGCGTGAGGCCGAGCGCGGGCCCGCGGCCGCCGCGGCCGCGCAGCTGCCGTTCGCCGGCGCGACCGAGCAACTGCAGGTAGATCTCGTAAGCCATCCGCAGGCCGCTCGCGCCGATCGGATGACCGAAGCACTTGAGGCCCCCGTCGATCTGGCAGGGAATCGCGCCGTCGCGATCGTAGCGGCCGTCGAGGATGTCGTGCGGCGCGCGTCCGAGGTCGGAAAGCCCCAGATCCTCCATCACGACGAGCTCGGTGATCGAGAAGCAGTCGTGCACCTCGATCAGGTCGAGTTCGGCGCGCGGATCGCGGATGCCCGCCTCGCGGTAGGCACGCTGCGCGGCGAGCGGCGTGGTCAGCGTGTGCGTGCCGTCCCAGGACTGATGCCCCATCTCCACGCCGTTGCTCGGCGCGAGCTGCAGGGCCTTCACCGACACCAGATCGCGCTTGCCGAGGCTGCGGGCGATTTCCGGCGTCGTGACGATCGCGCAGGCAGCCCCATCGCTGACGCCACAGCAATCGTACACGCCGAGCGGGTAGGCGATCATCGGCGCCTCGAGCGCCTGCTCGATCGTGATGCGGTTGCGCAGGTGTGCCTTGGGATTGCGCACCGCGTTCTCGTGGCTCTTCCAGGAGACGTGCGCCATCGCGCGCTTGAGCTCATCGATCGAGTAGCCGTAGGCGTGGGCGTAGGCGCTTGCGAGTTGCGCGAACGCGCCGGGTGCGGTGCTGCTCGGCAGGTACAGATCCTCGAACGTACCCTTGGTGCGCTCGGGTAGTCCGCCGAAGCCCGTGTCCTTCAGTTTCTCCACGCCCATCGCGAGTGCGATGTCGCAAGCGCCGGCGGCGACCGCGTAGACCGCGCCGCGCAGTGCTTCGGTGCCGGTCGCGCACAGGTTCTCCACCCGGGTCGTCGGCACGTTCGGCAGGCGCAGCGCCATCGACATCGGCAACGAGGACTTGCCGGTGCTCTGTTCGTCGAAGAACACCCCCAGCCAGGCCGCCTCGATCCGGTCGCGTTCGATCCCCGCGTCGGCGAGCGCCTCGCCGAACGCCTCGACCATGAGGTCGTCGGGACCGGCGGACCAGCGCTCGCCGAACTTCGAGCAGCCCATCCCGGCGATCACGACCTTGTCCTTGATTCCGCTCGGCATCGTGACCTCATCCGCGCGCGTTCAGACGCGCGTCGCCTTCCAGAAGTAACGACGAAAGCCGCGCGCGCGGTCCTCGTCCTTGATCCGGAACTCGAAGCGCACCGGATCGCCGACCGCGAGTTCGCCGGACTCGACGTCGGTGAATTCCATCAACAGGTTGCCGCCCTCGGCGAACTCGACGTTGCCGTAGACGTAGGGTGGGCGCGGCGCGAAGGCCTGCCAGTCCTCGGTGAAGGTCTTCACGCGGCCGGTCGAGTCGGCGAGTCGATGCGGCTGCTGCGTGTCGGTCGCCCGACACTGCGGGTTCACGCAGACGCGCGCGAGCGGGAACTGCACCGTGCCGCAGCGTTCGCAGCGCCCACCGACGAACGCGCTCACCGCGGCGCGCTTGCGGTAGGCGACCGTGTGCGCGGTGCGCTGGTCGCGCTCGGCGCGCATGCCGAAGTCGACTTCGACGAGTCCGCGGTGGGATAGATAGCGCAGGTAACTCGTTTCCTCGCGGCGTCGCTCGAGCGCGCGCTCGAGCGCGGCGGCGGCGCGCGGGGCGCCCGCCTCGGCGCGCAACAGCAGCGCATCGACACCCTGGCCGAGTCCTATCGCGACCAGCATCTCGCCCGGCGCGGCGCGCGCGAGCGCGGCGAGGATCTCGAGCAGCGGCATCGCGGTGCCCGCATCGCCGCAGGCGCGTTGCAGTCGCTCGTCGACCGAGGCGTTCGCGAGCCCGCTCACCTGCGCGATCCGTCGGGCGAGTCCGGCGCCGAGCGGCGCGGCGAGATGGCGTACGTCCGCGGGATTCACCGCGACCGCCGTGAGCAGTTCGCCGATCGTCCGCGGAACGATCTTCAGGAACGATTCATCGCGCACCCAGCGCTCCTCGAGCGCGTAGTCGAAACGGGCGCCGGCCATCCGGTAGTGATCGACGAAATCTGAACCGCGTGCATGCGTAGCGAGCACCGTGGCGAGCGGCGCGGATTCGCCGGCCTTGCCGACCAGCAGCGCGGCCGCGGCGTCGCCGTAGGCGAACTCCTGCGTGCTGCCGATGCGTGCGAGGCGCTGGTCGCTCGCGATCACGAGCGTCGCTTCCTTGCCGGCGGCCGCGCAGGCGCCGATCAGCGCTCGCGTACCCGCGCGCAGCGAGCCACCGTTGTTCTGGGTCGCGGTGGTCTCGGGCAGTGCGAGCGTGGCGGCGACCAGGCCCGCATCGTCGCGGTCCGCGAACGGTGCGGTCGTCGTGCAGAACGCGAGCGTGGCGGGCGGCGTCGCGCTGCGGCCGGCGAGCGCCTCGCGGGCGGCGCCGACCGCCATCGTGAGGGCGTCCTCGTCCCAATTCCCGATCGCACGCTCGCCCGGCGGTGTCGGGCGAGCCGGCGCGGAGAGCCAGGCCGTCTCCGCGGCGATCCGAGCGCGCGAGAGCCTCAGGCGCGGCACATGGATCCCGCAGGCAAGGATCGCGGCCGATTCCTTCATGCGCTCAGTTCTCGAAGAATGGCTGCATCCGCGGTTCGACCCGCAGGTCCGGCGGGACGCGTTCGACGCCGATCCGCCGGTCGAGCTCTTCGTGCCAGTGGTAGATGCGTCGCTCCTGATAGTTCAAGGGGATGCCACGGAAACCCGGCGACATCAGCGACTCCTGGATCTGCGCGGCAAATTGCAGGTCTTCGTCGAGGATTCGGTCGAAGTTCGCGATGCGGGTCTTCCACAGTTCCGGCGGCGGTCCGTCGCCCCAGTCCGGCGCGAACCAGTGGCACTCGATGCGCATCGTCGCATCGCCGGTGGGCCAGAACAGCAGGAACGGCGCGCCGGTCGGATCGACCGGCACGACCAAGTTCGGGTAGAAATTGAAGGAGGGGTTGTTGTGCGAGGACAGCACGGTTGCGGTCTCGATCCGCCGCATGCCGCGCGTGCCCGGATCCTGCCAGTCCGGCCGGCGATTCGGCGTGACCATCAGGGAATGCCCGTTGCGGTACAGCGCGATCGTCGTGCCGCGGTGATCGAGGAAGCGATCCACCGTGTCCTTGTGGATCGATTTCAGATGGTAGACCTCGAGGAACGCATCCAGCAGCACCTTGATGTTGCAGCGGACCTCGAAACTCTCCTTGGCGACGAACCGCCAACAGTCGGGTTGGAACTGGCGAAAGTATTCATGGAACGGGCCCAAGTGCTCGAGCAGCGGTTCGGCCTCGGGGTCCTCGTTGATGAACACCCAGTTGTAGAAGCGCTCGCAGCGCACCGCGATCAGCGACCGCTGCGACAGGTCGAGCCCCGGAAAGTCGCGCTTGTCGCGCAGGTTCACCAGGCGGCCGTCGAGCGAGTAGGTCCAGCCGTGATAGCCGCAGACGAAGCCGTCCTGACGACCGCATTCGCTCTTGACGAGCGGCCCGCCGCGGTGACGGCAGGTGTTGTAGAACGCCCGCACCACGTCGTCCTTGCCGCGCACGATCAAGATCGGCGTACCGGTCTTCTTCCACAGCAGGTAGCTGCCCGGCGAGGGCAGGTCGTCCATGTGGCAGGCGTACAGCCAACTGCGCCGCCACAGCCGTTCCGTCTCGAGCTTCAGGAACTGCGGATCGGTGTAGCGACCTGCCGGGATGTCGGGCAGCTGCGGAAAGCCGGGCGGCGGCGCGGTGCGCTCCGTCTCGTACTTCATGCCGTCGAGAAAGCGTTGTACGGTGGCGGTATCCATGGACCCTCGAGCCTCGGGGCTGACCGGCGATGCACGCCTAGAGTATACCGCACCCCGAAAAAGAAACAGACATGACTGTTTTTTTCATGGCTATCCGCCATCCTTGGCCGCGATCGCCGACTCCGTGGCGATGCGCTCGATCGAAAGACTAGCGACCGTCGATCGAGAACGCGAGCAGCACGTTACCCGGCATGTGGAAATAGAGTCCATATCCGGAATTCGTGTAAACCATGCCGTGGTAGACGACCGGTCCGCCGTCGCCGATCGATCCACCATGCGCCATGGTGCCGTTGAGCGTCTTGACCGGTTGCGTCGTGTCGTACTGCCACAGCACGCGGCCTGTCGACGCGTCGTAGGCGCGTAAGCGCCCGTCCATATGACCGGCGAACACCGCACCCGGGATCGCGGTTACCGCGGCGAGAATGCCGGGATCACAGAAACTTCGCCCCCCGCAGACGTCGTCGGCAGGCATCGACCAGATAAACCGCCCGTCGTTCGGGTCGAGCGCGTACAAGCCGGGGTGGGGTGGCCCGGCATTCGCGAGACGCACCTTCTCGGAAGCGTCCATCGAGTGAGCCATGTCCGAGATCGGCACGAACAGTCTTCGTCCGTCGAACGCCATGCCGAACTGGATTCCGCCTTGAATCGATCCGCGGCCGATCCGATGCGACCACAACAGTTTGCCGCGGTGCGCCGGATCGAGGGCAACCACCGTGCCGTTCTTCAAGCCGACGAACAGCGCTTGGCGGCCGTCCGCCAGCGTTGCCAGCATCGTGCCCGCGCCGATGTCGGAGTCCGGTCCAGAGTGCGGCGGGCAGCTGTCGAGACCGACCATGCAGCCGACGTTCCAGGCATCGCCGCGCACGATCTGGTGCGACCAGACGATCCGGCCGGTTGCGAGCGATAGCGCCAGTACCGCGTCGCTCCGACCCACGGAGGAGCCGGTGTAGTTGTTGCCGGTGCCGACGTAGAGCAAGCCCCGTCGGGCGTCGATCGTCGGCGTGTTCCAGACCGCGGCGCCCGAAGGACCGAACATCTTGGTTCCCGATTTCGTCACGCCGATCTGGTGCGGCGGTGCGTCGATCGTGTAACGCTTCCAGAGTATCCGTCCGTTCGCGGCATCGAGCGCGACCACGCTGCCGCGGAACGTGCAGCACGGATAGCTCGGTCTTGCGATCGCCTCTTCCAGCGAGGAGACCGGCACATATAGCGTTCCGTCGTGATAAACCGGCGCGCCGGTGATCGTGGCGCTGGGATGGTCGTCGACGCGCCGCTCCCAGAGTTCCCGTCCGGTGGCCGCGTCGACCGCGTGTACGTGGCCGAGGATGTCGCCAAAGAACGCGAGCTTCTGCGGCCCCTGCATCGGCGGTACGACGATCGGCGTACGTACCTCGGCGCTGGTGTGGTACGTCCACCGTATGCATCCCGAGTCGGGATCGAGTGCGTACACCGCTCCGTTCGGGCTGCCGATGTACAAGGTGCCGTAGGCGAAACTCGGCTGCGAGCGCGCCCGCACGGCCGCAGGAAACGCGAATGCCCACTTGAGCTTCAACCGCGGGATCTGCGCGGCGTCGAGGCCGGCAAGAGCGCCCGGAATGAATCGTTCGTTGCCGCTCTCCATGCCCCAACCGACCAGGCGCGGCGCGCGGTTCGTCTCGATGCGCGCATGCGCGGCGTCGCAACGCGGCGCGGGCGGCAGCGGATGGGTGCCGACCGGCAGGCCCGATAGATATTCGGCGACTTCGCGCTTCGCTCGCACGCTGAGCCCAGCGGCCTCGCTGCGCATGATGCCGACGGTGAGCGCCCGGTCGATCGCCTCGGGCGTCATCATCTCGAGAAAGGTGCGGGCTGGTGCTTTCGGTGCGAGACCGTCGTGGCATTGTTCGCAAACGCGGTGATACACGGCAGCGCCGGGCATTTTTTCGCGATCTACGCTGTGTTTCGAGGCGTCCATTTTCGCGCGCAGCGCGGTGAATTTCCCCGCTGCACCGCTTGCGCCGTTCATGGCGACGAGACTGACGACGAGGGGGGCGATCCAACGAATCAGCGGTTGCGGTGAGCGCATGCGAACCCTCCTCGGGGCGATGGGGCGGTGTTCGGTTGGGAGGCGATGTCGCGCCGGCGCCACGGAACGGGATGCCCGATTATCTTCCACGCCGCCGGTGGCGGCCGCGAGATCTTCCCAGCCATCGCCGCATTAGACACGGTTCGGTACTAAAAAAACAGTCAGGCTTGTTTTTTTAAAATGCGACGCGTATGTTCTGCGCAGCTAAGAATCAATTGCATCGGGCGGCTACGCGTCCGGACCGGCGGGGAGTCGCTCGAGCATCGGTTCGGCCTGCGCGCGGTACGCGCGAAAGATTACAAAAGTATCGAGAAGACACATCGGGGGCTGTTCAAATGATGAATGTCAATCGGAAGAAGCGGTCGTCCGCGATGCGCGCGACCTGCGCACTGACCGGCGCAGTGGCGGCGATCGGCGGATTCGCCGGTGCGGTCCATGCGCAGAGCGCGCCTGGCGGAGCGTCAGCCGAACAGGGCCTCGCGGAGGTCGTCGTCACCGCGCAGCGGCGCACCTCGAACCTGCAGACCACGCCGATCGCGGTGACCGCGGTCGATTCGAGCATGATCCAGGCACTCGAGCCGCGTACGCTGCAGGATTTGGCGATGATGGTGCCGAACTTCTCGGCGAACAAGATCAACGGCTTCAACGCCGCGTCGTTCGCGATGCGCGGCGTCGGCAACACCGACATCATCGTTTACAACGAGGCGCCGGTCGCGGTGGTGATCGACGGCTTCGTGATGCCGAGCACGCAGACCCAGTTGCTCGATCCGTTCGACGTGCAAGAGGTCGAAGTGCTGCGCGGCCCGCAGGGCACGCTGTTCGGCAAGAACACGACCGGTGGCGCGGTGATCGTCAAGACCAAGCCGCCGGTGCTCGACCAGACGTCGTTCGAGACGCAGATGGGCTTCGGCAGCTTCAACGCCTTCAACGCCCACGGCGCGCTCAACATTCCGCTGATCTCGCATCAGCTCGCGATGCGCGTGGTCGCGAGCGAAGATCGCGAGGACGGCTGGATGCGCAACGGCGCGAGCGACACGATCGGCGGCGTGACCTATCACGGCAATGGCCAGAGCGTCGGCGGCACCGACGTGTTCACCGGCCGTGCGAAACTCCTCTGGGAACCGAACGACAAGCTCCGTGCGCTGTTCACCTACGAAATGCTGACCGATCGGTCGCAGACGCCGGGCGCGGTGAACACGACGCCGACCAATGCGCTGCCGGGCGCGAGCACGCCGTATTTCGTGTTCGCGCTGCTGGGACTACCGGGTTACACGGGCAACGATCCGCTCGGCAACGCGGGCGTCGACGGCCGCAGCGGCTATCTGATCGACGAGCAGAACGGCCATCGGGTCGATGCGAGTGGCGAGCACCTGAACATCGACTGGAAGACCGACTACGGCACGCTCTCCTGGGTGCAGGGCTATCGGTCGCAGGATTCCTCGCTGCCGTCGGACTACACCGGTGTCGTCGGCCCGCTGTCCGTGTTCGACGCCAATCGCTCGGACCGGCGCAAGACCTGGCAGGAAGAGGCGCACTTCACCTCGAAACAGATGGGCAAGTGGAACTACGTGGCCGGGGCGTTCTACCAGCATGACGTCACCAAGTTCTGCGTCTCGCAGATCCTCGGCATCTACGATTTGTTCGGCGTGCCGACGCCACCGGGCACGCAGCCCGGCGGCTACAACGACAATCCGCAGGTGTTGTGCAACGCGCAGACCGCGAAGTCCGCGGCATTGTACGGGGAGACGAACTACAAGTTGACCGACGCGACCACACTGACGATCGGCGCGCGCATCACCAAGGACGACAAGAACTGGATCGGCCGCCAGCAGGTGTTCGTGCAGCAGCTGCCGTCGCCGACCGGCGCGATCGTGCCGACGTTCACGTATCCGCAGCTCGGCGGCCTGATGAACGCGGGGAACTTCGCCGCGTACCCGTTCGGCGTCGTGACCGACAGCCATTCGTGGACGCAGCCGACCTACCGGTTCATCCTGTCGCACCAGTTCGACCCGAATCTGTTCGGCTACGTCAATTTCTCGCACGGCTACAAGGCCGGCGGCTACAACGACCAGGTGGGCACCGGCGGCACGCCGATCTCCAATCAGGAGAAGGCGCCCACGAACCCGGAGAAAGCCAACTCGTTCGAGCTCGGCATGAAGAGCGAATGGTTCCATCAGCGCGTCCGGGTCAATGAGGCGCTGTTCTACGTGAAGTACACGGATCTGATCCGTCAAGTCGTCGAGCCGATCATCAATTCTGCCGGATTGACGGCGGAAGAGACGGTGTTCCGGAACGCCGCGGCGATGAAGGCTTACGGCATCGAGAACGAGCTCACGGCCGAGCTCGCCGACGGTCTGCTGTTGCACGTACCGTTCAGCTTCCAACATTGCGAGTACGGTCAGTTCACCTCGCAGACGTCCGGGGGCACGTCCGTGAACCTGGCGGGTCTGCCGGTGAATCGCTGCCCGGCGGTCACGGCGACCGTCGACCTGAACTACCGGATGGCGGTTCCGGGCACGGACGGGCATCACCTGGTGTTCGATCTGAACGACAACTACGTGTCGAAGAATCTCGACACGTATTCGATCGCCGCGCCGTACGCGCCGTTCACGCAGACCTATGCTCAGGCGCGTGCACTGCTCGGCGCGTCGATCACCTACCAGGGGCCGGACGATCGCTGGTACGTGCGCGTGTACGGACGCAACCTCACCGACAAGGTCTACATCGAGTCGTCGCAGAACGTCGATCCGCTGTGGATCTGGTCGTTCTACGGCGAGCCGCGATTCATCGGCGGCGAGGTCGGTTACAAGTTTGGCCGATAGGGTGCGTAGCGGGTGCGCCGGTCCTGCGACGGGCCGGCGCACGCCGCGCGATCGGTTCTCGGGCGTCGCGCGGAATTCAAATCACCTCGTCGGCTCGCAGCGCGGCGATCTCGGCGTCGGTGTAGCCGATCTCGCGCAGCACGTCCTCGGTATGCTCGCCGAGGCGCGGCGGCGCGGTGGGCACGCGGCCGGGCGTCCTGCCGAGGCCTACCGGCAGGCCCGAGACCGGTACCGGTTGGCGCAGGCCTGGAAAGTCGGCGATCGCATGCAGGAATCCCATCGCCGCAACCTGCGGATCGTCGAGCGCCTGCTGCGGCGTGTAGACGGGGCCGGCGGGCAATCCCGCGGCCTCGAGCGCGGCGAGCGCCTCCGCCGTGCTGCGCGCGGCGCACCAGGCGCTCATGCGCTCGATGATCGCCTCGGCATGATCGCCGCGCGACTGGTCGCTTTGCAGCAGCGGATCCTCGGTCCAGCGCCGTTCCTCGCCCATCAACCGCGCCCAGCGGCGGAACAACCCGGTGCCGACGACGTGCGTGAGCACGTGGCCGTCGCGGGTCGCAAACACCGAGGACGGTGCCGAGGTCTGGACGCGATTGCCGGTGCCGACGCGGTTGATCCCGGTCGCCCCCTGCTCGGCGAGATGCGAGCCGAACACCGCGAGCGCGGTGCCGAGCAGCGTCCCCTTGACCTCCTGCCCCTCGCCGGTACGTTCGCGATGCAGGATCGCGGCCAGCGTGCCGAGTGCGGCCAGCACCGCGGTGCCGAAGTCCACGTACGGGGCCGCGGCCTTCACCGGCGCGCCGGGCACGCCGGTGATGTACATCGCGCCGGACATCGCCTGGCCGACGCCGTCGAAGCCACCGCGCGCGGCATAAGGACCTTCGTCCCCGAAGGCGGTCAGCGTGGTTAGAATGACGTCGGGCTTCACGGCCTTCAGGGCGGCGTAGTCGATGCCCATCTTCTGCATCTGCGCGGGCGGCAGGTTCGCGACGACCACGTCGGCGCTCGCGACCAGGCGGGCGATGAGTTCGCGTGCGCCGGGCCGTCCTGGATCGAGCGTGATCGATTTCTTGCCGCAGGCAGTCTGGAAGAACACGCCGCCTTCGCCGCCGTCGGCGACGGGCGCGATGTACCGGTCTTCGCCGCCCTCGCGGCGTTCGATCCGGATCACCTCGGCGCCGAGGAATCCGAGCAGCGTCGCGCAATATGGACCGGCGACGTATCGGCCGAAGTCGAGCACGCGGATCCCGGCGAGCACCGTGGATGCGGATGCGCGGTCGTGGGTGTCATCGTGGTGGAGCGGCATGCGCCGCAGTGTACACGCTCGCGGACGCACGATCGCGCGTCGCGACGGTCCTTTCATGCGAGGTGTCCCTTGGATTTCAACCTGAACGAGGAACAGCGTGCGCTGCAGGCCGCGGCACGCGATTACGCGCGCAATCGACTGCCGGACGTCGCTGCGGAGATCGAGGCGAGCGGCGAGCCGCCGAGTCGCGAGCTGATCGCCGAATACGCGAGCCACGGCTTCCTCGGCATCAACGTGCCGGAGAGCTTGGGGGGCCTCGGGCTCGGCAACCTCGAGGCGCTCGTGGTGCTCGAAGAGTTCGCGATGATCTCCTCGGCGGTCGCCTTTCCGGTGTTCGAGTCCTGCGTGGGTCCGGTGCGCGCGATCTGCGAGTTCGCCGGCGATGACCTGCGCCGCCGCGTCGTGCCGCGCGTCTGCCGCGGCGAGATCGTGGTCGCGATCGCGATGTCCGAGCCGGCCGCCGGTTCGGCGCTCACCGATCTGACCACTCGCGCCGAGGTATCGGGTGATCGCGTGGTGATCGACGGCACCAAGCGCTGGTGCTCGGGCGGCGGGCACGCCGACGGCTACGTGGTCTACTGCCGGATGTCGGATGCGCCGGGCGCCAAAGGGATCGGCGCGATCTACGTCGAGAAGGGCACGCCCGGGCTGTCGTTCGGCAAGCGTGAGCACCTGATGGGCTTTCGTGGGGTGCCGTCTTCGGACCTGTACTTCGACCGCTGCAGCGTGCCGGCCGCCAACGTGATCGTGCCGGCCGGAGGCTTCAAGCAACTGATGGAGGCGTTCGATCTGGAACGCTGCGGCAACGCCACGATGGCGCTGGCGCAGGCGAGCGGGGCGCTCGACGACGTGGTCTCCTACGTGCAGGAACGGCGCCAGTTCGGTAAGCCGATCGTGGAATTCCAGGCGGTGCAGTTGCGCCTCGCCGAGATGCGGATCCGCGTCGATGCAGCGCGTCTGCTGATCTGGCGTGCGGCCTGCAATGCCGAGGGGGAGCTGCCGAACGTGCTCGAGTCTTCGGTTGCGAAGTGCTTCGCGAACGAGATCGCCCGCGAGGTCACCGGTCACGCGGTGCAGTTGATGGGCGGATACGGTTACTCGCGCGAATATCCGATGGAACGGCGTCTGCGCGACGCCTGGGGCTGGGGCATTGCCGGCGGCGCGATCGACATCCAGAAGGTCAACATCGCCGCTGCGATGGTCGGTCGGCGGTTCGATCAACGGGGCCGCGCCTGAGCGGGTGGCCGCGGTGCGTCGCGCCTCAGGGCATCGCCGGCGGGGATTGCGGGATCGCGCGCGAGTCGGTCACGGTGACCGTCGCATGCGTGGCATCGCAGGTCACCGCGAAACACTCGATCGGCCGGGTTGCCGGCGCGCCGAGTACGGCGCCGGTGCGCACGTCGAAGGCGGCCCCATGCAGCGGACAGATCGCGCGGAAGCCGCGCAAGCGTCCCTCGCTGAGGCGCGCGTAGGCGTGCGAACAGATGTCGTCGACCGCGAACACGCCGCCCTTGGTGCGGCAGACCATGATCTCGCGACCGTCGACGCTGCGGCTGACCATGTGCCCTTCGGCGAGTTCGGCGAGCGGTATCGAGATCGTCGTACGGTTCTCCATCGCGCGGGGCTCCTCGTGATCGTCGGCGCCGCGGAATGGTAGCATCGCCGTGCGCGCCGGCGGTATGGCGCGCTTCATCTTCCCGATCGACAGTGAGCGTAAAGATGTCAAAGATCACCTTCATCGCCCGAATGACCTGCAAGCGCGAGCAAGAGGCGGAGTTCGTGCGCCACTGTCGCGCACTACAGGATTACGTGCGCGCCAACGAGCCGGACACGCTGCTCTACGAGTTCTACCGGCTGCGCGAGCCGAACCGATTCGCGGTCCTCGAGAGCTTCCGCGACGAAGCGGCCGAACATCGCCACATGAATTCCAAGGCGCTCGCCGAGATCGCACCGAAGATCGCCGCCTGCCTCGACGGTACCTGGGAGCGGGAATATTTCGACGCGCTGTGAAGCGCGATCGCGTTCAACCTAGATCGATAGCCGAGGAGATCAGATCGCCATGTCGACGACGTTCATCGCTACCTTGGTCATCAAGAGCGGCAAGGAGGCCGAATTCGAGCGGCTGCAGAAGGAACTGTCCGGGCTCACGCATACCGGCGAACCGGGCATGATCGTGTACGACGTGCTGAAGAGCCGCACGAAGGAACGCACCTACGTGGTCTACGGACGCTTCGCGGACGAGGCCGCGTTCGACGCGCACATGCAGAGTCCCTCGCATCACCAACTCGTGCCGCCGATCCTGGAGTGCGTGGACGGCGCGATGGATCTGCACATGCTCGACTGGAAGAGTTGAAAGGACCGCACGGGGCCGGCAGCGCGGCTCGGGGCCGCGCGCCCCGCGTGCGTCTCAGCGGTCCTCGTCGGCGAGATCCTTGAGTTTCGCCTCGAGGTAGCGCAGCACGCGCTTGTCGCGCTCGGTTTCCTTGTGCGTGAGGAAACTGATGCCCATGCCCTCGATCACGTAGCGCGTGAGGTCGAAGCCGAGCATGAACTTCTCGCCTTTGCGCTTCCACTCCGGGAACAGTTCGAGGCTGGTCTCGTACCACTCGCGTTCGAACGCCTCCTGCGCGGGGAAGAGGATCGCGGCGAGTTCCTTGTCGGTGCGCGCCGCGACCGCGATCTCGAAGAACGCGACGAACCAAGGATGCTTCACGTGCGACCAGTAGCCCTCGATGCCGAGGCGCACATGGTCGCCGTCGGTCGGTTCCTTCGCCATCGCCTTGCGGAACGCGCGCAGCCGTTTCGCGTGCAGATACTCGACGGACGCGCGGATGATGTCCATCTTCGAGGGAAAGTGGTGCAACATCGCGCCGCGCGACAGCCCGGCCTTCTTGGCGATCTCCGTGGTGGTGGTGCGGCCGTAGCCGAGTTCGACCAGACAGGTGATCGCCGCTTCGATGATCTGCGTGCGGGTCGAGGCGCTCTTCTGCGCCTGCCAACCGCTGCCGATCAAGAGTGGGTCGAGCGGGCGATTGTCCTGGGGTGTCGTGGCCATCGCTCGCAAAGATCGCGTGGGTGCTTGAAAAAGTCAAGGATGATTGAAACCGGCTGAATTGACTGGTAGCGTCGTGCGCTCGGTCATCGCCTAGGGTTACGGGGAGAACGAGCATGGGACGGGTCAGTGGAAAGGTCGCGCTGGTGACGGGTGCCGGCTCGGGACTCGGCAAGGCGGATGCGATGCTGCTCGCGAGCGAAGGCGCTCGGGTCGTGATCACCGACGTTAACGAGACCGCCGGCCGGGCGCTCGAGGAGCGGATCAATGCCGCGCATCCCGGCGCCGCGCTGTTTCTGGTGCAGGACGTCTCGAGCGAGAGCCGTTGGCAGGAAGTCTACGAGGAGATCCGGCGCCGGTTCGGCGCGCTGCACGTCCTCGTCAACAACGCCGGTATCGTCGTGATCGGGACTCCGGAGTCGGCGAGCCTCGCGGACTTCCAGAAACATCTGCGGGTGATGACGGACAGCGTTTTCCTCGCATGCAAATACGGGATTCCGCTGCTGAAGGACTCGGGTGGCGGTTCGATCATCAATATGTGTTCGACAGCGACTCATCTCGGCTATCCGGCGTTCTACGCGTATTCGGCCGCGAAGGGCGCGGTGCGTTCGATGACCAAGTCGATCGCGGTGCATTGTCAGATGAACAAGTACGCGATCCGCTGCAATTCGATCCATGCGGGTGCGATCGAGACCCCGATGGTGGTCAAGGCGACCGCCGAACTTGGCATGCAGATGTCGGCCTATGACCAGACGCCGGTCGGACTCGGCAAACCCGAGGATGTCGCGCACCTGGTGCTGTATCTGGCCTCCGACGAGTCGCGCTTCGTCAACGCCGCCGAAATCCTGATCGACAACGGCCTGGTTGCGCAGTGAGGCGCGGCCTGCGCCTCGGTTCGGGCGTCGACGCCGGCTTCGAGTCGCGGCCGGGTCATTAAAAAAACAGTCAAGACTGTTTGTTTTATAGACGGCGGCGACCTATAATCGGCACATTCGGCTCGAGCACCCGCCCCGATGCGGGCGCGTCGATCGCGTACATCACAGAGGGGAGCTCGATGGATCTCGGACTGCGCGGCAAGAAAGCGATCGTCACCGGCGCGACCAAGGGCATCGGTCGCGGCATCGTCGAGCTGCTGATCGCGGAAGGCGCCGACGTCGGCTTCTGCGCACGCACCGCCGAGGAGGTCGCCGACGCGGTGAAGGCGCTCGAGCGCCCGGACCAGCAGGTGTTCGGCGAGGCGGTGAACGTGCGCGAAGGCGACGCCTACAAGGCTTGGCTCGAGCGAACCGCGGCCGCGCTTGGCGGCTGCGACATCTTCATTCCCGGGGTGAGCGCCGGCGGCGGGATGGACAGCGAGAAGAATTGGGTGCGCAACTTCGAGGTCGACATGTTGCACACGGTGCGCGGTTGCGAAACGTTGCTGCCGCACCTGGAGAAGTCGGGCAGCGGATCCGTCGTGATCATCGGCTCGACGAACGCGGTCGAGACCTTCGCTGCGCCGATGGCCTACAACGCGATCAAGGCGGGCCTGATCACCTACTCGAAGCAGCTCTCGCAGTTCGTTGGCAAGAAAGGCATCCGCGTGAACACCGTCTCGCCTGGACCGATCTATTTCGAAGGCGGTGCCTGGGAGATGATCAAGGGCACGCAGCCGAAGTTCTACGAGTGGGCGCTCAAACAGATCCCCTGCGGACGGATGGGCAGCGTCGAGGAGATCGCCCGCGTGATCGTCTTCGTCGCGAGTCCGGCGGCGAGCCTGATCACCGGCGCGAACGTGATCGCCGACAACGGCTTCACCAAGCGCGTGCAGCTGTGATCTGCGCACAGGGCTCCTGAGAGGGCGCGCGCGCCGTTCGCCGATGACCACCGGACCGATCAACGCCTATCTGGTGTGCGGCGGGCTCTACCACGACATGGACTACGCCCGCCTCGAACTGCTCAAGCTCCTCGGCGAGCACGAGCGCATTCGCACGCGCATCGGCGAGGATTATCGCGACGGCGAGGCGATCGCCGCGGCCGATGTGCTGGTGACCTACACCTGCAACGTGCTGCCGGGCCCGAACGAGATCGACGCCCTGGAGCGCTTTCTCGCCGCTGGCCGGCGCTGGGTTGCGCTGCACGGCACGAACTCGGTGCTCACCTACTTGAAAGGCCGCGGCTGGGACGCGCCGCGCGAGGCGCCGCGTTTCATGCGCATGCTCGGCAGTCAGTTTCTCGCGCATCCGCCGATTGCACCGTATCGGGTCGAGATCAGTGACCCCCGGCATCCGCTGGTCGCGGGGCTGGAACCGTTCGAGGCCGACGACGAGCTGTATCTCTGCGAGTACCATGGCGAGGTTGAGCCGCTCCTGCACGCGCGCTTTTGCGGCGAGGCGCCGGGTTTCGTCGAGAAGCGCTGGCCGAGGCCGGGCGAGGACGATCGTCAGCCGGTGATGTATCTGCATCGGCACGCGGGCGGCGAGGTGCTCTACTGCACGCTCGGCCATTGTCGCGGGCGCTTCGACATGCGACCGATGATCGCCGAATATCCGACGGTCGAGCGCGGCAGCTGGAAGCTGCCGGTGTACCACGAATTGTTGCGCCGCAGCCTGCGCTGGGCGGCCAGGCTCGACGCCTGACGAGGTGGCGACGATGTCCAGCGACACGAACAAGCCCTCCGCTCTGCCGGCCACGGACGCCGCTCTCAGCGAGCGATCGAAAACACCGACGTACGCGAAGGTACGTCGGGTGACGCCGGGGGACGACGGCCGCACCTCCACGCGCCCGGGTACGCCGGCCGAGAAGGCCGAAGACCCAAGCCTCGGCGACGAGGTGATCGATCAGCGCCGTTACACGTCGAAGGCGTTCATGCGCCTCGAGTGGGAGCGGATGTGGACCAAGGTCTGGCTGCTCGGCGGTCGGGCGATCGACATCCGCAAGCCCGGCGATTACCTGGTGACCGAGATTGGTCCCGAGTCGATCCTGATCGTGCGTCAAGTCGATGGCGGCGTGCGAGCGTTCTACAACGTCTGCCAGCACCGCGGCAATCGCTTGAGGCCCTGCGGACGCGGTTCGACCGGCGAGGCGAAGACTTTCAAATGCCTCTACCACCACTGGGAGTACGCACTCGACGGCTCGTATCACCGGATTCCCGATCTCGACACCTTCTCCCAGGGAGCGCCGCCCTACGGACTCACCGAGCTGCGTTGCGCGGAATGGGGCGGATTCGTCTGGTTCACGATGAACCCGCAGGCCGAGCCCCTCGCGCGGTTCCTCGATCCGATCCCGCGGCACCTCGATCCGTATCACTTCGAGCGCATGGTGCAGACGCGCGACATCACGGTCGAGTGGGACTGCAACTGGAAGACGTCGGTCGATGCGTTCAACGAAAGTTACCACGTGCAGGGCATTCATCCGCAGCTGCTGTGGTACCTGCATGATCTCGACATCCAGATCGATTGCTACGACCGCCACAGCCGCTACCTGATCCCGTTCGGCACCGTCTCGCCGCGCGTGCGCAAGCCGCCCGCGATCCCCGAGTCGATCAAGCTGATCATGAAGTCCGCCGGGATGGATCCGGCCGACTACGATGGGCCGATCGCCAACATCCGCCGCGACGTGCAGCTGCACAAGCGCCGCACCGGCGCCGCCCAAGGCCGCGACTACTCGGAGCTGAACGACGACCAGCTCACCGACGACTACCACTACCTGATCTTCCCGAACCTGTCGCTCAATGTGCATGCCGACGATTTCTGGGTGTTCCGGCAGCGGCCGCACCCGAGCGATCCGGACAAGATGTACTACGACATCTGGACCTACGAACTCGTGCCCGAGGGGGCAGAGTGGCCAGAGCGCGCGAAACACCAGTCGTTCAAGCACGGCGACAAGTCGATCGGTCTGGTGCTCGATCAGGATGCGGCGAACCTGCCGCACGTGCAGGCGGGCATGCACTCGCGCGGCTTCCGTGGATTGTGGATCGGCGGTCAGGAGCTGCGTATCCGCCACTTCCACAAGGTGATCGACGATTACCTGTTTCCTGGCGGCGTCGGCCGCGACGTCTGGCGGACCGAGGAGGATTCGAAGTGAGCGACAGCGCCCGGCTCGATGGCACGCGACTGCTGCGCGCCTACCGGCAGATGAAACTGATCCGCGAGTTCGAGGAGCGGTTGCACGTCGAGATCGCGACCGGCGAGATTCCCGGCTTCACCCATCTCTATGCGGGCCAAGAGGCGGTTGCGGTCGGCGTCTGCGAGCAGCTCGGCGACGCCGACTACATCGTCAGCACCCATCGCGGCCACGGTCACTGCATCGCCAAGGGTTGCGACGTCGGCGGCATGATGAAGGAGATCTACGGCCGCCGGGACGGTCTGTGCCACGGAAAGGGTGGCTCGATGCACATTGCCGACATCGACAAGGGGATGCTCGGTGCGAACGCGATCGTCGGCGGTGGCCCGCCGCTCGCGGTCGGTGCGGCGATCGCTTGCAAGCTGCGCGGTGGCGGCCACGTGAGCGTCGCCTTCGGTGGCGACGGCAGTGCAAACCAAGGCACCGTGTTCGAGGCGATGAACATGGCGGTGGTGTTGCAGGTGCCGGCGATCTTCGTGTTCGAGAACAACGGTTACAGCGAACACACCGGCTGCGACTATGCGGTCGGCTCGAAGGATCTGACCGCAAGGGCGCGCGGCTTCGGCTTGGTCGCAGAATGCGTCGACGGCGCCGACTTCCACGCGGTCTACGATGCGATGGGACGGGCCGTCGAGCGGGCGCGGGCGGGCGGCGGACCGTCCGCGATCGAGGCGCGCATCACGCGCTTCTACGGCCATTTCGAGGGCGATCCGCAGAAGTACCGCGCGCGCGACGAGGTCGCGCGCCACCGCGAGACGATGGACTGCCTGAAGCGGTTTCGCGAGCGCATGCGCGCGGGCGGCGAGCTCGCCGAGGCGCAGCTCGACGCGGTCGATGCCGAGGTGCTCGCGCTGATCGAGCGAATCGTCGCGGACGCGAAGGCTGCGCCGCCGCCGGTCGAGGCGGACCTCTACACCGACGTCTACATCCATTACTGACACTGACCGACCGCGAGCGAGGCGACGATGCCGCAGATGACCATGCGCGATGCGCTCAACCAAGCGTTGCACCAGGAAATGGAGCGCGACGAGCGGGTGATCGTGCTCGGCGAGGACGTCTCCGGCGGGGCCGGCGGAACCTCGGGCGAGCGCGAGGCCTCGGGCGGGATCTTCGGCGTGACCAAGGGCCTGTTGCCGCGGTTCGGCGCCGGGCGGGTCATCGATACGCCGATCTCGGAATCCGCGATCGTTGGTGCCGCCGGCGGCGCCGCGCTCGCGGGACTCCGTCCGGTTGCCGAGCTGATGTTCGCCGACTTCGTCGGCGTTTGCATGGACCAGATCTACAACCAGATCGCCAAGTTCCGCTACATGTTCGGCGGCAAGAGCCGCTGCCCGGTGGTGATCCGCATGGCGATGGGCGCGGGCATGAACATGGGTCCGCAGCACTCGCAGTCGATCTACGCACTGATGACCGCGGTGCCGGGTCTCAAGGTCGTGGTCCCATCGAACGCGTACGACGCGAAGGGGCTCCTGATCGAGGCGATCCGCGACGACGACCCCGTGGTGTTCCTGGAACACAAGGCGCTCTATCCACGCAAGGGCGAGGTGCCCGAGAAACCGTACACGGTACCGTTCGGTGAGGCTGCGCTGGTGCGCGAGGGCGAGCACGTGACGGTGGTCGCGATCGCGCGCATGGTGCCGTTCGCCGAGCGCGCGATCGATGCGCTCGCGAAGGAAGGCATCACCTGCGACTTGATCGATCCGCGCACGACTTCGCCGCTAGACTTCGACACGATCGTCGAGAGCGTCGAGGGAACCGGCCGCCTGGTCGTGGTCGACGAGTCGCCGCCGCGCTGCAGCCTCGCCGCCGACATCGCCGCGACCGTCGCCGAGCGCGCCTTCGGCCGGCTGAAGGCGCCGATCGCGCAGGTCACCCCGCCGCACACGCCCGTGCCGTTCGCGCCGGCGCTCGAGCGCGCTTATGTGCCCGGGCCGCCGCGTATCGAAGCCGCGATCCGCCACGTCTTGAAGGTGAGCTGATGCCGACGCCGATCGCGTCCCTGACGATGCCGAAGTGGGGCATCGAGATGACCGAGGGCACCATCACGAACTGGCGCGTGACGCCAGGCACGCGCATCGAGAAGGGTCAGGAGATCCTCGACGTCGAGACCGAGAAGATCGTCAACGCGGTCGAGGCGCCGGCGAGTGGCGTGCTGCGGCGGATCATCGCGCAGGAGGGCGAGACGCGTTCGGTCGGCGAGCTGATCGGCATCATCGCCGATGCAGACGTCGGCGAGGAGGAGATCGAGCGCTTCGCCCGCGAGTTCGTCGCGGCTGCGGTGTCGTTCGAACCGACCGATGCCCCGCCGCCGACAGAGCCGCCGAAGCTCGCCGATGCGACTGCGGCCCCGATCTCCGCAGCGGCGGCGGACGACGTTGGGAGCGAGGAGGCGCGGGTGAGTCCGATCGCCCGGCGGGTCGCCGAGCGTCTCGGCGTCGATCTGTCGAAAGTCCACGGCACCGGCCGCAACGGCCGTGTCTCGAAGGAAGACGTCGAAGCGTATGCGGCCGCGGTGCAGGGCGGGACCGCGCCGGCCGCGGCGGCATCGACCGTCGCGAGCGCGACGACCGCCAGCAACGCGGCGACGCCCGTCGGGACCTCGGCGTTTCGACGCGTGGCGATGAATTCGCGCCGCCGCACGATCGCGCGGCGGCTGCAGGAATCGAAGCAGACGATTCCGCACTACCGGCTCACGGTGGACGTCGATTTCGGTCCCGTGCTCGAGCTGCGCGCGGGCCTTCCCGGGGGGCCGTCCCGGCCGAGTGTGAACGATTTCCTGCTGCGCGCCGCGGCGCTTGCGCTGCGCGAGCACCCTGACGTGAACGCGCAGTTGGAAGGCGACGAGATCCTGCAGTTCGAGCATGCCGACATCGCGATCGCGGTGGCCGCGGACGCGGGTCTCGTCACGCCGATCCTGCGGGCGGTCGATACCAAGTCGATTGTCGAGATCGCGCACGAGAGCCGTGCGCTGATCGCGAGTGCACGCCAGGGCACGCTGCAGCGCGAACAAATCACGGGCGGCTCGTTCACGGTTTCCAATCTCGGCATGTTCGGCGTCAGCCGCTTCGACGCGATCATCAACGCGCCGCAGGTCGCGATTCTCGCGGTCGGCGCGGTCGAGCCGAGGGCGGTGGTGCAAGGCAATGACCTCGCGGTCGCGCGGATGGCGACGCTGACCCTTTCGGCGGACCATCGGGTCGTCGACGGCGCGGTCGGTGCGGCGTTCCTGCGCAGCCTCGGCGATCGGTTGCGCGACCCGCGAGGCCTGTGATCGATGCCAGTCGGCGTGCGCGATTGCTGCTCGCCGCGCCGACCGAGGTGGTGATGATCGGCGAGTGCCGCGAAATCGGCGGCGCCTGCCGCGTTAGCGAATCGGCGGGTGCTCTCGGTGATAACGCTGCCAGGTCTCGAGGCCTTCCGGAAAATCGGCAGGCCGTGGCTCGGCATAAGCGCGATTTCGCAGCGTGCCGCGCAGTACCGTCGCGTACTCGGCGGGCGGCGTGTAATAGAAGAAAGACAGCAGTCGCAGGTGGAAGCGCCAGCGTCCCTCTTCGCGGCGGTACTCGTCGTGGTAGCGGAGCGAAGCGAGCAGCGTCTCGCCGTTGCGCACCACTTCGGCGTGCGAGTTGACGATGCCGGTGGCCCGGTCCGCATCATTGGCATCGAACTCGATCAGATGGTCGTGAGTGAAGTGATTGCTCGGACCGAGCACCGCGAAGCGACCGTGGAACTGGTTTACGACCGCCTCGCGGCCGCTCGCGTCCATCGCTCCGTCGAGCGAGCGCATCGCGCCGTCGCGCGTGAAGCACTCGGCGATGCCCGCGACGTCGCGGGCGTCGACCGTGAAACAGTAGCGGGCGACCAGTTCGCGGATCTCGGCGCGGGCTTCGAGGCGCGCGACGCGCTCTTCGAGGGTCAGGGTCGATCTACGGTTCATTGAGGATTCCTCAACATGGTTGATGCGGCGCGCCGGTATTTCGAGGATCTCGTCGTCGGCGAACGACGCGAGTCTAACACGCGCGTCGTGACGCTCGAGGAGCTCCTCGACTTCGCCCGTCGCTACGATCCGCAGTACTTTCATGCGGATCCTCAGGCGGCCGGCGACTCGGCCTTCGGCGGCATCATCGCCTCCGGCATCCACACCGCGGCGTTGTGGCGCCTGTTGGATCACGAGATCAGCGGCGACATCCGCTGGATCTGCGGAGTCGCCTGGGAGGACGTGCGCTGGCCCAATCCGGTGCGTCCCGGTGATGCGTTGCACGCCCGCGCCGAGTGCCTCGCGAAGCGCCCGAGCCGCAGCGAGCCCGCGCGCGGCGTGGTCGAGTATCGGTATTCGCTGCTCAACCAGCGCGACGAACTGGTGTTCACCTGTCGCAGCATCAACCTCGTCGAGCGCCGACCCGGCGGCGGCGCGGTGTGAGGGTCGGCTTCACGACGTCCTCGAAGCGCGTAAACTGGACCTCTTGGATCACCCGAACAGCAGAGTCATCGTGATGGCAGCCGACGCCCCCTTGCGTTTCGAGATCCGTGACCACGTGGCTCGGCTGACGCTCAATCGTGCCGCGGCAGCCAATGCGATGAATCTCGATTTCGGTCGCCACTTCCTGGACGCTGCGATCGCCGCGGCGCGCAGCGAGGCGCGTGTGATCCTGCTCACCGGCGCAGGCCGGCACTTCTGCTTCGGCGGCGATTTGAAGGGCATGGTGGGCGCCGAGGGCGATTTGGCGGCCTATCTGGCCGAGCTCACGACCTACCTGCATGCAGGGCTCGCGCATCTCGCGCGCGCGGCGGCCCCGGTGATCGCCGCGGTGAACGGCACGGCCGCTGGCGCGGGGCTCGGGCTCGTGCTCGGCGCGGATCTTGCGATCGCGGCGCGCAGCGCCAAGTTCACGACGGCCTACACGGGAGTCGGACTTACGCCCGATGCCGGCTGCACGTATTGGCTGCCGCGTGCGGTCGGCGCCAAACGTGCGATGGAGTGGTTCCTCACCAATCGCGTGTTGGATGCCGAAGAGGCCTGCGCGTGGGGAGTGGTCAACCGCGTCGTCGATGACGCGATGCTCGCCAGTGAGGTCGATGCGCTCGCGGCGCAAATCGCCGCAGGACCGGCCGGTGCATACCGCCGTTTGAAACGATTGCTGGCGGAGTCGGATCCGGGATACGCGGCGCAGCTCGCGCGCGAGAGTCAGGCGATCGCCGCGCAGGGCGTGAGTGCCGAGGGTCGCGAGGGGATCGCAGCGTTCCTCGAGAAGCGCAGCCCGCGTTACTGAGCGGCCCGCCGCGGGGCGTTCAAGCGCGGCTCGCGAGCCTGTTCAGCGTCATCCGGATCGCCGCGACGCCGTCGCTCGGCTCGACGACCGCGGCGGAGCGGCCATCGCGGCCGAAGATGAACACCGCACTGCTGTGCGTCACGTCGTAGTTCCCCCGGGCGTTCGGTGCGCCGAACGCATAGGTTACGCGATAGCGTGCGGCCAGGCGGTCGATCTGCCGCCGGGTGCCGCGCAAGCCCACGACCTCCGGGCCGAACGCGGCCGCATACGCGCGCAGCACCGCGAGCGTGTCGCGCGCCGGGTCGACCGTGACGAACGCGATCCGCACGCGATCGCGGTCCGCGGCCGGGAGCTCGCGCACGGCCGCCGCGAGCTTCGCGAGGGTCGTCGGGCACACGTCCGGACAGTGGGTGTAGCCGAAGTAGAGCATCACCACCCGGTCCCGGAAGGCCGCCGCGGTCACGGTCGCACCCGATGCCGCGTCCTGCAGCGTGAACGCGAGCGGCGGCGCCAGTCCATAGAGGCGGTGCAGGTGCGCCGCCGAGCGTCCCCCGCGCGCGCACCCAGCCGCGGCCAGTGCGCAGCCCACGAGGAGCGTGCACCCCAGGAGGAGCCCCGCGCGCGCGCCGCCGGCCGACGTCCGATCCCGGTTCGCGCGGGTGCTCACCGGCTTCAGCCGCTCCGCCCGGCGGCGCGCGCGAGCGCGCCCGAGGAGACGCGGCGCGCGCTCTCGTCCGAGCGCATCCAGCGCGAGGCGAGCACGATGAGCCCGAGCGCGCTCATCATCCCGGGAGGGATCCAGGTGTTCAGCCCGCCGAGTTGCTGGTCGAGGATCGGCGAGATCGCGAACGCGCGCCCGCACAGACCGTACACGTCGTAGAGCGGCGAGGCGGTGAACGTGAGGTAGGCACCCAGGATCGCCTGCGGGATCGCGACCGCAACCAGCATCGCCATCCGCGTCGCGAGGCGCGGCGCGCTCGCCCGTTCTGGCCCGAGCACCAGCCACCAGAACAGCAGCCCGTCGATCAGCATGCTCCAGTTCATCGTGAGGTAGATCGGCCGGATCAGCATCGCGTAGAAGTGGACCGCAGGCGTGAGCCAGAACACGATCAGGCCGACGAACAGCACGCAGGCGACCACTGGCTGCTGCAGCCGGCGATAGAGGCCGCGGACCACGCGGTTCGCGACCAGCGGTCGGCACGTCCTCGCGAGCGTGCGCGGCGTTCCGGCGAGGAGCGTCTCCGCCGGCGCGCTCAGCGCGATCAGGAATGGCCCGAGGTGGTGCAGCACCAGGTGCTGGACCCGGTGGATCCAGAACATGTGCTGCGCGAGGAAGTCGAGGTGCGTCTGCAATACCGCGTAGATCGAACCGACGCCCGCGAGGAACGCGAGCGCGCGCAACGCGACTTCCGGGCGGCCGCGTGCGCGACGCGTGCGCAGCCCCCGGAGGTACGCGGCGACCGGCAGCGCGCATCCGGCGAGCGCGACCGGCGAGAACTCCCACGGCAGGAGAAAACGCAGGGCCGCGGCGAACACGCTCATCGCGGGCCGCGCCGCCTCAAAGCCAGTAGACGAACACGAACAGCATCAACCAGACGACGTCGACGAAGTGCCAGTACCAGCTCACTGCCTCGAACGCGAAGTGGTGCTTCGGATCGAAGTGACCCTTCAGCGAGCGGATCAGGATCACGGTGAGCATCGTCGCCCCGAGGAACACGTGAAAGCCGTGGAATCCCGTGAGCACGAAGAACGTCGCGCCGTACACCCCGGAGCCGAGCGTGAGACCGAGGTGCGTGTAGGCCTCGTGGTACTCGTGCGCCTGCAACCCCAAGAACAGCACGCCGAGGGCGATCGTGAGGAACAGCCCTAAACTCGTCAGGCCGAGCTTTCCCCGGCGCAGCATCCAGTGCGCCCAGGTGATCGTCACGCCCGAGCTCAACAGGATCACGGTGTTGATCGCCGGAATGCCCCAGGGGGTCATCGGCGTGAACGCCTGGCCGGCGGGGCCGGCGGACGGCCAGGTCGCGGTGAACCCGGGCCAGGGCGTGTAGTGGCTCGGCAGCGAAGCGAGCCACGGGACCGAGATTTCGCGCTCGTAGAACAGCACGCCGAACAGACTCGCGAAGAACACGACCTCGGACGTGATGAACCAGATCATGCCGCGGCGGAACGCGCGCTCCTCCTTCTCGTGGTACACGCCCGCCCGGGTCTCGCCGATCACGCTGCCGAACCAACCGACGAGCGCGTACAGCGCGAGCGCGCCGCCGATCGCGAGCGAGACGTCGCCGGCGCCCAGCCCGTTCATCCGCAGGATCGCGCCGAATGCGAGGAACAGGATCGCGCCCGACAGCAAGATCGGGTAGCGGCTCGGCTGCGGGACGTAGTAGCTGCCGTGTCCGTGGGAAGTGGTCGCCATCGTGCTGTCTCCTCAGTCGATCGCCGGCGGCGTGATGAACGTGTGGAACGGCGGCGGCGAGGGCACGGTGAACTCGAGTCCGTGCGCGCCCTCCCAGACGCGCGCGCTCGCCTTCGCGCCCGCGCCAGTGCGCGTCTTCAGCAAGTTGTAGACGAACACCAGTTGCGCGGACCCCAGGATCAGCGCGCCGATGGTCGACAGGGTGTTCAGGTGACTGAACTGCACCGCGTAATCCGGGATCCGACGCGGCATCCCGGCGATCCCGAGGAAGAACTGCGCCATGAACGTGATGTTGAAGCCGAGCATCGTCTGCCAGAAGTGCCAGCGCGCGAGCCCCTCGCTGTACATCCGGCCGGTGACCTTCGGCAGGTAGTAGTACGTCGCCGCGATCACGCCCATCACCGGTCCGCCGAACAGCGCGTAGTGGAAGTGAGCGACGAGGAAGTAGCTGTTGTGGTACTGCTGGTCGGCGCCCGCGTCGGACAGGACGAGTCCGGTGAGCCCGCCGATCCCGAACAGGAAGATGTAGCCGATCGCGAACAGCATCGGCGCCTCGAAGGTCATCGAGCCGCGCCAGATCGTCGCGATCCAGCAGAAGAACAGCACCGCGACCGGCACCG
>JAJYFF010000003.1 GCA_021785405.1 Pseudomonadota bacterium | reverse complement strand
GCGGCAGCGGCAACGGCGCGGTCATCGCCGGTAACTCGCCAGGGCGTCGAGGCGTTGCCGCCGACGGCGGGCGACCACGGCGTCGAGCACCCGGTCGGGGGTCGCCGGCAACACGTCGAGATCGACGCCGACCGCGTTCGCGATCGCGGCGACGAGCGCCGGCGCGAACGAGGCGAGTGCGCCTTCGCTCGCTTCCTTCGCGCCGAACGGTCCGTTCGGATCGATACTCTCGACGATCTGCGCGTCGATCGGCGGCGAATCCAGGCTCGTCGGCATGCGGTACTCCAGGAAGCTCGCGTGCGCGGGCATCCCGTTCAGGTAGCGGGTCTCCTCCATCAGCGCCTGGCCCATCCCCATCCAGACCGCGCCTTCGATCTGGCCGCGCACCGCGAGCGGGTTGATCGCGAAGCCGCAGTCGAGCGCGACCCACACCTTGTCGACCGACACCTGGCCGGTGTCCTCGTCGACGCTGACCTCGACGACCTGGGCCGCGTAGCTGAAGCCCATCGTCGAGCCGACCGCGCCGCCGCGATGCTTGCCGCCCTGCGCCTCCGGCGGACAGGTGAAGGTGCCCTTCACGGTCAGCGTGCCCTGGTCGACGAGCGCGGCCTTGACCGCTTCCTCGAACGACAGTTCCTGCCCGGCGGCGCTCCGCGAGCGGAACCGACCGTCCGCGCAATCGATGTCCGCCGGATCGCGCTCGAAACGGCGCGCGGCGGCTTCGGTCAACAGGTGCCGCAGACGCCGCGCGGCGTCGATCGCCGCGTTGCCGACCATGAACGTGATGCGCGAGGAGTACGCGCCGTTGTCCTTGGGCGTGGTCGCGCTGTCGGCGGCGATCACCCGCACCTGCTCGATCGGCAGGCCGAGCGTCTCCGCGACCGCGATCGCGACCATCGTCGAGGATCCCTGGCCGATGTCGGCGGCGCCGGTGAACGCGGTCACCGACCCGTCCCAGTCGACCTTCACGTTCACGACCGCGTGCGGCTCGCCGGTCCAATGGATCGGCTTCGCGGCGCCGCTCACGTAGTGGGAGCAGGCCATGCCGAGGCCCTTGCCGCGCGGAAGCCGGCCGTGGCGCGTCTTCCATCCGCTCGCGGCCTCGACCCGATCGAGGCATTCGGCGAGGCCGTAGCTGTTGATCGCGAGTTCGTTCAAGGTTCGGGTCGGCGCGTGCAGCAGATTTCGGCGCCGCACCTCGAACGGATCGAGTCCGAGCTCCCGGGCCATCCGATCGAGCAGCACCTCGAACGCGTGACGGGTGTCGACGCTGCCGTGGCCGCGCATCGCACCGCAGGGCGGAAGGTTCGCGTACACGCGATAGCCGTCGTACTTGACCGCGGGCAGATCGTACAGCCCGTGCAACAGCGATCCGGCGTACAGGATCGTGATCACGCCGTACCCGGCGTAGGCGCCGCCGCGCTGCACGACCTCGCACTCGCAGGCGCGCAGCCGGCCGTCGCGGCCGAGGCCGAGCTTCAGGCGGACCCGCGTCTGCGGCCGCGCGCGGTGCGTGATGAACGTCTCCTCGCGCGACAGCTCCATCGAGACCTTGCCGCCGGCGGCCCGCGCGAGCATCGCGGTCACGAGTTCGAAATTCAGGACCTCGACGCGGGCGCCGAAGCCACCGCCGACGAACGGCTTGATCACGCGGATCCGCGACTCGTCCATCTCCAGGCAGCGCGCGAGCATCATGTGCAGGTAGAACGTCACCTGCGAGACGCTCTGCATCGTCAGTCGTCCGGTGGAGGGGTCGAATTCGGCCAGCGCCGCATGCGGTTCGATCTGCGCGTGATTGACCTCCGCGCAGTCGATGACCTCTTCGCGCACGAGATCGGCGTTCGCGAAGCCGGCGGCGACGTCGCCGAACGTGTGATGGACCTCGCGTTCGAGATTGCCGGGCTTGTCGTCGTGGATCCGGACCGCGTCCGCCGCCCGCGCCTGGTCCGCTTCGTAGTACGCCGGCAGCTCGCGGGCCTCGAATTCGATCAACGCGAGCGCGCGCGCGGCCGTGTCGGCGTCGACCGCGGCGACCGCGGCGACGGGCTCGCCGCGATAGCGGACCTTGTCGCGGGCGAGCGGGTATTCGTTCATTGCGATCGGCAGCACGCCGTAGGGTACGTGGCAGTCCGCGCCGGTGAGCACCGCGACGACGCCGGGGAGCCGACGCGCGCGTTCCACGTCGACGCGCGTGATCTGCGCGTGGCTGTAGGGGCTGCGCAGGAGCCGCCCGACGAACGCGCCGCGATGATCGAGATCGGCGGTGTAGCGCGCGCGACCGCTCACCTTGTCGATCCCATCGATCAACGGGACGCCGTTGCGGGTGCCGGCGAGCGTCGTCATCGGCGCCGCCTACGCATCGGCCGCCACGGCGGCGCGCACCGACTCGACGATCTTCACGTAACCGGTGCAGCGGCACAGATTGCCCGCGAGCGCCGCACGGATCTCGGCCTCGCTCGGATCCGGTTGCTTGCGCAGCAGTCCTTCGGCCGCCATGATCATGCCGGGCGTGCAGAAGCCGCATTGGGCGCCGAGCTTCTCGTGAAAAGCCTGCTGCAGTCGATGCAAGCGCCCGCCGGCGGTCAGCCCTTCGATCGTCTCGACCGAGCGACCCTCGCAGCGGGCCGCGAGCGTGAGACAGGCGGGGACCGGTTCGTCGTCGAGCAGCACGGTGCAGGCCCCGCATTCGCCGCCGTCGCACCCCGTCTTGGTGCCGGTCAAACCGACGGTCTCGCGCAGGTAGTCGACGAGCAGTTGATCGTCCGCGACCGCGTCCTCGCGCCATCGCCCATTCAGGCGAATTCGCAGCAGGCGTTTTCCTGGAATCGAGCCAGGGTCGAACATATGATGCACCTCGAGCCAGCGGCGTGCGGTCCAGCGAAAATTGGCGTCCCGCACGCTTCTCGGGTATTATAGTACCGGAATACTTGTTTGACGTCCACCGGGACTCGTTTCGCTTGCGGACCGCTTTCGGCCGCCGGCGGCGCTCGAGGCGGCGATCAAGGAAGGGCAGGGCCTGATGTGAAGCACGTTACGACCGACCATCGAAAGAAACGGCCCGGACGCGCTCCGGCGCCGGCCGACGCGCCGACGGGGGGCGAGTCGGCGATCGCGATCCGCGCCGCGGAGCGGCGCGACGTCGCGGAGGTGTCCGCGCTCGACGCGCAAGTCACCGGATTGCCGAAGCCCGAGCACTGGATGGAGTTGTACCGTCGGCAGCGGTCCGTCGGCGGCGCACCCGCCGGCATCTTCCTGGTCGCCTGTCCGGCCGCGGAGCCCGAGCGCGTGCTCGGCTTCATCATCGGCGAGATTCGTGCGTGGGAATTCGGTTCCGATCCCTGCGGCTGGGTGTACGCGCTATCGGTCCGTCCGGAAGCGCGCGAGCGCGGCGTCGGCGAAGCCTTGCTCCAGGCGATCGCCGAGGCGTTCCGCAAGGCCGGGATGGACAAGATGCGCACGATGGTGGCGCGCGACGCGATCTTGCCGATGCAATTCTTCCGTGGCGAGGGGTTGATGGCGGGGCCGTACATCCAATTGGAGAAGGACCTCTAGCATGAAACTCCAGGTTGCCAGTCAACTCGCGATCTTTTCGATCCTGGAACTCGTCGCCGAGCCGAACCGGCAGATCACGGTCGCGGACATCGGCGCGAAATACGGGATATCGACCAACCACCTCGCGAAGGTGATGAACGTGCTCGGGCGCGCCGGCTTGGTGCGCTCGGTGCGCGGTGCCGGCGGCGGATTCCAGTTCAGCGGCAACGCGCGCCGGACGACGCTGCTCGACATCATCGAGTTGTTCGAGCCGCGCGGACTGCGGGGCCCCGAGACCGGGGAACTCGGCCGGCATACCGCGGAAGCGGCAGCCCTCGGCGTGGTGCTCCGCGAAATCGACGACACCGTGAGGGCGACGCTCGGTTCGATCACGATCGCCACCTTGCGCGATCTGGCGACCCGGCAGCCCGTCCAGGCTGCGCTCGCGAGCTGAACGCCGCGACGCCGCCAAACCCGCAGGAGCGACCGTGACCGAATCCCGATTCCATTGCGATTTCAGCGGCCAGCTCGCGCTCGTGACCGGTGGGTCGCGGGGCATCGGCAAGACGATCGCCGACGCGCTCGCCGCCGCCGGTGCGACGGTGCACGTCTTCGACGTCGGCGAGCCGACGGGCGGGCCGCACGCGTTCAGCGCGGTCGACGTCTCGCGCTCCGCCTCGGTGGAGACCGCGGTCGCGGGCCTGCCGCGCGTGCCGACGCTGCTGGTGAACAACGCGGGCATCACCCGTGACCGCACGCTCGCGAAGATGAGCGACGAGGAGTGGTCGGCGGTGCTGTCGGTCAACTTGACCGGCGCATTCCACATGATCCGTGCGGTCGCGCCGCGGATGGCGGCGCAAGGCTTCGGACGGATCGTGAACATCACGTCGATCAACGGTCTGCGCGGCAAGTTCGGGCAGGGTAACTACGCGGCGTCGAAGGCGGGGTTGATCGGCCTCACGAAGACGGCGGCCAAGGAGTTCGGCCGGAAGGGTGTCACCGTGAACGCGGTCGCGCCCGGTATGGTGCTCACCGACATGGCGCTCGCGGCGCCGCCGGAGGCCGCCGATCGTGCCCGCGCGGAAGCCGCGCTGCCGACGCTCGCGGGTCCGGAGGACATCGCCGCCGCGGTGCTGTTCCTGCTGTCCGACGCGGCCCGGGTGATCACCGGGGAAGTGCTGCGCGTCGACGCCGGGCAGTACATCTAATCGCCTAGCGCTTGCCGCGATCCGCGCGGGCGGCCGCGATCAAGCGCAGCAGCTCGGTGCGCCCGACGACCCCCGGGACGAGCGTGCGTCCGATCAACAAGCCGGGCGTGCCCTGCAATTCGAGCGCCCGCGCCTCGTCGTCGTTGCGGTTGAGGACGCGGTTGATCGCGGTCGCGTGTCGCGCCAAGTCGCCCAGCATCCTCGGGACGTCGATCCCGGCGCGGCCCAGGACCTGCTGGACCTCGGCGTCGCTCGTGAGGCGCGGGCCGTCGAGCAGCGCGTCGTGCGCCTGCAGGTACTTGCCCTGGTATCCGGCCGCGAGCGCGCAGCGCGCAGCGTACACCGATGCCGGTCCGAGCACCGGCCAGTCCTTGTAGATCAACGCGAGCCGCGGGCCGGCCGCGACCACCTGGCGCAGCATCGGCGTGATGCGCCGGCAGAACGGGCAGTTGTAGTCGAAATACTCGACGATCGTCACCGCGGGGTCGCGCGCGCCGATCCGCGCGGGACCCGGGTCGCGCGTGATCGCGATCTCGGCCGACCGGGTCACGGGCCGAATAGCTTGCGCGGACGCGGTGCCGGTGACCGCGAACGCCGCGATCACCACGACCGCTGCCCACGCGCCGGTGAGGCCGGCGCAGACCGACCCATCGCGTGTCGCCCTTGGATCTCGTCGCCGGCTCGTCAGGTATCTCGCCATCGCTGCGCTCCATCGTTCGATTCGGCCGCGCCACGCGGCCGAGACGTGGCCAGTATTGCAGAAAACCGCGCCCCGGCGGTCAACCCGGGCTCCGCCCGCCCGTTGTGATCGGGAAACGGACACGGTGCGGAGGCGCGACGATGGTCGTGGAAGCAGTGCGTGCGGCCGCGAGTGCCGCGAACCGGTTCGGGCTCGGCGCCCGGCCCGACGAGATCGCGGGCATCGAGGACCCGGCGGCCTGGTTGCTCGCGCAGCTCCGGCGCCCGCCGGACGGCGCGGCGGCGTTCGCCGGGTTGCCGAGCAGCCTCGAGTACCTGCGCCGAGAGGCCGAGCTGAACCGCGAGCGTCGCCGCTTGCGCCGCCTGGCCACCGCGACCGGCACCGGCGCGGCGTCCGCAGCGTCCGGTTCGGCCGCCGCGGCGCGCAATCCGCTCGCCCGCTTGTTCCGACAAGCGTTCGGCGACGACTTGCGGCGCGAGGCGCTCGCGCGGTGGCAGATCGCGGCGACGACGACGACGCCGTTCGCCGAGCGCTTGGTGCGCTTCTGGTCGAACCACTTCGCGGTGTCCGTCGACAAGGCGCCCGCGCGCTTGTACGCGGCACCGCTCGAGCGCGAGGCGATCCGTCCGCACTTCGCGGGGCGATTCGCGGATCTGCTGCTCGCGGTCGAAACCCACCCGGCCATGCTGCGTTACCTGGACCAAGCGCAATCCGTGGGACCGGATTCGCCGCTTGCACGGCGCGTCGACAGGCGTCTGGCGCGGCGCGCCGTGCGCGGCGATCGGCCGGCGCAACGGCTCGGGCTCAACGAGAACCTTGCGCGCGAGATCCTGGAACTGCACACGCTCGGCGCGGACTCCGGCTACACGCAAGCCGACGTCACCGAGTTCGCGCGCGCGTTGACCGGCTGGAGCGTCCCGTTCCCGGCCCAGCTCGAGCGCGGCAGGGTCGACCGGCCGTTCCTCTATCGCGCGGCCGCGCACGAGCCGGGCATGCGCAGCGTGCGCGGCCGTCAGTACCCGGACACCGGCTTCGACCAGGCGCGCGCGATACTGCTCGACCTGGCCGCGAGTCGCGCGACCGCGCGGCATCTGGCGTTCGAACTGGCGCGACACTTCGTCGCCGACGCGCCGCCGCGGGCGCTCGTCGATCGTTTGACCGCGGCGTACCTGGACAGCGACGGCGATCTCGGCGTGGTCTATGCCCAGCTCATCGAGGCACCGGCGTCGTGGGCGCCCGCCGCGCGCAAGTTCCGCACGCCGCAAGACTTCCTGATCGCGGCGCTGCGTGGGGGATCGATCGCGCTCGGGTCCCGACCCCAACCGTTCGAGTGGTTCGCGGCGCGGCTGGGCCAGCCGACCTTCATGCCGCGTTCGCCGGCTGGATTCAGCGACCTGGCGACCGACTGGATCGGGTCGGACGCGCTGTGGAAGCGCGTCCAAGCCGCGGAAGGACTCGCGCAGCGCGTCCCACGGGCCGGACTCGACCCCGCGATGCTCGCGCACGCGACGCTGGGACCGCGATTCGATGCGCCGACGCAGGCCGCGATCCGCCGCGCCGAAGCGCCCCAACAGGCGCTCGCGACGCTGTTCGCGAGTCCCGCGTTCCAATGGAGAGTCTGATGACCACTCGCCGCGATCTGTTGACGATGATCGGCTGCGGTCTGGGGGCCGCCTCGTTCGCCGGCTGGGCGCCGCCGAGCTGGGCCGCGAATCCCGCCGGCCCCCGCCTGATGTTCGTGTTGCTGCGGGGCGGTCTCGACGGCGTGCACGCGGTCCCGCCGGTGGGGGATCCCGGCTATGCGCCATTGCGCGGCGCGCTCGCGTTGTCGCCGGCGGGACCGACCGCCGCCGGTGGCGCCGCGTTCGCGCTCGATGGGACCTTCGCGCTGCATCCGTCGCTCGGGTTCTGCGCGCGCCTGTACGCGCAACGCGACTTTCTGCCGATCGTGGCGGCGGCGCCGCCTTACTGGGGGCGGTCGCATTTCGAAGCCCAGGATTGCGTCGAGAACGGCACGAACTCGCCGTCCGGCGCCGAGACCGGCTGGCTCAACCGAGCCGTGGGTGCCTGCCATCAGCAAGGCCTGTCGGCCACCGCCGTGACGCCATTGATCATGCGGGGTCCCGCGCCGATCGACGCCTGGTCACCCCCGCTGCCGAATCGAGTGAATCCCATATTGCTACAGCGACTCGAACCCTTGTACGGCGAGGATGAGGCCCTCGCCGGGGCCTTCGCCGACGCGATCGCCGAGCAGGGTGAGGAGACGGGAATCGACGGGCGGATCCGCGGCGCGCAGCTCGCGATCGGTCAACGCCTGCCGACGATCTTCGCCGCCGCGGGCGCCTTCCTCGCGCGCCGCGGCGGTCCGCGGATCGTCTTCGTCGAGGACTACGGTTGGGACACGCATGCGAATCAAGCGGCGATCCTGACGCGCAAGCTCGCCGAACTCGATCGCGCCGTGCACGCGTTCCACGACGCGGTCCTGCCGGTCTGGTCGCGCACCGTGGCGATCGTCGTCACCGAGTTCGGGCGGACCGCGCGCGTCAATGGCACCGGGGGCACCGATCATGGGACCGGTGGCGCGATGTTCTTGCTCGGTGGCGCCGTCGACGGCGGGCGGGTCGGCGGCCAGTGGCCCGGCATGCGACCTGAAGATCTCTATCAGCACCGCGACATCCATGCGACGACCGATCAGCGCGTGGTGTTCAAGGGCGTGCTCGCCACCCACCTCGGAATGTCCGAAGAGGTGCTCGCGCGGGTGGTCTTCCCCGACAGCGCGGGGCTGCGGCCCGCCGGTGGGTTGCTCCGCCGGGGTGTCCACGCGGCCTGAGGTGAAAAAAATTCGGCGCGAGACGATGGATCGCTCGCGCCGTTGGATGTTCGCGCCGACGGGGGAGTTGGCTGGCTTGCCGGGGCGAATGGATCCTAAACCGCGTCCCCGGTCGGCATGGGCCTCGGGAACGGGGTCCATGATGCCAAAACGCCTCCGCCCCCTGGCGTACTCTTTCTCACGGTCAATGAAGAAATTTTCAACTCGACCGAGGGGGCCGGTCAGGCCCCGGCGCCGCGGCGAGTCGGCATGCGCCGCCGGCGTCCATGGATCAACCCATAGGCACCGCTCGCGACCGCGAACGTCAGACAGCTGGTGTAGAAGTCGCGCTGCATCCCCGGTGTGAACGCCATCGCGATCAGAACGGCCGCCATCGCGCCGAGCGCGGCGAAGCTGAGCCAGGGGAACAACCACACCTGAATCACCGGGCGCGGTTCGCCCGCCCGCTCACGCCGCTTGCGCAAGCGGATCTGCGCGAGCGCGGTCAGCATGTAGACGAAGACGATCAACGCACCCGAGGAACTCACCAGGAAGTCGAACACCGCCTGCGGCGTCTCGGTCGCGGCGATGATCCCGAGGAATCCGGCGGTCGCGCCGATCAGCACCGATCCGGTCGGTACCCGGCGCCGGTTGAGGCGCACCAGTCGCTGCGGTGCGTCACCACGTTCGGCGAGCACGAACAGTACGCGCGAGCTCACGTAGAACGCGGAATTCAGACAGGAGAGCACCGCGGTGAGTATGACCATGCTCATCAGCGTGCCGGCGAGCGGAATCCCCATCGCATCGAGCGCGAGCGTGAACGGGGACTCGCCCGAGCGGACCTGGGTCCAGGACGCCACGCTCACGATGAAGAAGATCGACAGCACGTAGAAGAAGAGGATCCGCCAGATCACCGTGACGCTCATCTTCGCGACCGCCTTGCCCGGCTCCGACGACTCCGCGGCCGCGATCGTCGTGATCTCGGCCCCGGTCATCGCGAAGAACACCGTGGGCACGGTCGCGACCACCGCGATCCAGCCGTGTGGCGCGAAGCCGCCGTGAGCGACCAGGTTGCCGAACGTCGGCCCGGCCGGCGAGGTCCAGCCGAACGCGTACGCGGCCGCGGTCACGATGAACACGAGGATCGCGGCGACCTTGATCGACGCGAACCAGAACTCGAATTCCGCGTACGAGCGGGCCGACATCAGGTTCACGCCGGTCATGATCGCCATCAGGCCGACGCCGATCTCGAGCGGGGAGAACGGCAACCAATGTTGCAGGATCTTCGCGCCCGCGATCGCCTCGACGGGGACCACCAGCACCCAGAAGTACCAGTAGAGCCAGCCGACCACGAAGCCGGCGCCGTCGCCGAGGCCGGCCCGCGCGAACTCCGTGAAGCTGCGCACGTTCGGCAAGCTGGTCGCCATCTCGCCGAGCATGCGCATCATCACGAGGATCAGCACGCCGGTGATCAGGTAGCTCAGGAAGCTCGCGGGACCGGCGGCGATGATCGCGGTGCTGCTGCCGACGAACAGCCCCGCACCGATGATCCCGCCGATCGAGATCATCGTGAGATGGCGCGCCTTCAGCGTACGGCTCAGGCCGCCGTGCGGTGACGACGGCGACGATCCGCCGGCGACGGCGTTCGCGGTGACCGCCGGGTCGTGCAGGTCCATCTCAGGCGCTCTCCGAACTCAAGCGATGGGCGTCGCCGGCCGGGGCCGTGCCTCGTTCGTACGGACGGGCGGCGATCATGTACAGGAGCCCGAACGCGAGCACGCCGATCGTGGTGACGATCATCGCGTAGTTCGCGTACCACGGTTGCCCAGGATTGCGCGGCCACAGGATGTTCGCGATCGCCGAGACGCCGTAGGCGAGCGCGAGCGCGTTCACGATCCAGCCCTTGCGTCCGAGGCGGAATGGACCCGAGGGCCGCCAGCCGCGGGTGCGTGCGTACAGGGCGCCGAGCACGATCATCTGGAACGCGACGTAGATGCCGATCGCCGCGAAGCTGATGATCGTCGCGATCGCGTCCTGCAGCCAGAGCCCGGTGAGCGCGATCAACGCCGGGATCGCACCCATCACGAGCAGCGCGTTCGAGGGCACGTGTCTCCCGGGCGAGAGTCGACCGAGGAAGCCGCTACCGGCGATCATCTGGTCGCGCGCGTACGCATAGATCAAGCGGCTCGCCGCCGCCTGCAGGCTCAGCAGGCAGGACACGAACGAGATCAGCACCACGCCGATCACCGCGCGGAAACCCGCGTCGCCCATCGCGAGCCGCAGCAAGGTCGTGATCGGATCCGGATCCGCGCCCGAGATCGCGGCCGGCACGTTCGGGATCGCGAGCACGAACGCGAGGCAGACCCAGCAAGCCGCCGCACCGCCGATGTAGATCGTCATGCGCATCGCCTTCGGGATCATCCGACTCGCGTCGGGCGTCTCCTCGGCGACGTCGCCGCAGGCCTCGAAGCCGTAGTAACAGAACATCGCCGCGAGCGAGGACGCGAGGAACGCGGGCCAGTACGCGCCGTGCGGCGCGACGAAGTGCGTGTCGAGCAGGATCGACAGCGGCTGGTGACGTGCGAACAGCAGCAAATAGCCGCCGACCACGAGCGCGCCGACCAGTTCGCAGACGAACCCCACCAGCGCCACGCGCGCGAGCAGGCGGGTGCCACTCAAGTTCAGCGCGGTCGTCGCCGCGAGCAGCACGAGCGCGATCGCGGTCGCGGCGACCGGCGTGACCTCGAGGCCGAACGCTTGCGCCACGAACGGCGCCGCGCCGGTCGCGACGCCCGCCATCGTGCAACACAGCGCCCAGCCGTACACCCAGCCGGCCATCCACGCCCAGCGCTTGCCCACCAGCCGGCGCGCCCACGGGTACAGGCCGCCGGAGATCGGGAACTGCGAGACGATCTCGCCGAACACGAGGCTCACGAGCCACTGACCGACACCGACGATCACGTAGGTCCACCACATCGGCGGTCCACCCGCCGCGAACGCGCTCGCGAAGATCGTGTACACGCCGACGACCGGCGACAGGTAGGTGAACCCGAGCGAGAAGTTCTCCCACTTCGACATGGTTCGGTCGAAGTGCGACTCGTAGCCCAGGGCGCGAAGCTGAGCGTCATCCCGGTCGGACTGGCGCATTCCATCCCCGATTTCCAGACGGCCTCTCCCCTACGGCAGTGCGGTTCGCGCGAGGATCATACGAGATTCGCAGGACGCGCGGCGAGGGCGACGCGCGGGCCTCAGCGGCTGCGATAGCGATCCGTCGCCAGCACCAGTTCGTGCGTGATCCCCGGCTCGAACGCGGAGTGACCGGCATCCGCGACGAGGCGCATTTCCGCTTCGGGCCAGGCGCGATGCAGGTCCCACGCGCTCGTCGCGGGGCAGACGACGTCGTAACGGCCTTGCACGATCGTCGCCGGGACGTGCCGAATCCGCGTCACGTCGTCGAGCAACTGCGTCTCGCTGCGCAGAAAGCCGCGATTGACGAAATAATGACACTCGATCCGTGCGATCGCGAGCGCGAACTCGGCCTCCGACCAGCGGGCAATGTTGTCGGCGTTGCTGCGCAGGAAGCTCGTCGAGGCTTCCCAGACCGACCAAGCGCGGGCCGCCGCGACCGCCGCGCGATGATCGGTGCCGGTCAGGCGACGATGATAGGCGCCGAGGAAGTCGTCGCGTTCGTCCGCGGGGATCGCGTCCCGATACGCCTCCCAGCGGTCGGGATAGATCGCCGAGGCCCCTTGCTGGTACATCCAGCGGATCTCCGCCTGGCGCAGCAGGAAGATCCCGCGCAGCACGAGCTCGCTGACCCGTTCCGGGTGGGTCTCGGCGTACGCGAGCGCGAGGGTGCTGCCCCAGGAGCCTCCGAACACCAGCCACCGATCGATGCCGAGGTGCTTGCGCAAGCGCTCGACGTCGGCGACCAGGTGCCAGGTCGTGTTCTCGACGAGGTTCGCGCTCGGCCGGCTCCGCCCACAGCCGCGCTGATCGAACACGACGATGCGATAGTGGCGCGGATCGAAGAACTGGCGCGCACGGGCGTCCGCGCCCGCCCCCGGGCCACCGTGCAGGAACACCGCGGGTTTGCCGGCCGGGTTGCCGCTTTCCTCGAAATAGAGTTCGTGCAGCTCCGAGACCCGCAGGTACCCACGCCGATAGGGTTCGATCGCGGGGTACAGGCCGCGGCGCGCGACCGCGTCGCCGGGCGCACGCGTCGTCGGTGCAACGGCGGCCGGCCTGTGGACCCGCGCCTTGCGCGTCGGCGTCGGTTTCGCGACGGCGCGCGCTGCGGCGCGCGGCGCCTTGCGCACGGCGCTCTTCGGGGTCGTGGATCGTCGGGTGGCCGTCTTCTTCTTGTTCGACATCGGCTGTTCCTCGAGAGCAATCTTAAGGCTGCGCGACCATCCGTCCGAGCGGTCGGCCGCCGATCAGGTGCAGGTGCAGGTGGTAGACTTCCTGACCGCCGTGCGCGTTGCAGTTGAAGATCAGCCGGTAGCCGCTTTGCGCGATGCCGAACCGGCGGGCGAGGTCGCGTGCGACGAGCACCATGTGCCCCATCAGTCCCTGATCCTCGTCGGCGACGTCGTCGAGCGTCGGGATCGGCTTGTGGGGGACGATCAACACGTGGACCGGTGCCGCCGGCCGGATGTCGTGGAACGCGACCACCTGGTCGTCGCGATGCACGATCGTCGCGGGCAGCTCTCCGGCGATGATCTTCTCGAATATCGTCGGCATCCGCAGAACCTCGTTGTGCGAAGGAGCGCTCCAGCGAAGATTATCAGGAACCGCGGCGGGCCCGTTCGATCGCCGCATTGCTGCATAGCAACATCCACGCCGTAGCCGGTGCCCCGCGCAGGCGGACTTCGATCCGGCTACACTGCGGGCCGTGGCGGAAACGGCATCGACAGAGACGGTGATCCGCGCCCGACGGGTGCCCGGCACGCCATGCGCCTGACCGTCGAGCAATTGGACCGCGCGCTCGCGCGCGGTCCCGCGCCCGCGTACCTGGTGTCCGGTGACGAGCCGCTGCTGGTCGGGGAGGCGGCGGACGCGATTCGCGCGGCGGTCCGCGCCGCCGGGTTCACGGATCGGCGGGTGTTCGACGTCGATCGCAGCTTCGCCTGGGACGACCTGCGCGAGGAGATCCGCTCCCCTTCGCTGTTCGCCGATCGGCGCCTCTTCGAACTGCGCCTGCCGAGCGGCAAGCCAGACAAGGGTGCGGCGCTGATCGCCGAGTTCGTCGCGCATCCGCCCCCGGATCTGGTGCTGCTGCTGGTGACCGGCAAGCTCGACCGCAAGACGGCCGACGCTGCGTGGGTTCGCGGGATCGGCGAGCACGGCGTCTGGGTCACCGCCAAGGCGGTCGGCATCGACCAACTGCCGAACTGGCTGCGCGGGCGCGCGCGGCGGCTCGGTCACGATCTCGACGTCGAGGCGGCGCGGTTGATCGCCGATCGCGTCGAAGGCAATTTGCTCGCCGCGAAGCAGGAGCTCGACAATCTGGTGTTGCTCGCGAACGGTGAGCGCATCGATCTCGAGCTTGCGCGACGCGTGGTCGCCGACAGCGCTCGCTACGACGTGTTCCAGCTCGCCGCCTCCGCGGCCGACGGCGATGCGGCTCGCGCGTTGCGCATCCTGGAGGGATTGCGTAGCGAAGGCCGGGAGCCCGCGCTCGTTCTATGGGCGTTGGTCCGCGAACTGCGCGGCTTGTGGCAAGCGCGTGAGCGGCGCGGCCAACGCGCGCCCGAGCGTGGCGGCTGGAGCCAGGCGGGGACGCCGTCCGAGCGGGCGCTCGCGCGGCTCGACGCGTTGTCGCTGCCCGCGTTGCTCATGGCCGCTGCGCGCGCGGACCGGGTCGTGAAAGGCGTCGCGTCGGGCGATCCGTGGACCGAGCTCGCGGGGCTCACCGCGGCGCTCGCCGGCGTTTTGCAACCGCCGCGCGTTTCAGGCAGGGTAGCCGGATGAACCCGATGGGCATCTTCGGCGGCACGTTCGATCCGATCCACTACGCGCACCTGCGCACCGCCTTCGAGCTACAGCAAGCGTTGCGCTTGCGCGAGATCCGCTTCGTGCCGGCGGGCAATCCACCGCACCGCGAGCGGCCCCTCGCCGAGCCGGCGCTGCGATTGCGCATGGTCGAGGCGGCGATCGAGGGTCAGCCGGGGTTCGTCGTCGACGATCGCGAGATACGCAAGTCGGGACCGTCGTACTCGGTCGAGACGCTCGCGGAGCTGCGTCACGAAAACCCCGACCGGAGCCTGTGCATGATCGTCGGGATGGACGCGTTCCTCAGCCTGCCGAAGTGGTACCAGTGGCGCGAGCTCCTGCAGCTCGCGCACCTGGTGGTCGCCCACCGCCCGGGCTGGCGTGCGCCGGGCATGGGTCCGCTCGGCGAATTGCTTGTCGACCACGGGACGGGACGCATCGGCGACCTGCACGAATCGCGCGCCGGCTGCATCTTCGTCCACGCGGTCACGCAACTCGAAATCTCCTCGACCGACGTTCGACAGTCGATCGCGATGGGACGCGATCCGCGTTATTTGATGCCCGATGCGGTGCGGCAGCTGATCATCGAGGCGAACTGTTACTCCAAAACACGGGTCAATCAGTGAGTTCCAAGAAGAAGACGGTGGCCGCAAAGAAGCGGCCGGTGAAGAAGAGGACCGCGTCGCCGCGTCGCCGCGTCGCCGTGAAGCCTGCTCCCGCGAGACCGACGATCGATGCGGTGATCCGCGACGCGCTGGTCGACATGAAGGCGCAGTCGATCACCGAGCTCGACGTGCGCGGCGTCACGGACATCGCCGATCGGATGGTGATCGCGAGCGGGAATTCGGATCGCCATGTGCGCTCCATCGCCGAGCGCGTCGTCCAGAAGGCGAAGGAGGCCGGTTTCCGGCCGCACGGCGTCGAGGGGCTGCGTGACGGCGAATGGGTCTTGATCGATCTCGACGACACGATCGTGCACGTGATGCTGCCGCGCGTGCGGGAGTTCTACGGCCTGGAGAAGCTGTGGGACATCAAATCGGTGAAGCGCCCGGGCGGTCACGGCTGAGCGACCGCGCGCATCGCGACCCATGAGGTGCCGGCTCATCGCCGCCGGCACGCGTCTGCCGGAGTGGGTGGGCGCCGGGTTCCATGACTACCAGCGACGGCTGCGCCGGCCGCTCACCCTCGAACTCGTCGAGATTCCGGTCGCGCCACGGCGCGACGGCGAACCGGCGCACTCGGCGGTCGCCCGCGAAGGGGCGGCGATGCTCGCGGCCTTGCGCGCGGACGACCACGTCGTCGCGCTGGACGTCGCGGGGACCGCGCTCGGTACCGCGCAGCTCGCCGAGTGGCTCGCGCGGCGGTTGCAGGCGGGCCGGTCGCTCGCGTTGCTGATCGGCGGCCCGGACGGGTTGGCGCCGGCGTGCCTCGGTCGCGCGGAGTTTCGCTGGTCGCTGTCGCCGCTCACCTTCCCGCACGGCTTGGTGCGGGTGCTGGTCGCCGAGCAGCTCTACCGCGCGGCGAGCATCCTCGCGGGCCATCCTTACCATCGCGCGTGAGCGCCGTCGCGGGCGCGGGCCCGTTTCGGCTATCCTGACCGCGATGCTCGCGGAATACATCTACCTGGCCTCGGCGTCGCCGCGGCGTCGTGAACTGCTCGCGCAGATCGGCGTGCCGTTCCGCACGGTCGAGGCGGACGTCGACGAATCGCCACGCGCCGCGGAGTCGCCGGAGTCCTACGTGCGCCGACTCGCCGAGCACAAGGCCGATGCCGTCTGGGCGCGGACCGGCGACGCGCCCGTGCTCGGGGCCGACACGACCGTCGAGATCGACGGTCGGATCCTCGGCAAGCCGGTCGACGAGGCCGATGGCGTCGCGATGCTCGAGCTGCTCTCCGGCCGGACGCATCGCGTGTACACCGCGGCCGCGGTGCGCTCGAGCGCGGGGTTGCGCTCGCAGCTCAGCCGCAGCGAAGTCTCGTTCCGACCGATCGAGGACGCCGAGCGTCGCTCCTACTGGCGGACCGGCGAACCGCGCGGCAAGGCGGGCGGTTACGCGATCCAGGGCTACGCGGCGGTGTTCGTCAGCGACCTGAAGGGGAGCTATTCGGGCGTGGTCGGGCTGCCGCTGTTCGAGACCGCGGCGTTGCTGATGGCGGTCGGCGTGCCGCGGTGGTGCCCGCGATGAGCGTCGAAGTCCTGATCAACGCGAACGCCCACGAGGCGCGCGCGGCGGTCGTCGAGGGCGGCGTGCTGCAGGAGCTGTTCCTCGAGCGGGCGAGTCGCCGCGGCCTGATCAGCAACATCTACAAGGGACGCGTGTCCCGGGTGCTGCCCGGAATGCAGGCCGCGTTCGTCGAGATCGGCCTGGAGCGCACCGCGTTCCTGCACGCCTCGGACATCCTCGATCCGCGCCATACCGACACCGGCATCGAGCCGTCGCGACCGGAGGGGATCCGCTCGCTGCTCGCGGAGGGCGACGAGATCCTGGTGCAGGTCGTCAAGGACCCGCTCGGCACCAAGGGCGCTCGGCTCACCACCTTCATCACGCTGCCGTCGCGGTATCTCGTCTACATGCCGCAGGGGCACGGCGTCGGCGTGTCCGCGCGGATCGAGGACGAGGCGGAGCGCGAACGGCTGCGCACGGGGGTGCAAGGCCTGGTGGAGCCGAACGACGGCGGGGGATTCATCGTGCGCACGGCCGCGGAGGATGCCGAGGTCGAGGCACTGCGTCGCGACATGAGCTACCTGCGCAAGCTCTGGGAAGTGGTACGGCACAAGGGTCTGCGCACACCCGCCGGGGGCTTGGTGCACGCCGACTTGCCGCTGCACCTGCGCGTCCTGCGGGATCTCCTGCGACCGGACGTCGAGCGGGTGCTGATCGATCAGGCGACGGCGTACCGCGAGATGCACGAGTTCGCCGAGACGTTCATGCCCGAAGCATCGGCGCGGATCGAGTTTCACGCGGCGCCGCGACCGGTGTTCGACCTGCACCACGTCGAGGAGGAGATCCAGAAGGCGCTCGATCGCAAGGTACCGTTGAAATCCGGCGGCTACCTGATCATCGATCAGACCGAGGCCATGACGACGATCGACGTGAATACCGGCGCGTTCGTCGGGCACCGCAATCTGGAGGAGACGATCTTCCGGACGAACCTGGAGGCCGCGGTCGCGATCGCCCGACAGATGCGGTTGCGCAACCTCGGGGGCATCATCATCATCGATTTCATCGACATGGAGGAGGTGGAGCATCGCCGGCAGGTGATCCAGGCGCTCGAACGCGCGCTCGCGACCGACCACGTGAAGACCAGCATCTCCTCGGTCTCGCCGCTCGGCCTCGTCGAGATGACCCGCAAGCGCACTCGCGAGAGTCTGGAACATTTGCTGTGCCAAGCGTGTCCCACGTGTGAGGGCCGGGGCTTCGTGAAGACGGCCGAGACGGTGTGTTACGAGATATTTCGGGAAATCCTTCGCCAATCGCGTCAGTTCGAGTGCCAGGAACTCATGGTCCTCGCGCACCAGGACGTGATCGAGCGGTTGCTCGACGAGGAGTCCGCCGGTCTCGGGGAAATCGAGATTACGGTCGGTAAACCCATTCGCTTGCAGACGGAAGCCCTCTACGCGGTCGATCAGTACGACGTCGTCCTGATGTAATGCTCTGGCGCCGACTCGCGAAAGCCCTCGGTATCGGCGCACTGATCGCGCTGTCACTGCTCCTCGCGGCGATGCTCGCGCTGAAGATCGCGATCGACCGGGTGCCGCGATATCAGGCCGAGATCCGCGCCTGGGTCCACCAACAGACGGGCTTGCACGTACGCTTCAGCCGGGTTTCTCCGGCGCTGCGATGGTACGGTCCGGAACTCTCGTTCCGCGATCTCGAGCTGCGGACCGGGGACGACCGGCGCGTGCTCGCGCGGGCGGCCCGCGGCCGGATCGGCATCGACGTCTGGCGGGTGTTGACGAGCGGGCGATTGTTCACGCCGCGGATCGATCTCGTTGCGCCGACGATCGTGATCGCGCGCACCGGCCCGGCCCGGTTCTCGCTGACGACGGGGATCGGGTTGCACGACGCGCGTTCGACGGCGGCGGCGTTCCGTTCGAGCGATCTGCCCCCGGGGATCCTGTCGATCCGTGACGGCCGGCTGACGGTGACCGGCTGGAATCGCCGCTTGCCGCGGTTGGTCCTCGATCACGTCGATTTGCTCGCACGTCGCGATGCGGATGCCGTACAGATCCGCCTCGACGCGCGCCTGCCCGCCGAACTCGGTGGCGCATTGCGCTTCAGGGGGCGCGCCGCCGGCCTCGGCGAGTCCGCTGCGCCGCGCTGGCACGCGACGCTCGCGACCCGCGGCGTGTTGTTCGCGGGCTGGCGGCGGTTGCTGCCGGACTATCTCGGGCATCTGCGATCCGGCCGCGGCGCCTTTCGTCTCGCCGCGAGCGGCGCCGGCCGCGATCTGCAGGACGCGAGTTTCGACTTCGCCGCGACCCGGATCGTCGCGCGCGCGAGCGGCGGCACGCTCGCGCGCTTCGATCGCATCGCCGGCCACCTGCAATTGACCCACGCGGGGGATCGCTGGACGCTCGCCGGTCGGCGCGTGCAGGCACAACGCGACGGCCGAACCGACCCCCCGTCGCGCTTCGAAGTGACCTGGCGCGGGATCCGCGGTGGCGGCCTCGATTTGCGCGCGAGCGCGAGTTACCTGCGCGCCGACAACCTGTTGCCCCTGGCCGCGCTGCTGCCGAAGAACTCCACGCGGGCGCGGCTGATCGCGTTGGCGCCGACCGGCGAGTGGCGCGACGCGAGCTTGGCGCTCGAGCGAGCGAATTCGCGCGCGCCCTGGCGGTTCCGGGTGAGCGCCCGCTTCCGCAATGCGGGCTTCGCGGCGTTCGGCCGTTCCCCGGGCGTTCACGGGCTGAGCGGCGTCCTGGCGGGCGACCAGAACGCCGGCCACGTCGCATTCGCGGCGCGGTCGCTGATCGTCGACTGGCCCGCGCAATGGCCACGACCGATCGGCTTCGACGGGCTCGACGGAACCGTGTACTGGAGCCGCACGCCGACGGGGCTGCTGATCGCGACGCCCCACATCGAGATCGGCAACGCCGACGGCCGGCTCGCGCTGCTCGCCGCGCTCCGGTTGCCCGGCGCCGGTCGCTCGCCGAGACTCGATCTCGTCGGCCACCTGCAGAATGGCGAACTCGTCGACGCCGCTTCGTACCTGCCCCGGGCGATCCTGCACCCGAAGCCGCTCGCGTGGCTCGAGCAAGCGTTCCAGGGCGGACGGGTGCCGTCGGCCGAAGTCGTCTGGCGTGGCCCGGTGCGCCATTTTCCGTTCCGCGACGGCAGCGGCGAGTTCCTCGCGCGGTTGCAGGTCGAGGGGGCGACGCTGCGGTTCGCACCGGGCTGGCCGGCGATGCGGGATGCCGCGGCCGACGTTCGCTTCCGCGACCAGGGACTCACGGTGCGCGTCCGGCACGCGACGATCGACCAGGTGACGGTCCCCGCCGCGCGGGTACGGATCGCGGATTTTCGCGATGCGGTGTTGACCGCACGCGCCGAGGTGTCGAGTGATGCCGCGACGGCGTTGCGATTCCTGCGCGACAGCCCGATCAACCGGTTCGCGCACGGCGGCTTCACCGGTTGGCACGCGACCGGGACGATCGGTGCCCGCGTGCATTTGAGGTTTCCGTTCAAGGATTTCGCGCATCGCCGCGTCGTCGTGCAGGCGCGGCTCCGGGGCGTCACGATCGGCCGACGGGACGTGGCCGTTGTCGCACGCGACCTGAGCGGTCGCTTCACCGTGAACCGATCGAGCGTGGTCGCGGCCGACGTCACGGGGCGCATGCTCGGCGGACCCTTGAAGATCGTTGCGCGGCCGGCGCGGGCCCGGTCGCGCGGGACGCGACTCGACTTCGACGGGGTCGCGCATGGCGCGGCGCTCGCGAGCGCGATCGGCCTGCCGCCGGTGGGTCGACTGAGCGGCGCGGCCGCGTGGCATGCGCAACTCACGATCCTCGCTGCGCCGGCGCGCGAGCGTCGCTTGCGACTCGCGTCGGATCTCGCGGGGCTCGCGATCGATCTGCCGGCACCGCTCGACAAGACCGCGGACCGCCGGATGCCGTCCTCGATCGAGGTCCGCTGGGCCCGCGCCGCCGCCCCCCGGATCGACTTTGTGATCGGCACGATCGCCCGGGGCGCGCTCGAGTGGCGGGCGAACGCCACCGGCCTGCAGTTCGCGCGCGCCGCGATCGGGTTCGGTGGCGAGGTTCCGCAATTCGCTACGGACGAGGCGCTCGATCTGCGCGGCCGCATCGGCCGCGTCGATCTTCGCGGCTGGAGCCGCTTCCTCGCGCGGGGTGGGCACGGCGCGGCGCTGCCGACCGTGCGGGTCGGCGCGCACCTGCGGATCGGCGAGGCCGATTACGCCGCACTGGCGCTGCGTGACGTCGATCTCGACCTTGCGGCGAGCGACGCGGGCTGGCAGGTCACGTTCGCGGGTCCGGGCACGGACGGGCGCTTGCGAATTCCCGCCGGGGGCACCCGCACGCCGCCGTGGGACTTCGACTTCTCGAAGATCGACGTGCTCGAGCCGACGACGAGAGCCCCGTCGCGGAGCGCGCCGACCGCGGCGCCGCACGTCGATCCGTCGAGCCTGCCGGCGGCGCGGATCCGGGTCGGCCGGCTGATCTGGGCGGGGCGTCGGCTCGGTGCGGTGCACGCACGCGTCGCCGCGGTCGGTGATGGCTTGGTGCTCGACGACCTGACGTTCGCCCGACCCAGTTTCACCGCCCACCTGCGCGGCGACTGGCGCGGGACCGGCACCGGCGCCGGGCACCTCATCGGCACCCTGGCGAGCGGCAACGTCGAGCAGACGATGGCCGACCTCGGCTATGCCCGCGTGATCGCGGGCAAGACCGGCCGGGTCGATGTCGATCTGCGCTGGGACGGCGTGCCGACGGTGGACGCGTTTCGCGAGGCCGTCGGCCAGGTGAAGATCGCGCTCGTGCACGGACAAGTCTTCGGCATCAAGCCGGGCGCGGGGCGGGTGCTCGGCCTCGCGAGCGTCGCGGCGCTGCCGCGCCGGCTCGCGCTCGACTTCAGCGACGTGACCGACAAGGGACTCGCGTTCGACCGTGTGGACGGCACGTTCCAGCTGCGCGGCGGCAACGCCTACACCAACGACGTGTTGCTCAAAGGGCCGGCGGCGCAGATCGGCGTGGTCGGACGGATCGGCTTGCGGGCGCAGGACTACGATCAGATCGCGGTCGTCACCAACCGGGTCGGCAGCACGTTGCCGCTCGCCGGCGCGCTCGCCGGCGGGCCGGTCGTCGGCGCCGCGGTCCTGCTGTTCACGGAGGTGTTCAAGCACCCGCTCCAGGGCTTGGAGAGAGGTTATTATCGGATCAGCGGCAGTTGGGTCAATCCGAAGGTGAAGCGCATCGATCACGCGGCAGCCGCCGCCGCGATCGCGAAGGACGGGAAGCACTAGATGGGACGGATCGCGGCCATTCAAATGACCTCGAGTCATGGTGTCGAGGAGAATCTGACGGTGGCCGGCGACTTGCTGCGCGCCGCGAAGGACGCGGGCGCCGAACTCGCCTGCTTGCCGGAGAACTTCGCGTTGCTCGGGTTGCGGGACCAGGACAAGCTCGCGGTCGCCGAGGCGGACGGCGTGGGCCGCGTGCAGTCGTTCCTCGGCGCGACCGCGCGCGAACTCGGTTTGTGGATACTCGCCGGCACCGTGAACCTGCGCGTCGACGCGACGGATCGGGTCGCGAACGCATCGCTCCTGTTCGACGCGCAGGGGCGGCGCGTCGCGCGCTACGACAAGATCCATCTGTTCGACGTCGCGATCCCGGGGCGCGACGAGCAATACCGGGAGTCGCGGACCGTGATGCCGGGCCGCCGGATCGTGGTCGTCGATACGCCGGTCGGCCGTGCCGGGTTGTCGGTGTGTTACGACGTCCGATTCCCCGAACTCTACCGCGAACTCGTCGCCCAGGGCGCCGAATGGCTGGCAGTGCCGTCCGCGTTCACGGTGCCGACCGGCCGCGCGCATTGGGAGGTGCTGCTGCGTGCGCGCGCGATCGAGAACCTGTGTTACGTCGTCGCGCCGGCGCAGGCGGGACTGCACAGCAATGGCCGGGAGACCTATGGAGATACCCTGATCGTCGACTATTGGGGGCAGGTGCTCGCGCGCCGCGAGCGGGACGTCGGGTTCGTCGTCGCCGACCTCGATCTCGACCAACTCGCGCAGACGCGAGCCCGATTCCCCGTCTTGCAGAACCGGCGACTCGAGTCCCCGCGAGTCGCGATGGAGCCCGTATGACCGATACCAATCTCGAGATCGCCGCACGCTCGATCCTCTCTCCGGCGGGTCTCGACGAGCAGCGGATCGAGGCCGCGCTCGGCAGCCTGATGAGCCGCGGGATCGACTATGCCGACCTGTATTTCCAGTCCTCGCGCGAGGAGTCCTGGTCGCTCGACGACGGCATCGTCAAGGAGGGCGCGCACAGTATCGAACAGGGCGTCGGCGTGCGCGCGGTCAGCGGTGAGCGTACCGGCTTTGCGTATACCGACGAGCTGGCGCCGCTCGCGATCGAGGAGGCTGCGCGCGCGGCGCGCGCGATCGCCCGCAGCGGCGGTGCGCAGGCGCTGAAGGCGTGGTCGCGCGAACCGGGCCGGCAACTGTACGCGCCGATCGATCCGCTGGAGACGGTCCGCGACGAGGACAAGGTCGCCTGGCTCCTGCGGATCGACGCGGAAGCACGGCGGATCGATCCGCGCGTGAAGCAGGTGATGGCCTCGCTCGCCGCGGTCCACGAGGTCGTCCTGATCGCCGCGAGCGACGGCACCTTCGTCGCCGACGTACGCCCGCTGGTGCGCGTGAACGTCTCGGTGATCGCCGAGCACGGTGGCCGGCGCGAGCAGGGGTACAGCGGCGGCGGCGGCCGGTTCGGGATCGACGAATTGTTGCGCGACGATCTGCCGCTCGTTCACGCGCGCGAGGCCGTGCGCCAAGCCCTCGTGAACCTCGACGCGATCGCGGCGCCGGCGGGTCCGATGACCGTCGTGCTCGGCCCCGGCTGGCCCGGGATCCTGTTGCACGAGGCGATCGGCCACGGCCTCGAGGGGGATTTCAATCGCAAGGGCACCTCGGCGTTCTCGAATCGGATCGGCGAACGCGTCGCCGCCGAATCGATCACCGTCGTCGACGACGGCACGCTCGAGCGAAGGCGCGGTTCGCTCAACGTCGACGACGAGGGCACGCCGACCCAGTGCACGGTGCTGATCGAGAACGGAATCCTCAGGGGCTACCTGCAGGACAAGCTGAATGCGCGCTTGATGAAACTGCCGGCGACCGGGAACGGTCGCCGCGAGTCGTTCGCGCACATGACGATGCCGCGGATGACGAACACCTACATGCGCGCCGGCCGCCACGCGCCCGAGGAAATCGTCGCGTCGGTCGAACGGGGCCTGTACGCGGTCAACTTCGGCGGCGGTCAAGTCGACATCACTTCGGGGAAGTTCGTGTTCTCGGCGAGCGAGGCGTACCTGATCGAGCATGGCCGGATCGGCGCGCCGGTCAAGGGGGCGACCTTGATCGGCAACGGGCCCGACGTGCTCACGCGGGTGAGCATGGTCGGCGATGACCTGAAGCTCGACGCCGGCGTCGGCACCTGCGGCAAGGAGGGCCAGTCGGTGCCGGTGGGCGTCGGTCAGCCGACCTTGCGGGTCGACGCGCTGACCGTCGGCGGCACGGGTTGATGGGCGCGACGGCCGAGCCCGGCGGCGCCGGCAGCCTCGGCCGCGACGCGTACCTGCTGTGCTTCTCCGCGTTCTTCGCGGATCTCGGCTATCAAGGCGTTGCCGCGCTGTTTCCGTTGCTGCTGGTGATGCGCCTGCACGCGACGATCGTCGCGTACGGCCTGGCGACCGCGGTGGCGTTCGGCGGCGGCGCGTTCTTTTCCTACCTCGGCGGCCTGGCCGGCGACCGCTTCGACAAGAAGCGCATCGCGATCATCGGCAATGCGCTGATCCCGTTGATGGCGTTGTCCGGCCTCGCGCGTGCTCCCGCCGCGGCCGCGCTGCTGTTCGTGCTCGGCTGGTGGGCGCGCTACTTCCGCAGTCCCGCGCGCCGCGCGATGCTCGTCGAAGTCACGTCGCCCGAGAGCCGCGCGCGGGCGTTCGGGACGCTGCACGCGCTCGACATCGCGGGCGGGATGCTGTCCGCGCTCGCGGTGTTGGCGTTCCTCGCGGCGCGAATCCCGATCCACGCGGTCCTGCTGTTCGCGATCGTGCCCCTGCTGGTGTCGACCGCCTTGCTGCTGTTCGTGCGGCGTGAGACGGTGTACGCCGCGCCGACGCCGAGCGCCGGGCCCGGCGGTTCGGCCGGCGGGGGCCGCGTGTTGCTCAAGGCGCTGCTCGCCGCGGCAACGCTGTACGGCTTCAGTTTCTACAACCTCGGATACCCGATCCTGACCGCGACCGGAGGGCATGCGACGCGCTCGGGCTTCGAGGCAGGCGTGTTCGCGTTCATGATCTATCTCGGCGTCTCCGCGCTCAGTGGGTACGTGCTCGGACGGCGCCGCGGCGCCGGGGCGCGATCGCTGTGGTCGCTCGGTTATTTCCCGTCGGCGCTCGGCTCGTGCCTGATCGGCCTGTGCGTGCTGTGGCGCGCGCCGGAAGTCGCGCTGTATCTCGCGGTGGGAGTGCTCGGCTTCGGCATGGGCGCCGTCGAGACCTTCGAACCGACCCTGGTGTCGTCCCTGGTCGAGCACCGCCGGCTGACGCGCGGGATGGGATTCCTGTCGGTCTCGCGCAGTTTCGGCCAATTCCTGTCGAACCTCGCGATGGGCGCGCTGTTCATCGTCGGTCCGGCGGTGCCCTATTTCTACGCTTGCGTGTCGGCCGCGCTGGCGACGATCGTGCTCGCGATCGCCGCGCAGCGACGCTCCTCAGATGCCGGCGATCCCCGCGAATAGACCGAGCCCGGAGATCAGCACCGACACGCCCACGACGATCCACGCATAGACGCCGCGCGGGCGGTGCGCGGCCGGCAAGGCCCGGAACGCGAGCAGCACCAGAAATCCGAGGACGATCGGCAGCATCAACGCGTTCATCACCTCGACCCCGATGTTCAGCTTGACCAGGTTGGGCGCGAGCGCGACCCCGATGGCCCCGCCGATCACCGCGACCGCGTAGACGCCGTAGAACCACGGGGCCTCGAGCGGATGATGCTCGAGCGAATGGCGGTAGCCGGTCACCTCGCCGAATCCCCAGGCGGCCGCGAGCGATACGACGATCGCGGCGACCATTGCGGCGCCGAGGGTGCCGAGCGCGAAGACCATGCGTCCGGCGCTCGACCCGAGGATCGGCGACAGCGCGGCGGTGATGTCACCGATGCTCTCGAGGCTCGACTTCGCGCCGGTCCGGCCGATCGTCGCGGCCGCCGCGACCAGGATCGCCGCCATCACCGCCTGCGTGATCACCGAGCCGATCGCCGTATCCCAGCGAGCGTAGGTGTAGTGCTCGGGGCCGAGCTTCTTGTCCGCGACGGCGGACTGTTGGTAGAAGATCATCCACGGCATGATCACCGCGCCGATGTTCGCGGCCACGAGGTACAGGTAGCCGCGATCCCCGAGCGGCAGCTGCGTCAGGCCGCGGACGAGCGCACCGGGGTCCGGATGAGCCTCGTACGCGACGAGGAAGAAAGCGAACTCGAACAGCCCGAGCGCGATCGCGACGCGCTCGACACGGCGATAGGTGCCGGTCAACACGACCACCAGCAAGAACACCGTGCTGAATCCGAGGCTCGCGATCTTCGGGATCCCGTACAGCTCGCCGACGGCGGCCACGCCGGAGAACTCGGTCAGCAGTGCGCCGATCGCCGCGACGCCGAGGCTGGTGACCGACAGCCACGCCCAGCCGCGCCCGAAGGTCTCGCGGATGAGCTCGCCGTGGCCCTTGCCGGTGAACAGCCCGAGTCGCACCGTGAGCTCCTGGACGACGAACAGCACCGGGATCAGCAGGGCTTGCAGCAGCAGCAGCCGGTAGCCCCACTGCACGCCGCTTTGCGCGGCGGTGATGATGCTGCCGACGTCGGTGTCGGCGAGCATCACGACGAGTCCCGGGCCCATCACCGCCAGGAACGTCCGCCACCCCGGGGTCGGCAGCCGGTGCGGCCGCGACCGGGTCGTTGCGTCTTCTTTCATCGCCGCGTCCCGCCAACCGGGCGCAAGGCGGTGGTTCGCCAGGCCGACACTAGCGCCGGCTGTTGCGTTCGATGAACGCCGCGACGTTCGCGTGCAGGGTCTTCAGGGCCGGCTCGTAGACGTACACCATGTGGCCCGAGGGATAGAAATGCATTTCGATGTTCTTCTCCAGAGAGGCCTCCATCGGCAGGTGCTGCATCTCGAACATCGCCGCGAAGAAGGGCGTCGCGAGATCGTAATATCCGCCGTTGAGTTGCACCTTGAGGGTCGGATCCTGCTGCATCGCCGCCGCCAGATCCGGCATCACGTTCGTCGGGCCGGGTAGTTTCGCCGGCGCGCCCGGCGGCCGATGGGTGTAGTCCCAGGTCTTCCACAGGTCGATCTCGGGCTTGTAGGTCATGCCGATGCCGAACTTCAGCCGGGTCCGCACGTAGTCGTTGAACGCCGACACGTACGCGGACGAGATCGCCGAGGATTGCGGGTCATAGCCGGCTTCCTCGCTCATCGGGTCGAGCGAGGGTCCGCTGAAGCGCGTATCGAGGCGGCCGGTGGTCGTGTCGGGACCGAGCAGGTTCTTCTCGAACTCGCCGCCGTTGATTCGCAGGTTCGCCCGCTCGATGGTCGCGACGGGCAGACCCGTGTCGTCGTGCAACTGCTGCGCGATCGCGGCCTTGCGGTCGGCGCCGAGCGCGTTGCCCGCGTCGAGCGCCTGGGCGTAGGCGCCGAGCGCGAACTTCTCCACCGCGGGCAGCAGTTCGTCGAGCGTCGCCGGCGCGTTGGGCAGCTGGTGGTGGTACCAGGCGGTCGCCGCGTACGTCGGCAGTGCGAGTTCGTACGGGAGGTCCATGCCGGGGTTGAACTGCGGCGCATCGATGCTGTCGTCGTAATTCAGGATCTGCGAGAGCAGGATCACGCCGTTGAAGTCGACCGATTTGTCGGTCTCCAGCACGTTGATCAGGGCGGCCGAGCGGGTGGTCCCGTAGCTCTCGCCGAACAGGAATTTCGGCGAATTCCAGCGATCGTGGGCCGAGAGGAACTGCACGATGAAGTTCGCAAAGGCGTGGGCATCCTGATCGACGCCCCAGAACGCCTTCGCCGCGTCCTTGCCGCGCAGGCGGCCGAAGCCGGTCCCGGGCGCATCGACGAACACGAGGTCGCTCGCATCGAGCAGGCTGTACTGGTTGTTCACCACCGCGTACGGCGCGGGCGGCACGTGCCGGTCGCCCGCGACCACGACGCGCACCGGGCCAAAAGCCCCCATGTGCAGCCAGATCGTCGAGGATCCGGGACCGCCGTTATAGAGGAACGTGATCGGTCGACGCGGGTCCTCGTGATCGCCCTTGAAATACGCGACGTACGACATGCTCGCGGCGGGCGGCGGCTTGACGGCCGCGGCGCCCGGACCGGGCGACGGCGCGGCCGGGTCGAGCGGCGCGGTGGGATGCACGACCATCACCCCGGCCTCGGCCTCGTAGCGGATCGGATGTCCGCCGATGGTCACGCTGCCGTGGGTGATGCTGTGCGCGTTGCGCAGGGACTGGCGCGTCCCCGGCGGCAGCGCCGCCGCGGTCGAGGCGCTCGCCGCGGCGGCCTGCGGGGAACCGGACCGGGCGTTCGCCGGCATCGCGCCCGCGGCGCACAGCGCGGCGCAGAGGACCGGGAGGCCGGCGACGCAGGATGGCTTCATTCGCATGCACGACTCCCTGCGGTGTCCGGGGCGCGAACACCGATTGCGATGGTCGAGGTCGCGGCGCCGGGGCCGCGTCAAACGCAAAAGCATAAGAGCCGCCGCCGATCGCGTCTACCCCGCGGGACCCGTCGTTGCCGCGCAGCGCCGGCGGCGCGGCTTTAGTCAAATGGGCCCCGACGCTCGCCGTCCTCGCGCTAGGATCGGCCCCGGTGAACTGCGAACCGTCAACGGAGACGGATGTGCGATTGCCGGGCCCTGTCTACGAATCCCTGCCGACCGCCTATGCGGTGATCGGCGCCTTCGCGCTGGGTCTGTCCGCCATCGATACGCGTGATTGGCGGGTGGCTGCGACGTTCGCGATCGGGATCGCGGCGCTGATCGCCGCGTTGACGATCTACCTGCGCCGCCGGGGTTGGCGGGAAATGCGCCGGCGCTACAGCGGTGGACCGCTGCCGCCGACGACGGCCCGATCGTCCCGGCGCTAGGCTTTGTCGAGCACCACGGTGTCGGCGCCGACGACGTCGGTCCGGGGCCGGGTGCGCGTCGATCGCTCGTCGATATAGGTGATCTCGTGCTCGCCGATGACCACGACGTCGCCGTCGTTCAAGTTGTGGCGCCGGATGCGCTTGGAGCGCAGGTAGATCCCGTTCGTGCTGTTCAGATCCTCGATCAGGCAGGAGTCGGCGCTGGTGAGGATCTGACAGTGGTGTCGGCTCACGAATTTGCTGTCGATCGCCAGGTCGTTGTCCGGTGTGCGCCCGATCACCAGCCGACCCGGCCGCAACTCGCGCTCGATCATGGTCGCGCCGCGGTGTGCGATCAGGATCCGTCCGACCGCGGGCCCGGCCGCCGCCGAGTCGAGCGAGGCCGCCTCCGCGAGGTTCGGCGCGTGCATCCGGTTCGTCCGCGACGCGTATTCGACCCATTGCAGTTCGTGGATCGCCGCGTCGAGATCCTCCTGCAGCACCCGATCGGATTCCCGCGCGAACGCGGCCATCATCGCGGTGTCGCACAGGGTGTTGATCAAGCGTGGCACGCCCCCGGTGTAACGGAAGATCGTCGGATAGATCTCCTCGGCGAAGATCCTGCGGCCTTCGGCGCCGGCGACCTCGAGACGGTGATCGACGTACGCCGTGGTCTCCTCCGGCGTCAGCGCCGTCAAGTGGAACCGCAACCGCACGCGCTGCGCGAGCTGCACGAATTCCCGGGCGTTCAGCTTGTCGTTGAGCTCCGGTTGGCCGGCGAGGATGATGCGCATCGCCTTGTCCTTGGTGGTCTCGATACCGGACAACATCCGGACTTCCTCGAGCACCTTGTTGTTCAGGTTCTGTGCTTCGTCGACGATCAACAGCACCCGGCGGCCCGCGGCATGCTGCTCGATGAGGAAGTTGTTCAGCGTCGCGAGGACCTCGGCCTTCTTCATGCTGAACGGGGAAAAGCCGAACTGCACCAGGACCGACTGCAGGAACGCCGTCGGCGACAGCTGGGTCTGATTGATCTGCGCCACCACGGTGTCCGGCTGCAGCTCTCGCAGGAAGGTCTCGATCAACGTGGTCTTGCCCGCGCCGATCTCGCCGGTGATCACGACGAAGCCGTCCGTGAACCAGATCGTCGACTCCATGTACGCCTTCGCCCGGGCGTGCTGCTTGCTCAGGTAGAGAAACTGAGGATCCGGGCTCAGCCGAAACGGGAGTTCACGAAGCCTGAAGAGTTCTAGATACATCGCGCCAACCGCTTGGGTTTCGAGTCCTTGGCGAACGGCATCGACCGTTCCGCCTAGGTCCAGCGAATCGATTTTAGGGCATTTTGCATCGCGGCATCGCGGTCCTTCGCCCGCGCGCTGACGATCGTGCAGTGGCCGAGCTTGCGGCCCGGGCGCGGCTCCTTGCCGTAATCGTGGTACGCGAGCCCCTCGATCTGCAACAGGGCTTGCCGGTCCGGCATCGTGCCGAGGAAGTTGATCATCGCGGTGTGTCCCAAGGCCCGGGTGCTGCCGAGCGGCAGCCCGCAGATCGCCCGCAGGTGATTCTCGAACTGGCTCGTCACGCAGCCGTCGATGGTCCAATGTCCGGAATTGTGCACTCGGGGCGCCATTTCATTGGCCAGCAATCGGCCGTTCACCACGAAGAACTCGATCGCGAGCACCCCGACGTAATCGAGGCTGCGCATCACCCGGCGGAGGTAGGAGGCCGCGAGACGCTCGAGCGACTCGTCGTGGTATGGCGCGATCCCGTAGCGCAGGATCCCGTCGCGATGCGTGTTCGCCGACAATGGGTAGAGCGCGATCTCGCCGTCGATCCCGCGCGCCCCGATGGCCGATACCTCGATCGAGAACGGCTGGTGCTTCTCGTAGATCAGATCGCGCTCGCCGAGCGTTGCGAGCGCGTGATCGAAGTCGGCACGGTCGCGCAGCAGCGCTTGCCCCTTGCCGTCGTAGCCCAGGCGACGGGTTTTCAGCACGCCGGGCAAGCCGAGCCGCCGCGCTGCACGTTCGAGATCCACGCGGCCGTCGACCGCGGCGTGCGGCGTGACCGGGATCCGCAATCGGGTGAACAGCGACTTCTCCGCCAGTCGATCCTGGGAGACCTCGAGTGCGGCGGGACCGGGCCGGATCGGCAGCCGCTGCGCGAGCGGCGCGAGCGCCGCTGCGGGCACGTTCTCCCAATCGAAGGTCAAGACGTCGCTGCGCTTCGCGAGATCCGCGAGCAACGCGGGATCGGTGAGTTCGCCGACGAGAATGGGCGCGAGCTGCGCAGCGGGCGCGGCGGCGCTGCGGTCGAGGAACAGGCAGTGCAGCCCGAGCGGCGCCGCCGCGAGGGCGAGCATGCGGCCGAGCTGCCCGGCGCCGATGATCCCGACTCGGCTGGGAATCGATCCGGTCACGGAGTCCGGGGATCGGGCCGCGACAGCACCGCTGCGGTTTGCGATTCCCGGAACGCGTCCAACGCGACGCGAACCTCGGGGGACTCGTTCGCGACGATCGCCGCCGCGAACAAGGCCGCGTTCTTCGCGCCGGCGCTGCCGATCGCGAAGGTCGCGACGGGGACCCCGGCCGGCATCTGCACGATCGACAGCAAGGAATCGAGTCCGTTCAGCGCCTTGGACTGCACCGGGACCCCGAGCACCGGCACCGTGGTCTTCGCGGCCGTCATGCCCGGCAGATGCGCCGCGCCGCCGGCGCCGGCGATGATCGCCTTCAGACCCCTACCGCGTGCGGTGGCCGCGTACTCGAACAGCAGGTCCGGCGTCCGGTGCGCGGATACGACCCGGACCTCGTGCGGTATCCCGAGGGCGGTGAGCATCTGGGCGGCGGGCTGCATCGTCTCCCAATCGGAAGAGGATCCCATGATGATGCCGATCAGCGCGTTCATAAGCGTTCCAGTGTACCAAAACGCTCAACGGATCCACTGTTTCAGCTGGGCGAAGAGTTCGCGCGCCGCCGCTGGCGGCCGGTCCGCGGCGCGCTCGGCATGTGCCGCGTCGACCAAGCGCAGCAGGGTCGCGCGCTCCGCGGCCGGAAACGCGGCGAGAAAATCGTCGATCGCGGTCGCCTCGGCGCCGAGCAGCCGGTCGCGCCAGCGCTCGATTTGCTGGAACGCGCGCACCTGACGGTCGTGCTCGCGCTTGCGGGCGTCGATGCGTGCGATCACCGGCGCCGGGTCGATGCGGCGCATCAGCTTGCCGATGTACTGGCGCTGGCGCAGCTGGGCGCCGCGCGCGCGCAGGCGGCGCAGCTCCCGAATCGCCGCGATCAGTCCCTCCGGCAGGCCGACCGCCTCGAGCTCCGCGTCCGGCCAGTCGGCGAGTTCGACGCCGAGATCCTGGAGCGACGCGGCGGCGCGCTTGCGCGCGCTCTTGCTCGGACGCCCGCTGTCGGGGTCGGTCGCGTCCGCCGGTTCCTCGCTGCTCGTCATGCGCAGCATGCTATCACCCGGACATCCCTGCAGCCGATGCAATCCGGCCCCGGTACAATGCCGGCACGCCCGGATGCCTGGGCGAGCAGGAGACAGCGATGGCGATCGCAGCCCACGGGCGGACCCCCTTGAACGAGCAAGACCTCGAGTCGATCATCGCGCACGCGCTCGCGGAGGCTGCGCAACGCGGCGCGTCGCAAGCCGAAGCCTCGGTCGGCCAAACCGCCGGGCTATCGGTCGGGGTGCGGCTCGGCGAGGTCGAGACGCTCGAGCACCAGCGCGACCGCAGCCTCGGCGTCACGGTGTTTTTCGGGGGTCGCAAGGGCTCGGCGAGCACCGCGGACCTCGGCCGTGACGCGGTTCGCGAGACGGTCGCGAAGGCTTGCAGCATCGCCCGATTCACCGCCGAGGACGCCTACGCCGGCCTCGCCGACGAGGCGCTGATGGCGACCGCGATCCCGGACCTCGATCTCGCCCATCCGTGGAATCTCACGGCCGAAGAAGCGATCGAGCTCGCACGCGCCTGCGAGGCGGCCGCGCTCGCCTACGACCCGAGGATCAACAATTCCGAGGGCGCGTCGCTCGGTACCCACCGCGGGTTGCACGTCTACGGCAATTCGCACGGGTTCATCGGCGGCTATCCGACGACGATGCACAGTCTGAGTTGCGCGGTCCTCGCCGGCACGGGCGAGCAGATGCAGCGCGACTACTGGTACACGACCGCGCGCGACTGGCGCGATCTGCAGGACGGCGCCGACGTCGGCCGCGAGAGCGCGCGCCGCACGATCGCGCGCCTCGGCCCGCGCAAGCTCACGACCCGGCGGGCGCCCGTGCTGTTCGCCGCGGAGATCGCGCGGGGCCTCATCGGCCACTTCGCCGCGGCGATCAGCGGCGCGAGCCAGTATCGCCGCGCCTCGTTCCTGCTCGATGCGGTCGGCCGACCCGTGTTCCCGCGCGGGTTCTCGATCGCCGAACGCCCTCACATCCGCAAGGGGGTCGCGAGCGCGCCGTTCGACGACGAGGGCGTGGCCACGAAGGATCGCGAACTGATCGACGACGGCGTCCTCACGGGATACCTGTTGTCGAGTTACTGGGCGCGCAAGCTCGGGCTCGTGTCGACCGGCAACGCGGGCGGGGCGCACAACCTGGTCGTCGCGCCGACGGTCAGCGGCGGGCTCGAGTCGCTGCTGCGGGCGCTCGGTCGCGGCCTGTTCGTCACGGAACTGATGGGCCAGGGCGTGAATACCGTGACCGGCGACTACTCGCGCGGTGCCGCCGGCTTCTGGGTCGAGAACGGGCAGATCCAGCACCCGGTCGCCGAGATCACGATCGCGGGCCAGCTGTCGACGATGCTGGCCGGCATCGCCGCCGCCGGCGACGACGTCGACGATCGGGGCGGCGTGCGCGTCGGGTCGCTGTTGATCACGGAGATGACGATCGCGGGCGACTGAGCGCCGTCGGCACTCTCCGGGTCAGGACGAGGCAATCCACTCCGCGAGATTGCGGTTGGCGAGCACGTCGCTCGCCGCGCGCTCGACCGCCCGCGTGAGCGCCTCGGCCGGCGCGACGGCCCGGACCGCCGCGCCGCCTGGCGTGGACCGCGGTTCGCGGACCGCCTCGAGCACCTCGACCAGTTGGATCGCGCGCGGGTCGCGCCCGAGCCGCACCCCGCCATCGCCCGCCATCAGCAATCCGGCGCGCTCGAGATCCGCGAGCAGGGGATCGAGCGCCGCGCCGCCGAGATCGAGCGTGTCCGCGAGCCGAGCCGGCGACCAACCGCTGCCGCCGTCCCGATGATCCCGGCCGAGACAGTACATGATCGAGAACGCGGCACGCTCGCGCGCGCCCGCCGCGAGCACGCGCCGGCCGGCGCGCAAGTACTGCGGATTCTGCACGTAGAACGCGAGCTGGGCGCCGACCAACAGGATCAGCCAGCTGAGGTACAGCCAGATCAGCGTGGTCAGCACGACCGCGAAGCTCGTGTAGATCGCGACGATCCCTGAGGAGCCGACGATGAACGCCGTGTAGATCCGCCCGATCAGCGCCCACAGCACGCCGGCGCCGACGCCGCCGGCGATCGCCGCGACGGGCTTCACGCGGGTGTTCGGAATCAGCACGTACATCGTGGTGAACACGACCATCACGACGACGTAGGGCACGGTCTTGCCGACCAGGGAGAACGTCCATTGCATCGGCAGCAACGCGTGCAAGCCGCGCGCGAACGGGCTGTCGTGCGCGGCTGCGAGCAGGCCGAGCGCCGCCGCGAGCAGCACCGGACTGACGATCACGACGCCGAGGTACTCCGCGAGGCGCCGCAACGCGCCCCGCGGCTTCGTGATCCGCCAGATCGCGTTGAAGCTCGCCTCGACCTTGTGCATCGTCGAGACGACCGCGATCGTGAGGAACGCGAGACCGATCGTGCCGAGGACGTCGCCGCGCAGGTTGCCGACGAAGCGCATCACGTGGCGCGCGAGCTCGGGCGCCGCCCGCCCGATCGGGCGGAAGAATTCGTAGAGGAACGCGGCGACGTTCGGATGCGCGCCGAGGCCCTTCAGGATCGCGATGCTGAACGCGATCAACGGCACGATCGACAGCAGCGTCGAGTACGCGAGGCTCATCGCCCGCACATTGAGTTCCGTGCCGAGCCAATCCCGGGCCACGGCCGCCGGGAACCGCAGCGCCCGCAGCACCGGCCCCCAGGGTGGCGGGAGCGTTCGCGAGCGAACGAACAGTCCGTGCTCGATGCGCTTCAGCAGAGGCGCCATGCGCCGAGCGTTACACGGGGGTTCCGCGGTTGGCAAGACACGGCTTGCGCGCCGGTCGCGCCGGCCCGCGTCAAGCGGTCAGCATCGCGAGCGCCCGGCGGTAATTGTCGCTGGTGCGCGCGATGATCTCGGCCGGTAGGTGCGGTGCCGGGGGCTGCTTGTCCCAGGGCAGGGACTCGAGATAATCGCGGACCAGCTGCTTGTCGAAGCTCGGCGGGTTCACGCCCGGACGATAGGATTCGACCGGCCAGAAGCGCGAGGAGTCGGGCGTCAGGACCTCGTCCATCAAGGTCAGCCGCCCGTCGGCGTCGACACCGAACTCGAACTTGGTGTCGGCGACGATGATGCGGCGCTCGCGCGCATGCGCGGCGGCGAAGCGGTAGATCTCGAGCGCGATGCGCCGGATCTCGTCGGCGAGCTCGCGGCCGATCCGCTGCGCGATCGTCTCGAAATCGACGTTCTCGTCGTGTTCGCCCGCCGGGGCCTTCGCCGCCGGGGTGAAGATCGGCTCCGGCAGGGCGTCGGCGATCCGCAGGCCCGGCGGCAGGGCGACGCCACAGACCGCCCCGGTGGCGGCGTAGTCGCGATATCCCGAGCCGATCAGGTAGCCGCGGACGACCGCTTCGACCGGCAGCGCGGACAAGCGCTTGACGACCACCGCGCGGCCCGCGAGCTGGCGCCGCTCCTGCGGATCGTCGACGACGTCCGCGACCGCGAGGGTCGACAAGTGATTCGGCACGATGTGCCGGGTCTTGCCGAACCAGAACAGCGATATGCCGTTCAGGACCCGGCCCTTGTCCGGGATCGGGTCGGGCAGCACGACGTCGAATGCGGAGAGGCGGTCGGTCGTCACGATCAGCCAGTGTTCCGCGTCGACCTCGTAGATGTCACGGACCTTGCCCTGGTGGACCCTCTTCAGTCCCCGCAGGTCGGATGCGAACATCGGCGGCGATTCGGCTATCGGTTGCAAGTGCGTGGCGTCCGGCGGCTGATAACATGGACTGATCGCGGAGCGGACATTCTGGCGGCGGCGAATCGACAGGTCAACGCAGATGGGATGGGAGGGCAAGGCATTCGGCGCGTTGATCGGTTGGCTGGTCACGCGCAGCGTCTGGGGCGCCGTGATCGGCGCATTCATCGGCCAGGTCTTCGACCAGGAGCGCCGCGCCACGGCGCGACCGCAGCCGTCGCTGCCCGCGGTGTTCTTTCGGACCACGTTCGAGGTGATGGGGCACGTCGCGAAATCCGACGGCCGCGTCTCGGAGGCGGAGATCGACGCGGCGCGCCGCACGATGCGCGAGTTGGGCCTCGGCCCCGACCAGGTGTCGGCGGCGATCGCGAGCTTCGGTGTCGGCAAGGCGCCCCGCTACGACATCGACGGCGCGGTCGCGCGTCTGCGCGCGACCTGCGGGCCGCGCCGCGATCTCTTCGCGGCCTTCATGGAATTGCAGCTGCGCGCGGCACTCGCCGGCAACGATCTGTCGCCGCCGGCGCGCGCGATCCTGACCCGCGTCGCCGGGCAGCTCGGGATCTCGGCGCTCGAGTTCGTGCGGATGGAAGCCGCGCTGCGTGGTCGCGGCAACGGCGGCTCACGGGCGCAAGGCACGAGGCCGTCCGCGTCGCTCGCGAGCTGCTACGCCGCGCTCGGCATCGAGGCGAACGCGAGTGATCGCGAGGTCACGAAGGCCTACCGCCGGCAAATGAGCCGCCATCATCCGGACAAGCTGGTCGCGCGCGGCTTGCCGGAGTCGATGGCGCAGATGGCCAAGGAAAAGACCCAGCGGATCCAGGAGGCGTACGAGCAGATCCGCGCGGCGCGCGGGATGCGATGATAGACTGAACGCCGTGGACCCGATCATCGCGCCCTCGCTCCTGTCGGCGGACTTCGCCCGTCTCGGTGACGAGGTACGGGCGGTGCTGCGCGGTGGCGCCGACTGGATCCACTTCGACGTGATGGACAATCACTACGTGCCGAACCTGAGCGTCGGACCGTTGGTGTGCGCGTCCTTGCGCAAAGCGGGCATCGATGCGCCGATCGACGCGCACTTGATGGTGTCGCCGGTCGACGCGCTCGCCGCGGAGTTCGCGAAGGCCGGCGCGACCTACATCAGCTTCCATCCGGAGGCCTCGCAGCATCCGGACCGGACGATCCAGCTGATCCGCGACGCGGGCTGCAAGGCCGGACTCGTGTTCAATCCGGCGACGCCGCTCGACTGGCTGCGTTACGTGATGGATCGAATCGATCTGATCCTGGTGATGTCGGTGAACCCGGGCTTCGGGGGGCAGCGGTTCATCCCGTCGGCGCTCACCAAGCTCGCCGACGCCCGTCGGCTCATCCGCGACAGTGGTCGATCGATTCGGCTGGAGATCGACGGCGGCGTCAAGATCGACAACATCGCGCAGATCGCGCGCGCCGGCGCCGATACGTTCGTCGCCGGGACGTCGATCTTCGGCAGCCCGGACTACGCGGCCACGATCGCCGCGATGCGCCGCGAGATCGCCGGCGCGTCGCCGCCGAACCTCTAGTCCTCGTCGTCCTCGTCCTCGTCGTCGTCATCGGCCACGACCCGGGTCGCGGGCGCGTTCTTCGACACCGCCGCAGCGCCCTTGTTGACCGGTACGACCAGCGGGCGGGTCTTGACCTTCGGCCGGGCGTTGAACACCACGATCGTCTTGCCGGTGGCGCGCAGCAGGCCCTGATCCTCGAGGACCTTGAGCACCCGGCCCGCCATCTCCCGGGAGCAGCCGACGAGCCGGGAGAGTTCCTGGCGGCTCACCTTGATCTGCATCCCTTCCGGGTGGGTCATCGCATCCGGCTCACCGCAAAGGTCCATGATCGCGTGCGCGACGCGACCGGTGACGTCGACGAACGCGAGGTCGCCGAGCTTGCGGTTGGTTCGGTCCAGCCGGGTCGCGAGCTGGGTCGCGAGCTCGAAGATCAAACCGGGGCTCTCCGCGGCGATTTGCCGGAAACGCGGATAGGTCATCTCCGCGAGCTCGGATTGCTGTCGCGTGCGCACCCAGGCGCTGCGGGTCGGCTGCTCGTAGAACAGACCCATTTCCCCGAAGAACTGCCCCTTGTTGAGGTACGCGAGGACCATTTCGTTGCCGTCCTCGTCCTCGATCATCACCTCGACCGAGCCGCTGATGATGTAGTAGAGGATATCGGGCAGGTCGCCGGCGTGGATGATCACGGTCTTCGACGGGACCGATCGAATCCGGCAATAACTCAGGAAACGATTGATCGCCGGAATGTCGCTCAAGGTTTTTGCACCGTCTTCCATATCGTCTCCCTGTGTCTCCCTGGATTGCCCCGACGCCCCGGGTTGCGGCGGTGCCCGCCGGAGTTTTATTACATAAGTCCCGGAATCGCAAGCCGATCCCGGGACGTTCAGCCGAAATAGGCGGTGCGCGTCATCACCCGCGACACGAGATGCATCGCGGCGCGCACGGGTAACGGCAGGTCGATGCCGCCGAGCGTCTCGGCGGTGCGTCCGTGCCGCGACTCCTCGTCGCGCATCTTTTCGAGTATCGCGCGGCTGCGCCGGTCCGCCGTCGGCAAACGATCGAGGTGATCGCCAAGATGCGTCTCGACCTGGCGCTCGGTCTCGCGAACGAACCCGAGGCTCGTCCGATCGCCGAACGCGCCGGCGAGCGCGCCGATCGCGAACGAGCCCAGATACCACAGGGGATTGAGGCGGCTCGGCTCGCCGCCGAGCTCGGCCAGCCGCTGCTCGCACCACACCAGATGGTCGTTTTCCTCGGCTGCCGCCTGGCGCATCGCCGCGGCGATCGCCGGATCGCGCGCGACCAGCGCCTGGCCCTGATACAGCGCTTGGGCCGCCACTTCACCGGCGTGATTCACGCGCATCAGACGGGCCGATTCGCGGCGCTCGGGCTCGCTGAGCGGCGCGGCGTCGTTGGCCGCGGGCGCCGCACGGCCGATGCGGGCGTCGGCGGAAGATGCTAACACCTTGATTGCTTTATCTATTTCGCCGATCACGCGATCGATCGGGCGGTAATCGCGTTGTTCCATCCGGGTAATTATATAATGAGTGGTTCGCGGGCGGTGGCCCGGGGGCGGCGGGGGGCGGTGTCGATGGGGACTGGCAACCGCGCGCAGCCTTCTGTACACTCTCGCGCCTTTCGACGCGCTCCTCGAAGCGCTCTTCAACAGAAGTGGGTCCATGTACACGGAATTTGCGAAACCCGAAGAAACCCGCGGCGACTGGTTCGTCGTCGACGCCGCCGGTAAGACCCTTGGCCGGCTCGCCTCGCAGCTCGCGCTGCGCCTGAAGGGCAAGCACAAGCCGAGTTATGCGCCGCATCAAGATCTCGGCGACCACATCATCGTGATCAACGCCGGCGCGGTGCACGTCACGGGGTCCAAGTTGCAGGACAAGTTCTACCATCGCCATACGGGTTACGTCGGTAACCTGAAGAGCATCGCGCTCGAGAAGCTCCTGCAACAGCACCCCGAACGCGCGATCGAGTTCGCGGTCAAGGGGATGTTGCCGAAGGGCCCGCTGGGACGCCGCATGTACCGCAAGTTGCACGTCTTCGGCGGCAGCGAGCATCCGCACCAGGCGCAGCAGCCCAAGGCGCTCGAGCTCAACTAGTCAGTCCGGGCCAGCAGCCGGTCAAAGATCTCAGGAACCTCAAGTCATGGCACAGAACGCAGCCTCCCAGTCCTATTACGGTACCGGACGACGCAAGACCTCCAGTGCGCGGGTCTATCTCAAGCCGGGCACGGGCCGGGTGGACATCAACGGCCGATCGCTCGACGAGTTCTTCGGTCGCGAGACCGGCCGCATGATCATCCGGCAGCCGTTTCAAGCGGTGGACATGGATGGCAAGTTCGACATCGACGCGCACGTGACCGGTGGCGGCATCACCGGCCAGGCCGGTGCGATCCGCCTCGGCATCACCCGGGCGTTGATGGCCTACGACGAGACCCTGCGCGCGGGCTTGCGCAAGGCGGGGTTCGTCACGCGCGATGCGCGCGAGGTCGAACGCAAGAAAGTCGGGCGGCGCAAGGCGCGGCGCGGAACCCAGTTCTCCAAGCGCTGAGCGTGTGCACGGCCCCGGTATGCGATTCTTCTTGGGGGATCGTCTAGCGGTAGGACAACGGACTCTGACTCCGTTTACCTAGGTTCGAATCCTAGTCCCCCAGCCAAATTCCAGGGGGCCCGCGTTCGCCGGCCCCCTCGCCCTTCGGAGCGCGACTCGGCATGTCGGTTGAACGCAACTCGGGTGGCCAAGGGGCGTTGCTCGCGCTCGGTGCGCTCGGCGTCGTGTTCGGTGACATCGGCACGAGCCCGCTCTACGCGTTGTCGGGTTGCTTCACCGGCGCGCATCTCGCCGTTTCGCCGAACGACGTCTTCGGCGTGCTGTCGCTGATCTTCTGGTCGCTCACGCTCGTCGTCCTGGTGAAATACGTCTCGGTCGTCCTGAACGCGGACAACAAGGGCGAGGGCGGCGTGCTCGCGCTGACGGCGCTGGTCGTGAACACCGACCGGGAAAGCCCGCGGAAGAAGCTGTACGCGATGCTCGGCATCCTGGGGGCGGCGCTGTTCTTTGCCGACGGCGCGATCACGCCGGCGATCTCGGTGCTGAGCGCGGTCGAAGGCCTGCAGGTCGCGGCGCCGACCTCGCAGATACCGGTCCTGCCGATCACCCTGCTGGTGATGGTCGGCCTGTTCATGATCCAGAAGCACGGCACCGCGTCGGTCGGCAGCGTGTTCGGACCCGTGATGCTCGGCTGGTTCGCGGTGATCGGCGCGATGGGGGCCTCCTGGATCGTGCGGGATCCGCGCGTGCTGCTTGCGGTCAACCCGCTCGACGCGCTGTGGTTGCTCAGCCAGCATCGATTCGAGTCGCTGGCGGTGATCGCGGGCGTGTTCCTGACGGTGACCGGCGGCGAGGCGCTGTACGCGGACATGGGACATTTCGGCAAGACGCCGATCCGCTACGCCTGGGTCACCGTGGTGATGCCCGCGCTGCTGCTGAACTATTTCGGCCAGGGCGCGATGCTGATCGAGCATCCGCAGGCGATCAGCAACCCCTTCTATCTGATGGCGCCGTCCTGGGCGCTGCTCCCGCTCGTGCTGCTCGCGACCGCGGCCACCGTGATCGCTTCCCAGGCGGTGATTTCCGGCGTGTTCTCGGTGACCAGCACCGCGGTGAGTCTCGGGCTGTTCCCCCGCCTGCACATCGAGCATTCCTCCGCCGAGAACGTCGGGCAGATCTACGTGCCGACGATGAATTGGGTGCTGATGGTCGCGGCGCTCGCGCTGATCGTCGGCTTCGGCAGCTCCGCGGCGCTCGCCGGCGCGTACGGGCTCGCGGTCTCCGGCGCGATGACGATCGTCACGCCGCTCACGCTCAGCTTGATCAAGTCGCGCTACGGTCGCGAGAGCTTGCCGTTGCGCGCGGGCATCTCCTTGCTGTTCATCGTCGATCTGGCGTTCCTGTTCGCGAACCTCACGAAACTCGAGGACGGTGGCTGGCTGCCGCTGTCCGCCGGCTTGACGATCTACTGGTTGATGCAGACCTGGCAACGGGGTCGCTCGAGCGTGCTGACCCGGTTGCTGCGCGAGCAGAAGCCGGTTCGCGACTTTCTCGAGGACCTCAAGCGCGATCCGCCCGTGCGCGTTCCCGGGACCGCGATCTTCCTGGATGCCAAGGCCTCGGGCATCCCGCGTGCGCTGCTCAACAACATCAAGTTCAACCGGGTGATGCACGAGCGGGTCGTGCTGCTCACGATCGTCACGCGCGAGGAACCCCGGATCCCGACCGCGAAGCGGCTCAACGTGACCGAGGTCGGTGCCGGCATCCTGCGGTTCGTCGCGCATTTCGGCTTCATGGAGTCGCCGAACATCGCCGAGATCCTGCGGCTCGCGGAGAACCATGGGGTGCCGTACGAACCGGAGAAGACCACCTTCTTCCTGAGCCGGGAGGAATTGATTCCGGGACGCCGATCCGATCTGCCGCCGCTGCGGCGCCGCGCGTTCATTCAAATGGCGCGCAACGCCCAGGTGGTCGCCGACTTCTACGGGCTGCCGCCCGGACGGGTCGTCGAGATCGGTACCCGCGTCGAGATCTGAGCGGCGCTCAGGGCGTCGCGGTCGTAATCCGGCGGACGCCGTCGTCCCCCGCGATCAGCAGTTCGTCGGCGCCGCGTCGCGCGAACAAGCCCACGGTGACGACCCCCGCGATCGCGTCGATGCGGGCCTCCAGTTCGACCGGGTCCTCGATCCGCAGGTTGTGCACGTCGAGGATCACGTTGCCGTTGTCGGTCACGACGTCCTGCCGCCACACCGGCTCGCCGCCGAGCGCGACCACGCGCCGCGCGACGTAGGAGCGGGCCATCGGAATCACTTCGATCGGCAGCGGGAACGCGCCGAGCACGTCGACCAGCTTCCCGTCGTCGATGATGCAGACGAACCGAACCGATGCGGCCGCGACGATCTTCTCGCGGGTCAGCGCGCCGCCGCCGCCCTTGATCAACGCGCCTTGCGGCGTCGCCTGGTCGGCGCCGTCGACGTACAGCGGGAGGTCGCCGGCGCTGTTCAAGTCGAGTTCCGGAATCCCGGCTGCCTTCAGGCGCGCGGAGGTCGCGTTGGAGCTGGCGACCGCGCCGCGCAATCGCAATCGGCTCGCCCCGAGCGCGCCGATGAACTCGTCAACGGTCGAGCCGGTACCGATCCCGAGGACCATGTCGTCCTCGACGTAACGCAGCGCCGCTTCGGCCGCCGCTCGCTTCTTCGCGCGTGTGTCCACGAGTTTTCCGATCCTCAGAAACGACTGTGCCCGCTTTCGCGGGCACAGTCGGTTCAATTCGAAGGCTTACTTCTTCTTGGCCGCCTTCTTCTTGGCTACCTTTTTCTTGGCCTTCTTCGCTTTCGCTGCCATGTTGAAAACTCCGTTGTCGGGTTAGTCCGGGGACCGAGTATATACACGAATCATCAAATTACAAGCAATACGTCACATGTAACCCGCGCGGATGTGGTAGCCGCGTTCACTCGAGCGAGAGGATGAAGTCCCACTCGGCCTTCGTCACCGGCGTCACCGACAATCGGTTGCCGCGTCTCAGGATCAACAGATCCCGAAGTTTGCCCCGCGCGTGCGAACGCAGCTCCTGCAGCGTGATCACGCGATCGAGCTTGCGGACGAGGCGCACGTCGACGACGTACCAGCGCGGCGCATCGGGCGTGCCGATCGGATCGTAGTGCGCGTCCTGCGGATCGAATGCGGTCGGGTCCGGGTAGGCTTCTCGAGCCACCTCGACGATGCCGACGATGCCCGGCTCGGCGCAGCCGGAGTGGTAGAAGAACGCCCGATCGCCCTTGCGGAAATCGTCGCGCAGCATGTTGCGCGCCTGAAAGTTGCGCACGCCATCCCACGCGGTGACCTTGCGAGGCCGGGCCGCGAGGTCGTCGATCCCGAAGGTTCCCGGCTCCGATTTCAGCAGCCAATGATTCATCGGTGCGCCCTTGCGAACGTGGTCAAGCCGCTCTCGGTCGCGAGCGCATCGAGCTGCAGATCCCAGCGCTCGGCCTGGATCGCCTCGACGCATTGGCAATCGAACGCGATGCCGATCAAGCGCGGTCCCCGCCAGGTGCGGCGCCGCGCGCGGAACGCGAACGCCCGATCGTAATACCCACCACCCATCCCGAGCCGATGGCCGTGACGATCGATCCCGACCAGGGGTACGACGACGAGGTTCAGCCACCGCGCACCGACCGGGCGTCCGGCTCGCCGCGGCTCGGGAATCCCGTATGCCCCCGGACGCATCTGCCCGTCGAGCGGATAGAAGCGCAGCGCGCGCCGCCGCCGGTCCACGACGACCGGCAGGAACAGGCGGATGCCGCGCCGGCGCGCACTCGCGATCAGCAACGAGGTGTCGAGTTCGCTGTGCATCGGCACGTAGATCGCGACGGTCGAACCCGCCGCGAAGCGCGGCAGTCGGGTGATCACGAGTGCCGCGGCGCGTGAGCGCGCCGCACGTTCCTCAGGGGTCAACGCGCGCCGCCGCGCGCGCAATTCGGAGCGCAAGGCCGTTTTGCCGGTCTTCATCGTCTCGTGGTCGTGGAATGGATGGCGCCACCCGCCTGTGCCGTTTTGGACCTTTGCTCCCGACCTGAGCAACAGGTGGGACCGACTGCGGCAATTAAGGCTTTCCGCTCGAGGCGGACTTGCACAATGTTGCCAGCAAGCCTGAGTCCCTGGGGTTTACGAATTAGGGTCGAGAGGTAACCCGATCCGCATCGAACACCGCAGGCGGCGCCAAACCTGAAACTGGGAGAAGGGCGTCTCAAAGCTCGAGCTGCTGACCCTTCTCCAATGCCGACTCTACGCGCTCGCGCAGGATACGCAAGCGTCCACCGACCTCGGATTCCAGATGCGTGTCGCTTTGCCGGATCCGCAGCAGCTCGTTCGCCATGTTCAAGGCCGCGATCACGGCGATGCGATCGAGGCCGACCACCTTGCCGCCATCGCGGATCTCGCGCATCCGCGCATTCAGGAATTCCGCCGAATCCAGCAGCGCCGAGCGTTCCTCGGGGGGGCAACTGATCTGGTACTCCTTTTCGAGGATCCGAACCGAGACCCGGGCCGGTGTGTCGCTCATTGTTGTTCCATCGACTTCAGTCGTCCGATCATCGCTTCCACCCGGGCGCGTACCTGCTCGTTCTTTTGCAGCAGGCTCGCGCGCTCGCTGGTGAGCGCTTCCTGGCGCTGGCGCAGCGCACGATTCTCTTCCTTGATCTGGCCCACCGTCGCAATCAAGTCGTCCAGGCGCTTTTCGAGCCGCTTGAGTTCGAGTTCGACGGCGGATTTCGCTGCGGGATCGCCCATGGAACGGGAATATAGAGCCCCGCCTCCCGCAATGCAAAGGGCGTCGTGCGTGCCATCGGGTATCATTCGGCCATGGTCTCGGGCATCCGGTTCAAAGACTTCGAGGACGTTCTGTCGGCGGCGGGCAGCCACGCCGACGCGGCCGAGGCCCATGGGTCCTTGTGCGGCGCATTGTGCGCGACGTCGCCGTACCGGATCGACGACTGGGTGAACGAGATCCTGCCCGACCGCTCGTCGCTGTCGCCGGAAGACGTCGCGATGATCGAGCGGGTATTCAGCGCGACCGCCGCCGCGTTCGGCGACCAGGGCATGGCGTTCGCACCCCTGCTGCCCGACGACGAGCAGCCGTTGACGGGCCGGACGAATGCGCTGGCCCTGTGGTGCACCGGCTTCCTGTACGGGCTCGGCGCCGGCCGGATCGCCGACCTCGGCGCCTTGTCCGGCCACGTCGGCGAGATCGTCCGGGACTTCACCGAGATCGCCCGCGCGAGCGGCGACGACGCCGACGGCGACGAAGCGAACGAGCAAGCCTACGCGGAGCTGGTGGAGTTCATTCGCGTGGCCGCGCAGGTGGTCTTCGAGGAACTGCATCCGCTGCGGGCGCAGGTGTTTTCGCCGAGCCGGCAATTGCACTGAACGTAGCGGGTGCCGGCGTGGAGCGTAAGGAATTCAGCCGCCGTCGCGCGCATTTGATGCGCTCGCTCGGGCGCGACGCGATCGCGATCCTGCCGGCCGCGCCGGTGCGCACCCGTAACGGCGACATCGAGTACGCGTACCGGCAGGACAGCTATTTCCACTACCTCACCGGCTTCCCGGAGCCCGACGCGGTCGCGGTGCTCGCGCCCGGCCGAGCGCAGGGCGAGTACTTGCTGTTCGTGCGCGAGCGCGACCGCGAGCGCGAGGATTGGGACGGGCCGCGCGCCGGACCGGAAGGCGCCGTCGCCACCTACGGCGCGGACGACGCGTTCCCGATCGCCGACCTCGACGAGATCCTCTTCGGTCTGATGGAAGGGCGCCCGCGGATCTACTACACGATGGGCATCAACGAAGAATTCGATCCGCGCGTCCTCGGCTGGGTCAACGCGCTGCGGGTGGAGGCGCGCCATGGGATCTGCGCGCCGCAGGAGATCGCCGCGCTGTCGCACCTCATCGACGATCTGCGTCTGTGCAAGAGCCGTGGGGAACTCGCCGCGCTGCGCCGGGCGGCCGAGATCACGGTCGGCGCCCACCGGCGGGCGATGCGCTTCGCGCGCCCCGGCGTCACCGAGTACGAGGTCGCCGCCGAGCTCGCGCACGAGTTCCGGCGGCACAACGCCGAACACGCCTATCATCCGGTGATCGGCGGTGGCGCGAACGCCTGCATCCTGCATTACCGGAACAACGATCAGGTGCTGCGCGACGGGGATTTGCTGCTGATCGACGCGGGTTGCGAATTCGACTGCTATGCGGCCGACGTGACGCGGACGTTCCCCGTCGGCGGGCGCTTCGCGCCGGCGCAGCGGGCCGTATACGAGGTCGTGTTGCGCGCGCAGGCGGCGGCGATCGACAAGGCGCGCCCCGGGAACGATTGGAACGATCCCCACGAGGCCGCGGTGCGCGCGATCACGCAGGGCCTCGTCGAGATCGGCTTGCTGAAGGGTCGTCCGGCCCGGCTGATCAAGGAAGGCGCTTATCGGGAGTTCTTCGGGCACCGCACCGGGCATTGGCTCGGCCTCGACGTCCACGACGTCGGCGACTACAAGGTCGACGGCGAGTGGCGCCTGCTGGAACCCGGGATGGTCATCACGGTCGAACCAGGCATCTACGTGCGCCCGTCCCCAAAGGTCCCCAAGGAATTCTGGAACGTCGGCGTGCGCATCGAGGACGACCTGTGGATCGGTGCGGAGGGCCCGGAGGTATTGACGGCCGCCCTCGAGAAGGACCCTGACGCCGTGGAACGCCTGGTGCAATCATCGTGACGCGGAAAGTCGACATCGCGATCGTGGGCGGAGGCATGGTCGGCGCGAGTCTCGCCGCCGCGTTGCTACCGCTCGAGCTGTCCGTTGCGTTGATCGAGGCGGTGCCGTACGACGGTGCCGCGCAGCCGAGCTTCGACGAACGCACGACCGCGCTGTCGAACGGCAGCCGGCGGATCCTCGATGCGATCGGGGTCTGGGCCGACGTCGAGGCGGCGGCGATGCCGATTCGCAAGATCCACGTCTCGGACCGGGGTCGATTCGGCTTCGCGCGCATCGATTCGGCCGAGCTCGGCCTCGCCGCGCTCGGATTCGTCGTCCCGAATCGCGCGCTCGGCGCGGCGTTGTGGAAGGCGATCGAACGGGGGCCGTCGCCGCAGGTGTACTGTCCGGCGAAGCTGGACCACGCGGTCTGCCGGCCCGATGCGGTGGAGCTGCAGCTGTCGACGGCAGACGGCGCGCAGGCGCGGATCGAGGCGCAGCTGGTGGTCGCGGCCGACGGGGCGCACTCGGCCGTGCGGCAGGCGGCCGGCATCGGCATCGAGACTCGCGACTACGACCAGAGCGCGATCATCACCACCGTGCTGCCGCAGCGCTACCACGAACAGGTCGCGTACGAACGCTTCACCGAAACGGGCCCGCTCGCGCTGTTGCCGCTCGCCGATGGACGCTGCACCTTGGTGTTGACCGTGCGCCGCGCCGCCGTCGACGCGCTGCTCGAGGCGTCCGACGCCGAGTTCCTGCGGGAAGTGCAGGATCGGTTCGGATTCCGGCTCGGGCGGTTGCTCAAGGTGGGCCGCCGCGTCGCCTATCCGCTCGCGCTCACCCAGGCGCGCGCGACCAGCGGCGCGCGCTGCGCGATCGTCGGCAACGCCGCGCAGAGTCTGCACCCCGTCGCGGGCATGGGATTCAACCTCGGCCTGCGCGACGTCGCGACCCTCGCCGAACTCGTCGCGGAGCGGCGCACCGCGGATCACCGCGACTTCGGCGAATCGGAGCTGCTCGCGAACTACGATGCGTGGCGGCGCAGCGACCGCCGCGCGATCACGTGGTTCACCGACGGCCTCGTCCGGCTGTTCGCGAATCCGGCGCCGTTCGTGCGACAGGCGCGCAATCTCGGGCTGCTGGCCTTCGACCTCCTGCCGCCGGCGAAGCGCGCGCTGTCCGCGCTCAGCACCGGCGCGCTCGGCCGGGTGCCGAAGCTCGCGCGCGGGGTCGCGCTGCGATGAGCCTGGAGTTCGACGTCGCGATCGTCGGCGCGGGACCCGTCGGATCGGTGCTCGCGGCGCTGCTCGTCACCCGGCGGGTGTGCGCGCCCGGACGAATCGCGCTGATCGACCCGAAGCTCGCACGAGACGGCGACGGTGCGGACTGGGACCTGCGGGTCTTTGCGATCAACCGCGCCTCGCAACGTCTGCTCGCGGCGAGCGGCGTCTGGGCGCGCCTGCCGCGGTCGCGTATCCAGCCGTACGAACGCCTGTGCGTCTGGGACGCGGCGGGGTCGGCCGGAGGGTCGGGATCGCTGACCTTCGACTGCGCCGAGATCGGCGAGCCGGACCTCGGCAGCATCGTCGACGGGCGGTCCTTGAAGTGGCACGGCCTGCAGAGCGCGCGCCAGCTCGGCGTCGTCGTCGTCGAGGCGGACGTGCGCGCGGTGTCGATCGACGAGGCCACGGCGCGCATTCGGCTCGGCGACGGGCGCGATCTCGCGACCGGACTGATCGCGGTCGCCGACGGCTCGGATTCCCCGACCCGCCGGCGACTCGGCATCGGCACCGCGGGTCACGGCTACGCGTCGGACGCACTGGTCGCGCACGTCGCGACCGCGATCGCCCATCGGAACACGGCCTGGCAGCGGTTCCTGCCGACCGGCCCGCTCGCGTTCCTGCCGCTCAGCGACGGGCGCTCGTCGATCGTCTGGAGCCTGGTCCGCGACGAAGCGGACCGCCTGTGCGCCCTCGATCCGGCGTCGTTCGGCGACGCGCTGGAATCGGCGAGCGCGGGGGTGCTCGGCAAGACGCGACTCGACTCGGCCATCGGCCGCTATCCCTTGCGGCTGCGGACCGCGGAGCGATTCGTCGGCGAGCGCGTCGCGCTGCTCGGCGACGCGGCGCATGCGGTGCACCCGCTCGCCGGACAGGGCTTGAACCTCGGCCTGCTGGATTGCGGCGCGCTGGTCGCCGTGCTCGAGGCGGCCGCCGATCCGCGCGCGTTCGGCGATCGGCGCGTGCTGCGGCGCTACGAACGCTGGCGCAAGAGCGAGGTGCTGCCCGCGGCCGCTGGATTCGACGCGTTAGACCGGCTGTTCTCGAACGCCGATCCGGTGCTCGCGGCGCTACGCTCCACCGGGCTCGGGCTGGTCGGCCGTACGCCGCTCGCGAAACGCTGGTTCGCCGCGCAGGCACTCGGCACGGCGGGCGATCTGCCGCCCTTCATCGACGGTCACGACGAGATCACAGGCGATCGATCTTCGCCGCGCAGATGAAGTCGTTGTCGGACAGGCCGCGAATCGAGTGGGTCCGGTAACGGACCTGGCAGCGATCGTATCCGACCTCGAGATCCGGATGGTGGTCCTCGGTGTTCGCGATGTGCGCGATCGCATTCACGAAGCTCATCGTCCGGTAGAAATCGCGAAACCGGAACGAGCGGACGATGCTCTTCGCCTCGTGATCGAGCGCCCAGTCGGGGTGCAGGCGCGCGAGCAAGGTCTCGGCCTGCGCGCGCGACAAGGGCTCGACGCCGCCTTCGCAGGGCACGCACTTGCGTTCCGCGAGATCCTGCGCGTGTTCACGTTCGTTCATTCGGCTCTCCGGGCGAAACGCCGCTCGACATAGTGTTCGACGAGATCCTGGAATTCCTCGGCGATCCGTTGCCCCTTCAGCGTCACGGTCTTCGCGCCGTCCTCGTAGACCGGCGCGACCGGCACTTCGCCCGTGCCCGGGAGGCTGATGCCGATGTTCGCGTGCTTGCTCTCGCCCGGGCCGTTGACGACACAGCCCATCACCGCGACCGTCATCTCCTCGACCCCGACGCGCTCCTTGCGCCACTGCGGCATCCGATGCCGCAGATGGCTCTGGATCTTCTGCGCGAGTTCCTGGAAATAAGTGCTCGTCGTGCGTCCGCAGCCCGGGCACGCGACGACCATCGGGGTGAACGCGCGCAGGCCCATCGTCTGCAGGATCTCCTGCGCGACGATCACCTCCTGGGTGCGGTCGCCGCCCGGCTCCGGCGTCAACGACACCCGGATCGTGTCGCCGATGCCGTCTTGCAGCAAGACGCCGATCCCGGCGGTCGACGCGACGATGCCCTTGCTGCCCATCCCGGCTTCGGTCAATCCGAGGTGCAGGGGATAGTCGCAGCGCTTCGCGAGGTCGCGGTACACGGCGATCAGGTCCTGCACGCCGCTGACTTTCGCGCTGATCACGATCCGATCGCCCGGGAGACCGAGCGATTCGGCCCGTTCGGCGCTCGCGAGCGCGGACACGACGATCGCCTCGCGCATCACGTCGAGCGCCGTGCGCGGCGTGGGCCGCTGCGAGTTCTCGTCCATCATCCGCGTGAGCAGATCCTGGTCGAGGCTCCCCCAGTTGACGCCGATGCGCACCGGTTTCTCGTAGCGGCACGCGACCTCGATCATCTCGGCGAACTGCGGATCGCGCTTGCTGCCGCGGCCGACGTTGCCCGGATTGATCCGCAGCTTCGCGAGCGCCTCGGCACAGGCCGGGTGCGCCTTGAGCAAGCGGTGCCCGTTGAAGTGGAAATCGCCGACCAGCGGCACCGCGATGCCCTGCGCATCCAGGCGTTCGCGGATCCGCGGCACGGCCGCGGCCGCCGCTTCGTTGTTCACCGTGACGCGGACGATCTCCGAGCCGGAGCGCGCCAGCAGGGCGACCTGCGCGACGGTCGCCTCGACGTCGGCGGTATCGGTATTGGTCATCGACTGCACGACGATCGGGGCGCCGCCACCGATGGTCACGGGGCCCACTTTGACGCTGCGGGAGTGTCTGCGCGCGATCATGTTCGGAGAGTTCGATTCAGGGCGAGCTTGCCCCGGCGCCTATTCTAGCGCGCCGCGTTTCGGTATGACGGCGAACCGTTACGCGGCATAATGCGCGCGATGAACGCCAGGCCCGTCCATTCGACCACGATCGGTGCCCTGTGCTCGAACTGCCGCCGGCCGGTACGGGACTGCGTTTGCCCGCGGGGGGCCCCGGGCGCCGCCGAACCGCCGCGGCCGCGGGTCGGCCGGGCCACCCAGGGCCGCGCCGGCAAGGGGGTGACCACCGTCAGCGGCCTGCCGTTGTCGGCGGCCGAACTCGATGCGCTCGCCGCGCAGCTCAAGAAGTGCTGCGGTTCGGGCGGCACCGTGCGCGACGGGGTGATCGAGATCCAGGGCGAACACCGGGAACGCATCGTCGCCGAGCTCGTGAAGCGCGGCTGGCCCGCGAAGCGGTCCGGCGGATGAGCGCATGAGGCACGCCGTGGGAGCGCTCGCGATCGCGGCCTGCGCCGCGATCGCCTTCGCCGCGCACGCCGCTCCGCGATGCGGGTGCGCTGCGCCGACCGGCGACGCCGAGGATCGGTGGGCGCGGACACTCGCGCGGATCTCCTCGGGCGTCGTGTCGATCCAGATCGACGTGCCGCGCGCGTTCGACACCGAATGGAACGAGACCGCGCAGGCCACGGGTTTCGTGATCGATGCGAAGCGCGGCCTGATCCTCACGAACCGCCACGTCGTGACGCCGGGGCCGGTCGTCGCCCAAGCCATCTTCGAGAATCGCGAGGAAGTGCCGCTCTACCCGGTCTACCGCGATCCCGTGCACGACTTCGGGATCTTCCGCTACGACCCGAAGAAGCTGCACTACATCACCCCGGCGCAACTGCCGCTCGACCCGGCCGGCGCGGTCATCGGTCGCGAGATCCGGGTCGTCGGCAACGACGCGGGCGAGCAGCTGTCGATCCTCGCCGGTACGCTCGCGCGGCTCGATCGGTCGGCGCCGGACTACGGTTACGGGAAGTACAACGACTTCAACACGTTCTACTATCAGGCCGCGTCGAGCACGTCGGGCGGCTCCTCCGGCTCTCCGGTGATCGACATCCACGGGCGCGTCGTCGCCTTGAACGCGGGCGGCGCGACCGGCACCGCGGCCAGCTTCTATTTTCCGTTGCCGGCGGTGGTGCGTGCGCTGAAGTTCATCGACGCGGGCGAACCCGTGCCGCGCGGGACCCTCGAGACCGTGTTCCAGTACACGCCGTACGACGAACTGACCCGACTCGGCCTCGATACGACGACCGAAACGCGCATCCGCCGCGAATTTCCGCACCTGACCGGGATGCTGGTCGTCCACGACGTGCAACCCGGCTCGCCCGCGGCACGTTTCCTGCAGCCGGGCGACATCCTGTTGTCGATCGACGGCCAGCCGATCCCCGAGTTCTTCTCGTTGGAGAAGATGCTCGACGACCACGTCGGCCGGCCCGTTCGCGTCGCCGTGGAGCGCGGTGGCGCGCGTCTCGAGCATCGGCTCACAGTCGTCGACCTGAACTCGATCACGCCGGACGAGTACGTGGAATTCGGCGACGCGGTCGTGAACCCGTTGTCCTACCAAGAGGCCCGCAGCTTCCATCTACCGATCCGGGGGATCTTCGTCGCCGATCCGGGCTACGTGTTCGCGAGCGCGGGCATCCCGCGAGCGGCCTTGATCACCCGGTTCGACGGTCAGCGCGTCGACAACCTCGCGCAGTTCACCGCCGTGCTCGCGAAACTCGCCGACGGCCAGCGGGCGACGGTGCGCTACGTGACCTTGCAAAACCCCCGCGCGTCCGAACTCGGGGTGATTCGGATGGACCGGCGATGGTTTCCGTCGCGCGACTGCACCCGCGACGACCGATTGGGGACCTGGGTGTGCCGACGGCTCGCGCCGGGACCGCCGCCGCCGCCGTTGCGTCCGGCGTCGACCCGGTTCGTCCGCAGCGGCAATCCCCTGATCGACCGGCTCGCGCCGTCACTGGTCGCGGTGAATTTCGACATGCCGTACTCGGTGTCGGGCGTCACCGAGCGCCACTATCACGGGACCGGCGTGATCGTCGACGCGAAGCGTGGCCTGATCGTCACCGACCGCAATACGGTACCGGTCGCACTCGGCGACGTCCGCATCACGTTCGCGAACACGGTCGAGGTGCCGGGCAAGGTCGTGTTCATCCATCCACTGCACGACCTCGCGGTGATCTCCTACGACCCGAAGCTGATCGGCCACACGCCGGTGCGGGCCGCGCACTTCGACCGCCGGCCGCTGAAGGCGGGCGATCACGTCTGGGTCGTCGGCCAGCGCGGCGATTCGCGGATCCTGTCCCAGGAGACCGAGGTGTCGGGTCGCGACGTGCTGTCGTTCCCCCTGTCCCGGACGCTGCGCTTCCGCGACAGCGACATCGAGGTCGTGAATCTCGTGAATCCGCCGAACGATTACGACGGCGTGATCGTCGACCGGCGCGGTGACGTGCGCGCGCTGTGGTCGAGCTTCGCCTACGACACGCCGCAGGGCATCGCGCAGGCGAATCATGGGATCCCCGCGGGGTTCGTCGACGAGATGATCCACGACATCGAGCAGCATCGGCCGATCTATTCCCTGGACACCGAATTCGGGGTCGATTCGCTCGCCGACGCCCGCAAGCTCGGCCTCACGGCGCGGTGGGTGCGGCGGTTCGAGGCGCACGCGCAGCAGCGGCGCCAGGTCCTCGTGGTCCAGCGCGTCGCCGCCGGATCGCCCGAGGCGAGCCAATTGCAGCCCGGCGACTTGCTGCTCGCGATCGACGGGCGAGTCGTGAACCGGTTCCGCGAGGTCGAACGCGCGGTGCAGAAAACGCAAGTCCAGGTCACGATCTGGCGCGACGGCGCTGCCAAGACGCTGCCGATGGCCCCGGTCGCGCTGTGGGGCCGGGGAATCGGCCGGGTGCTGCTCTGGGCGGGCGCGACGATCCAGTCGCCGTACCGCGCCCTCGCGATACAACGGGGCATTGCGCGCCGCGGGGTCTTCGTGTCGTTCTTCTATTTCGGCTCGCCCGCCGCGCACTACGGCCTGTTCCCGGGGCGGCGGATCACCGAGGTCGACGGCCGTCCGGTCGCGAACCTCGACGCGTTCGTCCGTGCGGTCGTCGGCAAGCCGGACCGCTCGTCGGTGCGGCTGAAGACGGTGTCCTGGAACGGCGAGGTCGCCGTGATCACCTTGAAGCGCGACGATCACTACTGGCCGGCGTACGAACTGATCCGCCAGGCCGACGGAACGTGGCGGCGGATCGATCTCGACGCACTGGGCGCGGGTGCCGCCCCGCGGCCGCCGGGTTGAGCCGCGCGCGATGAACCCGGCGACGTCCGAGGACATCGACGCGGCCGTCGCGACGCTGCGCGCCGGCGGTCTCGTCGCGTTCCCGACCGAGACCGTGTACGGGCTCGGCGCGAACGCCGCGGATCGTGCCGCGGTTGCGCGGATCTTCTCCTTGAAAGGTCGTCCGACCGATCATCCGGTGATCGTGCACATCGACGACCCGCGGCGCCTGTCGCGGTGGGCACGCGAGGTGCCGGCGCCGGCGCGAGCGCTCGCGGCGCGGTTCTGGCCCGGACCGCTCACCTTGATCCTGCCGAAGTCGGACGAGGTCGACGAGGTCGTCACCGGCGGCCAGGACAGCGTCGGGATCCGCGTGCCGTCGCATCCGGTCGCGCAGCGCTTGCTGCGGGCGTTCGGCGGCGGCGTCGCGGCGCCGTCGGCGAACCGTTACGGGCACTTGAGCCCGACCCGCGCGGCGCACGTGCGCGAGGAGTTCGGCGACGCGGTCCCGATCGTGCTCGACGGCGGGGAGTCGCAAATCGGCCTCGAATCGACGATCGTCGCGTGTCTCGACCATGCGGTGCGGCTGCTGCGGCCCGGACACATCACCCGATCGCAGATCGAGGCGGTCGCGGGCGAACTCGTCGAGAGCGGGGAGGCGCCGCGCGCGCCGGGTGATCGCAGTCTGCACTACGCACCGCGCACGCCGCTCGAACTCGTGCCGGCTTCGCGGCTGACGGCGCGCATCGCAGCGATCGCGACGCACGGCGAGCGCGTCGGCGTGCTGGCGCGCGCCCCCGCGCCGCCGGACCGCCACCCGGGCGTCGTCTGGCTCGAGGCCGCCGCCGACGCACGGGTCTATGCCCACGATCTCTACGACCGCTTGCGCACGCTCGATCATGCCGGCTGCGCGCGGATCCTGGTCGAGACGCCGCCTCGGGAGGAATCCTGGAGCGCGGTCAACGACCGTTTGCGGCGCGCCTGCGGACTCGGCGGTCGCGCAATCGAACCCGGAGCCGACTGATGCAGAGGAATCCACCGATGGTATTGGACCCGTCCTGGGATCCGTTCGCGGCGGAGGCGATCCATCGGCTCGCGGATCTGTACGGCTCGCCGCTGCTGGTCGTCGATGCCGAGCGCTTGCGCGATCGCTATCGACGCCTCGCGGACGCGCTGCCCGAGGTGCGGCTGCACTTCGCGCTGAAGCCGCTGCCGCACCGCGCGGTCGTCGAGGTCCTGCGGGACGAAGGCGCGTCGTTCGACCTCGCGACCAACGGCGAAGTCGAACTGGTGCGCCGCGCGCAGGTCGCCCCCGAGCGCTGCATCCATACGCACCCGATCAAGCGCGACGCCGACATCCGCACCGCGCTCGCGGCCGGGATCGACACGTTCGTCGTCGACAATCCGGACGAGGTGCGCAAGTTCGCGAAATACCGGCGGCAGGCCGGCCTGCTGATCCGGGTCGCGTTCCGCAACCCCGGCGCGGTCTGCGACCTCTCGCGCAAGTTCGGCTGCGATCCCGCCGAGGTCGAGGAGTTGATCGGGCTCGCCGAGTCGCTCGACGTGCGCATCCGCGGGCTGTCGTTCCACGTCGGTTCGCAGGCGCCGGATCCGGCGATGCACGTCGAGGCGATCGAGGCCTGCGCCGGCTTGATCGCGCGCACGGCGGCGCGCGGCACCGCTCTCGAGATCCTCGACATCGGCGGCGGGTTTCCCGCGGATTATTGCGAGCCGATGCTGCCGATCGAGCCGTTCTGCGCGCCGATCCGCGCGGCGCTCGCCGCGCTGCCGCCCGGGGTGCGGGCGATCGCGGAGCCCGGCCGGACCATCGTCGCGCCGGCCGCGGTCGGGGTCTCGACCGTGATGGGGCGCGCGCGGCGCGGCGACCGCTGGTGGTACTACCTCGACGACGGCCTGTATGGTTCGTACAGCGGCCGGTTGTACGATCACGCGAGCTATCCGATCGAGGCGTTGAACGGCGGCGGCGAGCGGCTGCCGTCGGTGCTCGCGGGGCCGACCTGCGACAGCATCGACGTGATCGAGGAAGACATCGCGCTGCCCGTGCTCGCGATCGGCGATCGGGTCGTCGGACGCTCGATGGGCGCATATACCTGGGCGTCGGCTTCGGAATTCAATTTCTTCCCGAAAGCGACCGTGCTGGTCGTCGATCGGGGACGAATTCTCGTCGGAGAGGACCCGTCGTGACGACCGCGATCCACCGCCTCGTCGACCGATGCCGTACGGCGGATCATCCGGCGGTCGTCGCCCGGCTGCGCTCAGGCTGGGCGGTGCTCGGCGAGCGGCAGGTGTTCGCCGGCTATTGCCTGCTGTTGCCGGATCCGGTCGTGCCACACTTGAACGCGCTCGCGCGCGACGCGCGCGCGACGTTCCTCGACGACATGGCGACGCTCGGGGACGCGTTGATCGCGGCGACCGGCGCGATCCGCGTCAATTATGCGATGTTCGGGAATGCCGAACCCGCGCTGCACGCGCACCTGTTTCCGCGACTCGGCGACGAACCGGCGGGCACGCGCGAGCTGCAGCCCTGGGCGCTCGACTGGACTGCCGCACCGGCGTTCAGCGAGGCGGCACACGGCGAGATTCGGCGGCGCCTCCACGCGCAGCTGCAGCGCGGTTCGATGCCGCTGGCCTAGACGAACTCGAGGAGGCGGCTCCGATGCCTACCCCTGCGCTCGTCCGAAGGTTCTTCCTGGTCACGGTCGCGAGCCTCGTGACGCTCGCCGCACTGCCGGCGCCGGGCGCGGACGACGACGGCTCGGGTGTCGCCGCGGTGCTCGAAGCCGCCCGCGTGTTGTCGTGCTACCGCTTTCCCGCGACGATCGTCTACGCCGTGCTGTCCGGCGAAGAACAGGGTCTGTACGGCGGCAAGCTCCTCGCGGCGACCGCGCTCGCGCGCGGCCTCCGCGAGATCCGCTACAACGGCGGCGAGGTGGACAGCCCCGCGCGCAATCTCGCCCGCTACATCGCCCGGCTCGCGCCGCGGGTGCTGTGGAACTTCCACGTCCGGATGATTGACCGGACGGACCGGTTCGACCGCGGCGGCGATCAGATGCCGATGCTCGCGGCGGGCTTCCCGGCGGTACGCTTCACCGAAGCCGCCGAGAACTATCATCGCCAGCATCAGGACGTGCGGGTCGCGAACGGCATCGCCTACGGCGACGTGCTCGCCGGCGTCGACTTTGCGTACCTCGCGCAGGTCACGCGCCTCAATGCGATCACGCTCGCGAGCCTCGCGTGGGCGCCACCGCCGCCGACCGTGGTGCGGATCTCGGGCGCGGTGACGCCGGATGCGGTCGTGCAATGGTCGGCCGTGCCGTCGGCCGTCGGCTACCGCGTTTGGTGGCGCGACACGACCGATCCGCAGTGGCGGTATCGCCGGTGGGCGGGCAACCGGACGAGGATGCGCCTCCCCGGGGTCGTGATCGACGATTATTTCTTCGGTGTCTCGTCCGTGTCGGCCGACGGCTTCGCGAGCCCGGTCGAGTTCCCCGGATCGGCGGGCGCGTTCTGGACGCCGAGCGCGGTCAACAGCGCGCCGAAGTCGCGAACCGGCGCGAAGCAGGTGGTGCCGACGCAGCGATAGGCGAGCGTCGCGCGGTCGGCCCGTTTGTCAGCGAGCGCCGCGGGCAGCGCGGGCTCCTCCGTCGGAATCCGGAACACGCTGCGCTCGGGCGCGTACCCCCGGTGCAGCTCGCGCGCCCAGCGCTCGGCCTCCTCGTCGGAGCCGCGAATCACCACGGTCGTCGGCACGCGCCGCTCACATTGCAGCGCGTTCACCAGGCCCATGTGCGCCGCGGGCTGCGCCCGCATCGACGGCATCGCCGCGGCGAGCGCGCGGTGCGCGGCGCGCAGGTAGCGGGGCTCGCCGGCCAGGTAGCCGATTCGCAGCAGGGTCTCGGCGGCGATCGCGTTGCCGGCCGGGGTCGCATCGTCGCCGAACGACTTCAGCCGGCCGAGCGGCGCTTCCTCGCCGGCCGCGGTGAAGAAGAATCCGCCGTTCGACGCGTCCTCGAAGCGCTCGAGCAGGATCTCGGCGAGCCCGATCAGGCGATCGTAGTCACGAGTGCGCCAGCGGGTCTGCAGCAGCTCGAACAGTGCATCGGCGAGGAACGCGTGGTCGTCGAGCGTCGCGGCAAACCGCGTGCGACCGCCGGCGTGGACCGCGTGGAGGCGTCCGTCGACCCACAGGCGATCCTCGAGGAAATCCGCGGCTGCCGTCGCCGCTTGCGCGAGATCCGGGCGACCGAGGGTGCGCGCGGCGAGCGCGAGACCCTTGATCATCAGCGCGTTCCACGCGGTCAGGACCTTCTCGTCGCGTGCGGGTCGTGCGCGACGGGTCCGCTGCGCCGCGAGTACCCGGCACGCTCGGGCGAGCGCCGCCTCGACCTCGGTCTCGCCGCGACCGAGCCGCTCCGCGATCCGCGGCACGGACTCGGACGCCACCAGATGCCAGCGGCCATCGACGTTCGGCTCGTGGTCCAGCCCGAAGCGCGCGGCGAACACCGCATAGTCCGCGGGCTCGAGCGCGGCGGCGACCTCCTCGCGATCCCACAGGTAGTACGCGCCCTCGCGGCCGTCCGAATCCGCGTCGAGGCTCGAGTAGAACCCGCCGCCGGGCGCGCGCATCTCGCGCAGCGCCCATTCGGCCGTCTCCGCGGCGACCTGCGCGTACAGCGTCTCGCCGGTCGCGGCGTAGGCCTGGGCGTACAGCGCGAGCAAGGCGGCATTGTCGTAGAGCATCTTCTCGAAGTGCGGGATCCGCCACGCGCGGTCCACCGAATACCGGTGGAAACCGCCACCGATCGCATCGCGAATGCCACCTTCGGCGATGCGCGTCAGGCTGAGCGCCGCCATGAACAGCGCGTGCAGGTCCGGCGCGTCCGACGGCGAGGTCGCCCGCCAGTGCCGCAGCGCGCGTTCGATCATCGCCGGGTGCGGGAACTTGGGCGCCGTGCCGAATCCGCCGTAGTCGGGATCGAACGCCTCGGCGAGCGCCGCCCGCGCGGCGTCGATCGGTGCGGCGTCGAGGTCCGCGTCCGGCGGTCCGCCCGCGGGCTGCACCGCGGCGATCGCCGCGTCGAGGACGTCGCGCTGCGCGCGGATCTGGGCGCGGTTCATCGCGAAGTAATCGGCGACGCGATCCAGCAGGTCGAGAATGCCCGGCGCGCCCCGGCCGGGCTCGCGCGGGAAATACGTGCCGCCGAAGAACGGCCGCCGATCCTCGGGCGCGAGGAACATCGTCAGCGGCCACCCGCCGGGGCTGCGCGTGAGCAGTTGCAGCGCGAGTTGATACGCGCGGTCGACGTCCGGGCGTTCCTCCCGGTCCACCTTCACGTTGACGAATCGCGCGTTCATCACCGCGGCGACCGCGGGATCCGCGAACGACTCGTGCGCCATCACGTGACACCAATGGCAGGCCGAATACCCGACCGACAGGAGCACCGGCTTGTCCTCGGCGAGCGCCTTCGCGAACGCCTCGTCGCCCCATGGGAACCAGTCGACCGGATGGCCGGCATGCTGCAGCAGATAAGGGCTCGTCTCCGTCTGCAGCCGGTTGCGGCGCATCGCGCGGGTCCGTGTCGGTTAGAATGCCCTCCCACTATAGCCGAATCGCCCTCGATGCCCACGACCGAACGCGCCGCCCCACTGCCCGTCTTGCGCCTGAAGCGCGGCGAGGATCGACGCCTGCACGCCGGCCACCTGTGGGTGTTCAGCAACGAAGTCGACACCGGGCAGACGCCGCTGTCGCGATTCGCACCCGGCGATCTCGCGCGCGTGCTCGCGCACAACGATCGGCCCCTCGGGCTCGCCTACGTGAATCCGCGCTCGCTGATCTGCGCGCGGCTCCTCGAGACCGTGACCGTGCCGGACGAAGCCTGGTTCGCGCAGCGGCTGCGCCGTGCGCTCGCGCTGCGCGAGCGCCTGTACGACGGCCCGTATTATCGATGGGTGCACGGCGAAGCCGACGGCCTGCCCGGCGTCGTGATCGACCGATTCGGTGCCGCCTGCGTCGTGCAGATCGGCACCGCGGGGATGGAGCGGCTGCGTCCGGCGCTGCAAGCGGCGTTGTTCGCGGCGGTCGGCATCGAGACGGTGCTCTACAAGAACGACGGCGCGACGCGAGAACTCGAGGGCTTGCCGCTCTACGTCGAGTCGGCCGGCACGGCGTTCCCGGAGGTCGCGCGCGTGATCGAGGCGGGGCTCGAGTTCCGGACGCCCGTGCGCGAGGGGCAGAAGACGGGCTGGTTCTACGATCAGGCGGCGAATCGCGCCGCGCTCGCCAAGTACGTGCGCCCGGGCGCGCGGGTCCTCGACGTGTTCAGCTACGTCGGCGCCTGGGGCGTGAGGGCCGCGCGCGCCGGCGCCGCGGACGTGCTGTGCGTCGACGCATCGGCGGACGCGTTGCGGTTCGCCGCAGAGAACGCCGAACGCAACGGCCATCGGGTGCGCACGCTCAAAGGCGACGCGTTCGACGTGCTCGCGGCGCTCGCCGCCGATCGCGAGCGCTTCGACGTGGTCATCGTCGATCCGCCGGCGTTCGCGAAGCGCAAGAAGGATCTCCCGAAGGCCCAAGCCGCCTACCGCCGGCTGAACCAGGCCGCGATCGGCGTGCTCGCGCCCGACGGCGTGCTGGTGTCGTGCTCCTGCTCGCATCACCTCGGCGCCGGCGACCTGCAGGAGGCGATCGCGAAGGCGGCCCGGGGAAGCGGTCGGCGCCTGCAAGTGCTCGAGTCGGGCGGGCAGGGGCCCGATCACCCGGTGCATCCGGCGATCCCGGAGACCCGCTATCTGAAGGCGTTCTTCTGCCGGGTCGACGCGCCGTTCGACTGAAGCACCGGTTCTCCGGAGCACTCGCCCTGGGGTACACTGCGGCCCCATGATCATCTACCCGCACATCGACCCGATCGCATTCTCGATCGGGCCCATCGACGGCATCGGGCCGCTGCAGGTGCATTGGTACGGCATCATGTACCTCGTCGGCTTCGCCGCCGCGTGGGGCCTCGCCCGCTATCGTGCGAGCCGGCCGGGCTCGACCTGGAAGGCGATCGACATCGACGATCTGATCTTCTACTGCGCGATCGGCGTGATCGTCGGCGGCCGTCTCGGCTGGTGCATCTTCTACGGGAACGAAGTGATCTACGGACGCGGCACGACGCCGCGGGACTGGATCAACGTGTTCCGCATCTGGGACGGCGGCATGTCGTTCCACGGCGGGCTCACCGGCGTGATGGTCGCCGCGATCCTGTTCGCTCGCGCGAAGGCGAAGCGCGCCATCGACGTGTTCGACTTCCTCGCGCCGCTCCCCGGGATCGGGTTGATGGCCGGCCGTCTCGGCAATTTCATCAACGGCGAGTTGTGGGGCAAGCCGACCAATCTGCCCTGGGCCTTCGGCGTGCCGAACGCGCAGGGCGTATTGATCGGCCGCCATCCGTCGCAACTGTACGAGGCGCTGCTCGAAGGGCTCGTGTTGTTCCTGATCCTGTGGAATTACACGAAGAAACCGCGCCCGCGGCTCGCGCCGAGCGCGCTGTTCCTGATCGTCTACGGGATCGCCAGATTTTCGGTCGAGTGGGTGCGTCTGCCCGATCCGCAACTCGGATACCTGTACGGCGGCTGGCTCACCATGGGGATGGTGTTGACGTTCCCGATGTTCTTGATCGGTACCGCGTTGATGATCTACGCGTATCGGCGCAACACGCCGAGCGGCAATCTCGTCCCGGTCGACGGCCGATAGCCGCCGTCGGCCGATGCGGCAATACCTCGACTTCCTGCGCCACATCCTGCAGACGGGCGCCCGTAAATCCGACCGGACGGGGACCGGCACGCTGAGCGTGTTCGGTTATCAGATGCGGTTCGATCTCGGCGCGGGCTTTCCGCTGGTGACCACGAAGCGATTGCACCTGCGCTCGATCATCCACGAGCTGCTGTGGTTCCTGCGCGGCGACACGAACGTGCAATACCTGCACGATCACGGCGTCACGATCTGGGACGAATGGGCCGACGCGCAAGGCAACCTCGGGCCGGTCTACGGACGCCAGTGGCGCAGCTGGCCGACCGCGGACGGCCGCCACGTCGACCAGATCGCGCGGGTCGTGGACACGCTGCGTACCGATCCGGATTCGCGACGCATCCTCGTGAGCGCCTGGAACGTCGGCGAACTCGAGGCGATGGCGCTCGCGCCGTGCCACGCGTTGTTCCAGTTCCACGTCGCGCGCGGCCGGCTGTCGTGCCAGCTCTATCAGCGCAGCGCCGACGCGTTCCTCGGCGTGCCCTTCAACATCGCGTCCTACGCGTTGCTCACGCACATGGTCGCGGCGCAGTGCGGCTTCGAGCCCGGCGAGTTCATCTGGACCGGCGGTGATTGCCACGTCTACCTGAACCACGTCGCCGGCGTCGAGGAGCAGCTGCGCCGGGAGCCGTATCCATTGCCGCGCCTGCGGTTGAACCGCAAGCCGGCGACGTTGTTCGATTATGAGTTCGAGGATTTTTCCGTGTCGGATTACCAATGCCACCCCGCGATCCCAGCGCCGATCGCCGTTTGACGCGGCGCGCCCCGATGGTCGTCGTGCGCGATTCGCCGATCCACGGCCGCGGCGTGTTCGCGCTGCGCCGGATCCGCAAGGGCACCAAGGTCATGGAATACATCGGCGAACGCGTCTCGCACGCCGAGGCCGACGCGCGCTACGCGCACAAGGCCGACGACGACAACCATACGTTCCTGTTCACGGTCGACTCGCGCACGGTGATCGACGGCGGCGTCGGCGGCAACGAGGCGCGGTACATCAATCATGCCTGCGAGCCGAACTGCGAGAGCTCCGTCGAACGTGGCCGCATCTTCATCGAGGCGATCCGGACGATCGCCGCGGGCGAGGAGCTCAGCTACGACTATCAGATCGAGCGCGACCCGGACGATGCGCCGAACGTCGACGAGATCTTCGCGTGTCGTTGCGGAGCCGAAGGCTGCCGAGGCACGATGCTCGTGCCCCCGCCCCCGCCGCGCGCACGCAAGCGTCCCGCGCGCCGGCCGCGCCAGGCCGCCAAGACGCGGCGGCGCTGAGGCGCGCGACCGCGCGCCGAAGGACCGGACGATGCGCCTGCCGTCGCTGAAATTCCTGAAGACCTTCCAGGTCGCCGCGAAGCTCCAGAGCTTCAAGGCCGCGGCCGAGGAACTGTACGTGACGCCGTCCGCGGTCAGCCACCAGATCAAGGCCCTCGAGCAGCAACTCGGGGTGACCTTGTTCGAGCGCGGCGCACGCGGCGTGCGCACCCTCGATCTCACCGACGCCGGCGCGCATTACCTCGAGCACTTGAACGAGATCTTCGCGAAGCTGGAGTCGGTCACCGAGCAGCTGCAGATGCGGTACGGACGGACCATCATCCGCCTGAACGTACCGCCGTTCTTCGCGAACGAGATGCTGCTACCGCGGCTCGCGTCGTTCTCGCAGGCGCACGAACACACCGATATCCGCATCGAGACGAGCCTGTCGGCGGCGAGGACCCACCCGGCGGAGGCCGATCTGTCGATCGTCGTCGGCGCCGGACCGTGGGAGGGGCTCACCGTGCACGAACTGTTCGCGCAGAGCTTCATCGTCGCCTGTTCGCCGGCGTTCCTGATCGACAATCCGATCACCCGATACGCGGACTTGAACGGCAAGACCCTGCTCGTCCACGAGGAGCGGCGCGAAGCCTGGGAGCGGTGGGCCCACGGACTCGGGATCGAGCCGATCCAGCCGAATCGCCTGGTCCGACTCGACACGATGTCGGCGGTCGTGCTCGCCGCCGAGCAGGGGATCGGGGTCGGACTCGTGCCGGCGCGGCTCAGCGCCGACCGGTTCTCGGCCGGAGGCCTCGTCAAGCTGTTCGATGCGGAGCTCGAGACGAACGAGAACTACGTGATCCTGCAGCGGCCCGAGGACGGCGATCGGGCGGATCTGCGGGAGCTGACCGAATGGATCGTCGCGCAATGCCGGGACGCGTGATCGCCGCCGCGCCGCCGATCGAGTTCGTCGTCGCGGTGTCCGAGAACGACGTGATCGGCCGCGACAACGCGTTGCCGTGGCGCCTGCCGGAGGATCTGCGCCGATTCAAGGCCCTCACGGTCGGCGGCACCGTGCTGATGGGCCGCAAGACCTACGAGTCGATCGGGCGCGCGCTGCCGGACCGCCGCAACCTGATCCTGTCGCGTCGCGCGGACTTCGCCGTCGCGGGCGCCATCGTGGTGCACGATCTCGAGGAGGCGGACCGCGCGGCGCTGCCGGGGCGGCCGCTGATGGTGATCGGCGGCGCCGAGATCTTCCGACTGTGCGTTGCACGGGCGACGCGCATCCACCTGACGATCGTGCACGCACACATCGCCGACGGGGACGCGACCTTCGACGCATGGCGCGGCGGCGAATGGCGGGAGACGTTCCGCGAATCGCGGCGCCGCGACGAGCGGCACAGCTTCGACTACACGTTCGTGACGCTCGAGAGATCCTGAGCGATCGGCGCGAAGCGCGCTGCGACGAGGCGCGTCGCGGCGTCGAGGTCGACGTCCGCGAGGCTCGACGCGTCGGCCGTGAGCGCGGCCAGCACCTCGGCCTGGATCCGGCCGCGGCGCTCGGCGACCCGGTAGGGGATCTCCGGATGGAACATCACCATCGAGTAGCGCGGGATGAAGCGATCCGGCAGCCGGCGCTCGAGCTCGTGCGCGAGCGCGTTCTGTATCTGGAACCGCGGATCCACGACCTTCGCCCGCATCTCCGCGTAGTTCTCGAGCGACATCGCCGCGATCGCGTCGGCGTTCGGTTTGCGCAGCGCGTAGAAGGCCGCGAACCGGGACTCCCAGTCCCCATGCGCCGCGATGCACTCGTCGAGCGCGAGGCAGTCCTCGAAGCAGCAGTTCATTCCCTGGCCGTGGAACGGCACGAGCGCGTGCGCGGCGTCGCCCACCAGGACCACCTGGTCGCGGTGATGCCAGGGTGCCGTCCGGACGGTGCCGAGGTACCCGACCGGACGATCGCGCCATTCGACGCGGGATCGCGGCATCAGCGGGGCCACGTCTGCAAACCCGGCATCGAAGAACTCGGCGAATCGGCGCTCGTCGGCGAGGCTCTCGAAGCTCGGCGAGCCGCGGCGCCGCAGGAACAGCGTCGCGGTGAAGCTGCCGTCGTCGTTCGGCAGCGCGATCAGCATGTGGTCTCCGCGGGGCCAGATGTGCAGCGCTTCGCGCGGCAGCGCCGCGGCACCGTCGGCGGTCGGGGGGATCGACAGTTCCTTGTACCCGTGTTCGAGCGGCTCCTCGCACACCTCGATCCGGTGCGCGTCGGCGAGGCATCGGCGCGCGCGCGAACCCGCGCCGTCGCAAGCGATCAGCGGCCGCATCGGCACGTCGATCCGGCGGTCGCCGGCATCGCGAATCACCGCGTGACCGGTGCGCCAGTCGATCGTCTCCAGCCGATGCTCGAAGTGCACCTCGACCCCGTACTCGGCGATCGCCACCTCGAGGAGCCGGTGGCCGAGCGTCGCGCGGGAGATCGAGTAGATCGTCTCGTCCGCCCGCGTCCCGTACGGCTGCAGCGCGGCGTGGCCGTCGCGCGGATGCACGAAGCGCCCACGCATCGGCACGAGGCCCGCGCGCAGCGCGTCGAGCAGTCCGACCCGCTCGAGCGCGCGAGTCCCGCGCGCCGCGAGCGCCAGGTTGATCGAGCGGCCGGGCGCCTCGGGGTGCCGGCGCGGATCGGGCCGGGCCTCGTAGACGACGACGCGAAATCCCCGGCGCCGCAACAGGATCGCGAGCAACGAACCCGTCGGCCCGGCGCCGACGAGCGTGGCCGACGGCCGCGCGTCGCTCACGACCGGACGGCGTCCGCGAGCGCGATCGCCGCGCGGCGCACGTCACTGAACGAGTTGTAGGCCGGCGTCGGCGCGAGCCGCAGCACGTCGGGTTCGCGCCAATCGGCGATGACGCCCGCGGCGGTGAGTCGCTCGAACGCGCGACGGCCGCCCGGGCGCAGGCGCAGGCTGAGCTGGCACCCGTGCGCGGCCGGGTCGCGCGGCGTCAGGATCTCGAGCCGCTCCCGCGGCAGCAGTTCCTCGAGCGAGCGGCGCAGGGTCGCGGTCAACTCGAGGGACTTCGCCCGCAGGCGCCCGACACCCGCGCGTTGGAACAGATCGAGCGAGGCGAGGAGCGGCGCCGCCGCGAGCACCGGCGGGTTGCTGAGCTGCCAGCCCTGGGCTCCCGCGATCGGCGCGAAATCCGCCGGCATCGCGAAGCGCGTTGCCGGGTCGTGTCCCCACCAACCGGCGAAGCGCGGCAGATCGATGCGTCGGGCGTGCCGTTCGTGCACGAAGCAGCCACCGATCGCGCCCGGGCCGCCGTTCAGGTACTTGTAACTGCACCACACCGCGAAGTCGACGTCCCAGTCGTGCAGGCGCAGCGGCGTATTGCCGATCGCGTGCGCGAGGTCGAGCCCGATCCGGGCGCCGCTCGCGTGCGCGGCCGCGGCGATCGGCGCGACGTCGAGGCACTGACCGGTGAGGTATTGCACGCCGGGCAACAGCACGAGCGCGAGCTGTTCGCCGTTTCGCTCGATCGCGGCGAGGAGATCCTCGGTCCGCAGGCAGTCCTCGCCGGCGCGCGGCGCGACCTCGATCAGGTGAGCGTCCGGGTCGAGCCCGTGGAACGCGAGCTGGGACGCGACCGCATAGCGATCCGATGGGAACGCGGGCCGCTCGATCAGTATCCGGTTCCTGGCCGGCGTCGGCTGGAAGAAGCTCACCAGCATCAGGTGCAGGTTCACGGTCAGCGAATTCATCGCGACGACCTCGGTCGGCATCGCGCCGCAGAGTTCCCCGAGCGCCGTTGCGAATCGTTCGTGATACCGAATCCAGGGCCGCGCCCCCTCGTGGTGACCGAGGACCGCCCGGTCCCGCCAGACCGCGAGTTCGCGCTCGACGCAGGCGGCCGCCGCCCGCGGTTGCAGGCCGAGCGAGTGGCCGCACAGGTAGATCGCGCGGCCGCCGGCCGCGTCGAGCGGGTGGTGGAATTCCGCCGCGAACGGCGCGAGCGGGTCGCGCGCGTCGAGCGCCGCCGCGTCCCCCGCCGTCATGCCGGCGGCGCCGGCAGCACGGCGCCGCAGGCTCGGCAGGTGCGTAGTTGAATGTTGGAATAGAATCGCGAGAAGATCGCGGGCAGTTCGGTCTCGATGTTCCGGACCGGGACGCGCTCCAGCAGCAGGCGGTGGCCGCATTGTTCGCAGTACCAAGAGAAGCCGTCGAGCTCGTCGGGCCGGCGGCGGCGTTCGACCACGACGCCGATCGTATCCGCAGGCCGCTGCGGCGAATGCGGGACCTCCGCCGGCAGGAGGAAGATCTCGCCCTCGCGAATCGGAACGTCGACGAAGCGCCCGTCCTGGATCGTGCGCAGCACGATGTCGCCCTGGACCTGGTAGAACAGCTCCTCGCCCGGGTCGTGGTGGAAGTCCTTGCGCCGGTTCGGGCCGCCGACGGCCATCACGATGAACTCGCTGTGCTCGAACAGCAGCTTGTTGCCGACCGGCGGCCGCAATTGCGCCCGGTTCCGCTCGATCCACCGGACGACGTCGAAAGGCGGGGCAATGACCATCGCGGAATTATACCGGTGATGGGAAACTTCGGAGCGCACGCGGCGGTCAGATCCTGCAGGTGAGTCGATCGGCCCGGAAGTCGGACGGAGTTCGTATGCGGTGTTCGAAAGCGAGCCCGGTGCTCGGGTTGCTGCTGGCGCTCGTCGGCGGGCGCGCATTGGCCGCCTCCGGCGTGCCGATTCGGGCCGTCTGGCAGGAACACCGGGTCGAGTTCACTTATCTCGGCCGCACTTCGAGCTACTCCTGCGACGGCTTGATCGACAAGGTCCGGGCGATCATGACCATGCTCGGCGCGCGCGCGCGATTGCACATCGTCGGGGTCGGCTGTCCGGAATACGGTCGGCCCGCGGGCCCGAACTCGATCGGTCCGAGCTTGAGCATCCGCTTCTTCGCGCCGGCGTTGCTGGACGCGGCGCAGAAGCCGCGTCGCGACGGCGACCTCGCGCCGGTCGACGCCGGTTTCGTGCCGTTCAAGATCGTTCCCGACGCGTTTCGCGACATGAGCGTCGGCGATTGCGAACTGGTCGAGGAATTCGCCGATCAGATCCTGCCGATGTTCACCACGCGTTCGGTGACGAAGAACATCACCTGCGTCCCCTACCAACTGAGCGGCAGCGACTACACGCTACGCGGCGAGGTGTTGCAGGCGCTGCCGCCGAACGGGGCGCACGGCGTGAGCGCCGCCGGCTCGCTGCGCTGACGACGCGGCCGGCGCCGCGGTCAGTCGAATTCCGCCGCCTTCGGGCACGCGACCGACACCGGCTCGGGGTCCAGGGCGTCGAGGCGCAGCGCGCTGAGTCGCCCTCCCCAGACGCAGCCCGTGTCGAGCCCGACCACCTCGGCGTTTCGGTAGAAGCCGAGCGTCGACCAATGGCCGAAGACGATCCGCGATCCTAGCCACGCGCGTGCGGGGGATTCGAACCAGGGAATCCAGCCGCGATGGCGGGATTTCTCCGGCGCGTCCTTCGCGCGCAACACGAGCCGACCCTCCGAGTCCACGTAGCGCAGGCGGGTCAGACAGTTCACGATGAACCGGCCGCGCGCCGCGCCCTCGAGACGTTCGTCCCAGCGGTCCGGGCCGTCGCCGTACATGCCGGCGAAGACCCGTTCCGGCGCCGCTTGCAAGGTCTGCTCGACCTCGCGGGCGCACGCGATCGCGGTCGGGATCGTCCACTGCGGCGCGAGTCCCGCGTGCAGCAGGAGCCAGCCGCGGGCCGGATCCGCATGGATCAACGGCCGCGCGAGCAGCCAGTCGCACAGGGTCCGGCGGTCGTTCGCCGCGAGCAGCGCCGAGAGCGTGTCGCCCGGCCGCTCCCGCGCGTGGCCGAGCGCGACCGCCAGGCAGTGCAGGTCGTGGTTGCCGAGAACGACCACCGCGGAATCGCCGAGTCCGCGGATGCGGCGCAGCACGCCGAGGGAATCCGGGCCGCGATTCACCAGGTCGCCGACGAACCACAGCCGATCGCGTCGGCTCGAGAAATCCAGACGTTCGAGCAGTTCGGCGAGGGCCCGGTCGCAGCCCTGGACGTCACCGATCGCGTACAGCGCCATCGTCTAGCACGCTCCCGCGGCGCTAATGCAGCACCCCGGGCATCGCCAGCCGGAAGGGCGCGATCGGCGCGTCGAAACGGCGGCCGTCGTCGTCGAGCATCTGGTAGCTGCCTTGCATCGTACCGACCGGCGTCTCGATCACCGCGCCGCTGGAATAGCGAAATCCCTGGCCGGGCTTGAGGTACGGCTGTTCGCCGACGACGCCGTCGCCGCGCGTTTCCTTGGTGTTGCCGTTCGCGTCGGTGATGATCCAGTGCCGGGTGAGGAGCCGTGCCGGGATCGGCCCCTCGTTGCGGATCGTGATCGTGTAGGAGAACACGAAGCGCTTGTCGCGCGGGTCGGACTGTTCCTCGAGATAGGCGGTCTCGACCTCGACCTGGATCCTGGGCGTCTGCGACTCGGCGCTCATCCGTCGGTGCCCCGTGCCGTCACTTCACGCGAACGGCGAGGACATCGCAGTGCGCCGCGTGCAGCACGGTGTCCTCGGTGAGGTTCACCAGGATCGCGAGGCCGTGGCGCTCGCGGCTGCCGAGCACGATCAGATCCGCGCCTTCCTGCTCCGCGACGCGCAGGATCTCCGCCTTCGTGTTGCCGGCTTCGACCCGGCAGGTCGCGCGTTCGAGACCGGCGGTGCGCACGAGATCCTCGAGCGATCGGCGTGCCCGCTGGACCAATGCGTCCTCGATCTTCACCGGCGGCATCAGCGACTCGCCCATCGCCTCGACGGGCACGTACTCGACGACGTGCAGCGCGACGATCGCGGCATTCGACCAGGTCGCGATCCGGCGACCGGCCGCCGCGACCTCGGCGCTGCGCTCGGAGAGATCGAGCAGCAGGAGGATCTTCCGGTATTCGATCATGAGGCTCAGTATAACGGAGCCGCGCGACCGGCGGGGCGAGCCCGGTCAGCCGCGTGCAGCCGGCCCGTCAGCCGCGGCGTGCTCGCGCGACCGCAGGTGCCGTGCGAGCTGTCCGAATCGTTCCGGTGTGAGCGTCCCGGGGCGGGCGCCGGGGTCGATCCCGCAGCCCTCGATCTCGGCCGGTTCGAGCAGCCCCCGGAGCGCGTTGCGCAAGGTCTTGCGACGGTGGGAGAACGCGGCCGCGACGATCCGGCCGTACGCGGATGGATCCCCGATCTCGAAACGCGGCGCTTCGCTCGTTCGCAAGCGCACGACCGACGACCAGACGCGCGGTGGCGGCTGGAACGCGCCGGGACCCACGTCGAACAGCCGCTCGGTCGCGGCGAACGCGGCGAGCATCACCGTGAGCCGCCCGTAGTCCGAACTGTCCGCGGTCGCGGTGATCCGGTCGACGACCTCCTTCTGCAGCATCGCGTGCACGTCGAGGATCGCCCGGCGTTGGTCGATCAGCCGGAACAGCAGCGGCGTCGAGATGTTGTACGGGAGATTGCCGACGATGCGCAGCGGCGCCCCGTCGCCACGGAGGGCGAGGAAATCGGTGCGCAGCGCGTCGCCAACGCGCAGGTCGAGTTTGCCCGCGCCGCGCGGGTCGCCCGCGACCCGCGCGGCGAGATCGCGGTCGATCTCGATCGCCTCCAGACGGGGCAGCTTCGCGAGCAGTGCGAACGTGAGCGCGCCGCGCCCGGGTCCGATCTCGATCACGCGATCGCCGGGCTGCGGATCGATCGCCTTGACGATCCGGTCGATGACCGCGCGGTCGTGCAGGAAATGCTGTCCGAAGCGCTTACGAACCGGCATCGGCGGCACCGTGACCGGCGAGTTCGATCGCGAGCGCGACCGCGGCGCGCAGACTTCCGGGGTCCGCTCGACCGGTGCGCGCGATCGCGAGCGCGGTGCCGTGATCGACGCTGGTGCGCACGATCGGCAATCCGAGCGTCACGTTGACCGCCTCGCCGAAGCTCGCCGCCTTGAGCGCCGCCAGGCCCTGATCGTGGTACATCGCGAGCACCACGTCGACCTGCGCGAGCGCGCGGGGCGTGAACGCGGTATCGGCGGGAATCGGTCCGCGCGCATCGATGCCCTCGGCCCGCGCGGTGCGCAGCGCCGGCTCCAGCACGTCGATCTCCTCGCGGCCGAGGTGTCCGCTCTCACCCGCGTGGGGGTTCAGTCCGAGCACCGCGATCCGCGGAGCCGACATCCGGAAGCGGCGCCGCAGATCGGCGTGTACGACCCGCAAGGTCGCGAGCAGTCGGTCGGCGGTGATCGCCGCCGGCACCGCGGCGAGCGGCAGGTGGGTCGTGACGAGCGCAACCCGCATCCGTTCGCAGACCAACAACATCACCGGCAGCGGTGCATGGGTCCTCGCCGCGAGGTATTCGGTATGGCCGGTGAACGCGACGCCGGCGTCGCTCAACACGCTCTTTTGAACCGGCGCGGTCACCATCGCCGCAAACTCGCCGCGCAGGCACCCGTCGCTGGCGCGATCGAGCAGGCCGAGCACGTAGCGGGCGTTCGCCGGATCGAGCGTGCCGGGGACGGGTGCGCGCGCGCAGCGGGCGGCGAGGAGCTTCAGGTGGCCGGCCCGGCTCGGCGTCGGGGCCGCGGCCGCGTCGTACGCGGTGATCGCGACGGGCAAGGCGAGCGCGCGGGCGGTGGATTCGATCAGGTCGGGGTCCGCCGCGACGACCAGGTCCGCGTCCCAGTCCGCCTGCGCGAGCATCACGCAGGTGTCCGGACCGATGCCGGCCGGCTCGCCGGAGGTGATGACGATCCGCGGAACGCGCACTACATTCGTTTTTGGACGTACGCGTTGTCGCGCAGGCGCTGCAACCAGAGTTCCGTGTCCTCCTCGGCCTTGCTCTCCCGGATCGCCTCGAAGGCCTGCTGGCGCTGGAGGTCCTTCGCGGTGTCGTAGGTGCGGCGGCCGAGCAATTGCACGATGTGCCAGCCGTAGCGAGTCTTGAACGGCATGCTGATCTCGCCGACCTTGAGCTTCGCGATCGCGGCCTGGAACTCGGGCACGAAGATCTTCGGGTTCACCCACCCCAGGTCGCCGCCGTCCGGCGCGGAGCCCGGATCCTCCGAGGTCGTCTCCGCGATGCCCGCGAAGCTCTCGCCGTGCAGGATCCGTTGCCGGATCTTCAGCAGCCGTTGCCGGATCGTCTGGTCGTCGTCGAGCTCGTTCGGCTTCAGCAGGATGTGACGCACGTGGACCTGCTGGACGTAGACGGGCTTCGCGCCGCTGCGCCGCCCGTTCAAGCGGACGATGTGAAAGCCGCTCGCGGTGCGCACCGGACCGCCGATCTGGCCCGGCTTCATCCGCGTCACCAAGCGCAAGATGAAGTCGGGCAGTTGATTGCCCTTGCGCCACCCGAGATCCCCGCCTTCGAGGGCCTTCTCGCTGTCGGAGTTCGCGATCGCGAGCTTCGCGAAATTCTCGCCGGCGCGTGCGCGGGCGGCGATCGCGTCCGCCTTGCGCGTCAGCGCCTCGATCTGCGTCGGCGTCGCCGCCGGCGGCACCGCGATCAGGATGTGGGAGATGTCGAACTCTTCGTTCGCGGCCGCGCTGCCCTGGTGCGCGAGGTACTGATCGATCTCGCGCGGCGTCACGACGATTCGGGAGATCACGTCACGCTCGCGCAGCGCTTGCAGCGTGAGTTGCTTGCGCATCTCCTCGCGGTATTGCTTGTAGTTGATGCCCTGCGCCGCGAGCGCGTTCGGCAGCTGGTCGAACGGGATCTTGTTGCGCGTCGCGATTTCTTGCAACGCGGCATTGAGTTGCTCGTCGGTGATCGTCAGGCCGATCTGTTTCGCGCGCTGTTCCTCGATCTTCTGGAGTATCAGCCGGTCGAGCACCTGCTTCTCCAGCACGCTGCGCGGCGGCAGGGAGACGTTCTGCGCCTGGAGCCGCTCCGTCACCGCCGCCACCTGCTCGTCGACCTCGCTGCGCATCACGACGCCGTCGTTCACGACCGCGGCGATCCGATCGAGCAGCACCCCCTGCGTGCCGATGTCGCGGGTCTGGGCGAACGCGCCCGACGCCAACAGCATCATGGAGAGCGGAATCCAGATCGATCGGAGCATCATGCGCATGGTTTGGTCACTAAGGGTCCGGGACGTGTGAACTTCAAGGTGCCGGGCCGGCCGGCATCGGGCCAACCGCGGAGTATCCGCCAATCGCCCGACGCAGGAAAGTGTCGGTCGCATTTCGAGTCGCACTCAAGCCGAGAAGTTCCAATTGCATCGCGATCGAGGTCGTCAGCTTGCCCGTCCGGTTGACCACGTAGCGGCGCTGCACGATCTGCAGCGCCCAGCAGCAGCTGCGGTACTCGAAGCCCGCGACCTGCTCGATCGTCTGGTGGTCCATCACCGAATAGACCAGCCGGGCGACCGCGTTCCAGCGGTGCGTGATCGGCCACGCGAACGAGCCGTCCCACTGGTCGAGGACGTCGTGCTGGAAGCGGTAGCCGAGATTCACCATCCGCGAGTCGTCGGGCCGATATTGCACGGCTACCTCCGATTTCTCGGTGGTCGCCGAGTACGGATCCCATTGGTAGTCCAATTTCAGGTTGACGTTCCGATAGGCGGTGAGCTCGACGTCGCCGACGATGTTGGAGGCGCCGTTCGACGTCGGGGGCACGCCCGGCAGCATCACGCGCGGCGTCGTGAAGTAGCGTGTCTGGCCGAGCGTCGCGGAGAGGTACTGGCGGCCGGACGTCGAATCGAACCAGCGCGTGGTCATGCCCACGCTGAGCTGATTCGCATCGCCGAAGCGGTCCCCGCCGACGAACCGGTTCGTCTGATAGAGCTCCGTCAAGTTCAAATCCGGCAGCGCCGTGTCGAAGACCGGCAACGCGTCCTGATTCCGGTACGGCACATAGCTGTAGACCATCCGCGGCTCGAGGGTCTGTTCAGGGCGGCCGCTCGCGGGGTCGTCGCGCTCGAAGATCAAGCCGGTGTCGAGGCGCGCGAACGGCAGCGACAGCGCGGGGCTGGAGGGGTCCCCCGGCGCCGCGTGCTGCAGATCGTACTGCGTGAGGTGCCACCCGACCGCCGGCACGAAGAAATAGCCTGCCGTGCGACGTTCCCAGCGCAGTTCCGGCGAGAGGTTCAGCCGCAGCCCGGTCGTGCCGACGTTGCGCAGGAAATCGACCGCTTCGCTGTGCAGCGCGAACTCCCAGCCGGTGTCCGCGATCGGCCAGAGCGCGCGGGCGGTGACGTCCGGGACGCGCGAGTACGGGCGCAACGACGGATCCAGGGAGATGTCGATCGTCTGGAAATTCTGGAATTCGGCGTCGACGCGCCAGACCGAGTCGCGATACTGATAGCTCGCGCGACGCTCGAGGAAGGTCACGCTGGTCGCGGCCGCGCCGACCGCGAAGTCCTGGAAATAGTTGCTGTCGCTCACGCTGGCGACGTCGAAGCGGACCCGCTGGTGCGCGCCGAGGTCGCTCAGGTCGACGAAGTGCAGATAGTCGCGGGCGCCGTGAGTCTCCTGATCGACCGGCAGGTAGGTCGCGTCGAGTTGCCCGCGCGAGGACTCGGTGAGGTAGCGGTACTGTCCGGCGACGTCGAAGCCCCGCGCGGTCATGAGTCCCGGGGTCAGGGTCAGATCGTAATTCGGCGCCAAATTGAAGTAGTACGGGATCGCGATCGAATAGCCGCTGGTGCCGGTGTGGCCGAAACTCGGATAGAGGAGGCCGCTCTGGCGTTCGGGGCCGAGCGGGAACGTCAGGAACGGCGTGTAGAAGAGCGGGACGTGCTTGAACACGAGATACGCGTTGCGGGCCGTGCCCTGCTGCCGGGCGCTGTTCAGATCGATGCTCGAGGCGTGCAGCGTCCAGTCCTCGGCCCCGGCGGGACAGGTCGTGTAGCGCACGCGGTCCAGGCGGACTTGTCCGCCGGGCGTCAGGTCGATCGATTTCGCGAAACCGCGACCCGACCGGCCGAACAACTGGAACGCCGCGTTCGAGAAATTCGCGCGGCCCGTTTGATCGTAACTGCCGGCATCGCTGTCGATTTGCAGTTTCGGATCGGTGAACTGCACCGCGCCCTTGACCGCGATGTGGCCGGTGTGCCGGTCGTAGGTCAGCGCGTCCGCGGTGATTCGCCGGCCGTTCTGACTCACGACGACCTTGCCGAAGACCCGCGCGTTGCCGTCGGCGCCGAGGATCGCCGAGTCGCTCTCGATCCCGATCCGGTGATCCGGCATCGCGGGGATCGCCGGCGCCACCGGAGGAACCGGGCACTCGTCGGCCGCGCGTGCGGCGGCGACCGCTCCCAGCACGGCGAGCACGGCGATGGCGCGGGCGGCAATCGAATTTGGCAACGGGTTCGACCGGGGTTGTGACGAAGGTTGCGGCGCTTCCGAGACGCGCCCGCGCGGCATTATAGTCGGTATAATCCGATCCCCGCATTCGCGGGCCTTGCGAACGATTCGCCCCCATGAACGACTCCAGCGCCCAGGATCCGCGGTTGGCGGAAATCGAACGATGGATCGCGCGGGATCTCGGATTCGGATCGGCCCCGCTCGTACCCGCGTCGTCGGATGCGAGCTTTCGGCGCTATTTCCGGGTCCCGCACGGCGGCGAGAGCTGCATCGTGATGGATGCGCCGCCGGCGAAGGAGGACGTCCGGCCGTTCCTGCGGGTCGCCGCGCTGCTCGCCGAATGGGGATTGAACGTACCCCGGGTGCTCGCCTGCGACGTCGACCGGGGGTGGGTCCTGCTCACGGATCTGGGTTCGCGGCAGTACCTGCCCGAACTCGCGGATCCGCTGCGAGCGCCGGCGCTGTACGCGGATGCGCTCGAGGCGCTGCTGCGGATGCAGGTCGCGGGCCGTGCGCCCGCGGCCGAGGGCCTGCCTTGCTACGATCGCGACGCGCTGCTACGGGAGATGGCGCTGTTCCCGCAGTGGTTCCTCGGCACGCATCTCGGCCTCGACATCGATGGCCCGACGCGCGCGATGCTCGATCGGTTGTTCGACACGCTCGTCGGCAACGCCCTCGAGCAGCCCACGACGTTCGTTCACCGCGACTATCACTCGCGCAATTTGATGGTCGCGGCCGTGGACAACCCGGGCATCCTCGATTTCCAGGACGCGGTCCAGGGTCCCGTGACCTACGATCTGGTGTCGCTGCTGAAGGATTGTTACGTCGTGCTGCCGCGCGAGCGGGTGCGCGACTGGGCGCTCGCCCACCGCGACCGCCTGCGCGCCGAGGGTTTCCCCGTGCCCGCGGACGACGCCGCGTTCCTGCGCGCATTCGACTTGATGGGGCTGCAACGCCATCTGAAGGTGCTCGGGATCTTCTGCCGCTTGCATTATCGAGACGCCAAGGCCCAGTACTTGCGCGACCTGCCCCGCGTGTTGGCCTACGTGCGCGAGGTCGCCGACGCGTATCCTGAGACCGCGGATTTCGCAGAATTTCTCGGCGCCCGGGTCGCGAACGCGTTCGACGCCGCGCAGCGGCGGGCGATCGGGTGAGCGAGCGCGCGATCGAGCGGCCGAGGGCGGCGATGATCCTCGCGGCCGGTCGTGGGGAGCGGATGCGACCGCTCACCGATACCGTGCCGAAGCCGATGCTCGAGGTGCGCGGGATGCCGTTGATCGAGCGCCACGTACGCGCGCTCGCCGGCGCCGGCATCCGCACGCTGACCGTGAACCTGGCCTGGCTCGGCGCGGACATCCGGCGCCATCTCGGGGACGGCTCGCGTTTCGGCGTCGAGATCCGCTACAGCGAGGAGGGCTCGCGGGCGCTCGAGGCCGCGGGCGGCATCGTGCGCGCGCTGCCGACGCTCGAGCCGGGGCCGTTCGCGGTCGTCAATGCGGACGTGTACAGCGACTATCCGTTCGAGCGGCTCGGGATCGCCGCGCAGGCCGATGCGCACCTCGTGCTGGTGCCGAACCCGCCGCAGCACCCGCGCGGGGACTTCGGACTCGATGGGGGCTGGGCGCTCGCCGATGCGCCGCGGCGGTTCACGTTCGCCGGGATCGCGGTCTATCGAACGGCGCTGTTCGCGGGGCTCGACGACGGCGTGCGGGCGCTGCGGCCGCTGCTCGTCGAGGCGATGGCGGCGCAGCGGTGCACGGCCGAGCTGTACCGCGGGATCTGGGAGGACGTGGGCACGCCGGAGCGGCTGCGGGCGCTCAATTCGGGCGATCGGCTACAATGAGCGCATGGCGGAATTCAAGGGAATCCGGATCGAGGCGGCCGATGCGCCCGTGCGACCGGCCTCGCGGCCGGTCGCGAGCGGCGACAAGTACCTGACTCCGCAGGGATTCAGCGCGATCAAGGACGGGATCAAGCCGGCGGGCGATGCCGCGCCCGGCGCGACCGCGCGCAAGCCGCCGTGGCTGCGCGCGCGCATGCCGGCCGGCGACCGCTTCACCGAGGTCCGGCGGATCGTCCATCAGCACCGCCTCAGCACCGTCTGCGAGGAGGCGAAATGCCCGAACGTCGGGGAGTGCTGGAACGCGGGAACGGCGACGATCATGTTGATGGGGTCGGTGTGCACGCGGGCGTGCCGCTTCTGCTCGGTCGACACCGGCAACCCGCGCGGCTGGCTCGATCCGCAGGAGCCGCAGAACGCGGCGCGATCGGTCGAACTGATGGGCTTGCGCTACGTGGTGCTCACCTCGGTGGACCGCGATGACCTGCCGGACGGCGGCGCCGCGCACTACGCGGCGACGATCCGCGCGGTGAAGCAGCGCAACCCGGGGATCGCGGTCGAGGCGCTGACGCCGGATTTTCGCGGGCGGCTGCGCGACGTGGAAACGGTGCTGGACGCCGAGCTCGACGTGTTCGCGCAGAACGTCGAGACGGTCGAGCGCTTGACGCATCCGGTGCGCGATCCGCGGGCGGGCTATGCGCAGACGATCGCGGTCCTCGCGCACGCGAAGGCCTACCGGCCGCAGACCCTGACGAAGACGAGCTTGATGCTCGGCCTCGGGGAGACCGATGCCGAGATCGCGGCGACGATGCGCGACCTGCGGGCGGCGTCGGTCGACGTCCTCACGCTCGGCCAATACCTGCGGCCGACCGCGAATCACCTGTCGGTCGAGCGGTTCGTCACGCCGCGCGAGTTCGACGCCTACCGCGCGCAAGCGCTGGATCTCGGCTTCCTCGAGTGCGTGTCGGGTCCGCTCGTGCGCTCGAGCTATCGCGCGGAGCGCGCGCTCGCGCGCGACAACGCGGGGCTCGACAACCGCAGCCTGGAGCGATGATCGAGCCTCCGCGGATCCGCCAGCTGGGTCTCGTCGAGTACGAGCCCACGTGGCGCGAGATGCAGCGGTTCACCGATGCGCGCGACGCGCGCACGCGCGACGAGATCTGGCTGCTCGAGCATCCGCCGGTGTTCACGCTCGGGATGAACGCGAGGCGCGAGCACCTGCGCGATCCCGGGGAGATCCCGGTCGTGTCGGTCGACCGGGGCGGCCAGGTGACCTATCACGGGCCGGGCCAGCTCGTGCTGTATCCGCTGCTCGACCTGCGGCGGCTGCGGCTCGGAATCCGCGAGCTCGTGGTCGCGCTCGAGGAGTCGGTCATCGGCTACGCCGCGCAATTCGGTATCGCCGCGGCGGGGCGCCGCGACGCGCCAGGGGTCTACGTCCGCGGCGAGAAGCTCGCGAGCGTCGGCTTGCGCGTGCGCCGCGGCGCGAGCTACCACGGACTGAGCGTCAACGTGTCGCTCGATCTGGCGCCGTTCCGCCGGATCGACGTCTGCGGCTACGCGGGCCTCGTGGTCACCCGGTTGGTCGATCTCGGCGCGGCGACCGACGTGGGCACGGCCGGCGAGGCGATCGCGACCCGGCTGATCGACGCGCTCGCCCCCTGGCGCGACGCCTACAAGGTCATCAACACGGCCTCGCAGGCGGTGAGTTCGCGGTACAGTTCGTCGAGCTGAGCGCGGCTGCGCGCCACGACCGTGACCGTCAGCGCGACGAAATTCCCGTCCTTGCTCGGGCGCACGCTCGAGCGGTGAGGCTCGATCGGGCCCGTGTGCCGTTCGATGATCTCGGTCGCCGCCCGTTCGAGCCCCGCGTCGCGCCGACCGAGCACCTTGATCGGAAAGTCGCAGGGGAACCCATCGGCCAGCGGCTCGGTCACAGCGGCGGCGTCCCGGCGAGCTCGCGCACGTACGTCTCGAACGCCGCGTGGATCCGGCGGAACAGCGGTCCGGGCCGACCGGCGCCGACCGCGACGCCGTCCAGGGTCGTGACCGGCAGCACGCCGCGCGTCGAGAACGCGAGCCAGATCTCATCGGCCGTCCGCAGGCGTGCTTCGCTGATCGGTTCCGCCGCGGTCGGAATTCCGAGGCGCGCCGCGAGCAACATCACCACGTCGCGCGTCGTGCCGGGCAGGATCTCGTGCCCGTTCGGCGGCGTACGGATCACCCCGCCCTCGACCACGTGGACGGTCGTCGACGAGCCCTCGGTCAGGTGACCGTGTTCGAGCAGGATCGTCTCGAAGGCGCCGACGTCGGCGGAGCGCTTCTTCAGCAATACGTTCGCGAGCAGCGCGGTCGTCTTGATGTCACGACGCGCCCAGCGCAGGTCGGCGGCCGTCGTCGCGGCGATACCCCGCTCGAGCCATGTCGGCGGCGGCGGCTCGAGCGCGGTCGCAAACGCGAACACCGTCGGCACGAGACCCTCCGGCCACGCATGGTTGCGGCCGAACTCGGCGCCGCGAGTGACCTGAACGTAAAGGTAGAGGTCGCCGCCGCCGTTGCGGCGCGTCAGCTCGATGCAGATCTCGGCCCATTCGGCGTGCGACTTCGGCACCGGCAGCTGGATCTCGCCGAGGCTGCGAGCGAGCCGGTCGAAATGCTCGCGCACGCGGAACGGTCGGCCCTGATAGACCGGCAAGACCTCGTAGACCGAATCGGCGAACAGGAAGCCGCGGTCGAGCGGCGAGATCCGCGCGTCCGCGAGCGGCAGGTACTCACCGTTCAGGTAGGCGATCGGCAGCGGCATCGCGGGGTCGCGCTCAGGACAGCCAGAGCCGCACGGTGTCGACGAGGTTCCGCCACCAGGAGCCCGCGCCGTCCGCGACCAGGGGGTGGAGCGGCTCGGTCGCAATGGTCTTGCCGCGATCGCTCACGACCAGTTGCCCGATCGTCGATTGCGGCGTCAACGGACCCATCAGTTGCGGCGCGAGCTGCACCGAGGTCTTGAGCGCATTGTCGTCGTCGCGCGGGATCGTCACGTACAGATCCCGGTCGATCCCGACCGGGACGGACGGGTTCTGCGCCTTCCACACGGTCGCGGTCGCCAGCGGCGCGCGCGCCTTCGCGACGAGCCTCGTATCGTAGAACGAGAAGCCGTAGTTCAGCAGCGCGGCGCTCGAGCTCTCCCGGCCCGTGAAGGTCTGGCCGCCGAGCACGACCGAGATCAAGCGCATCCCGTGACGGTGCTGCGAAGCGACCAGGCAGTACCCGGCGGCGTCGGTGTGACCGGTCTTCAGCCCGTCCACGCCGGGATCGGTGTTCAGCAGGCCGTTGCGGTTCTGTTGCAGGATGTGGTTGTACTCGAACTGCTTCACCGAGAAATAGTGATAGTACTGGGGGAAGTCGCGGATCAAGGCCGCCGTGAGCAGTGCCAGATCGCGCGCCGTGGTGTAATGACCCGGCTGCGGCAACCCGGTCGCGTCGACGTAGTGGGTGTGGGTCAGGCCGAGCCGCTGCGCGGTCGCGTTCATCATCTGCACGAACGCGTCTTCGGTCCCTGCGATGCGTTCGGCGAGCGCCACCGTCGCATCGTTGCCGGACTGGACGACCATGCCCAGGACCAGCGAGCGAACCGGGACCTGGGTGCCGACCTGCACGAAGGTCCTCGAGCCGCCTTGCCGCCACGCGTGCTCGCTGATCGTGACCGGATCGTCGAGCTTGAGCTTGCCGGACGCCAACTCCTCGAACACGATGTACGTCGTCATCAACTTCGTGAGACTCGCCATCGGCAGCTCTTCCATCGCGTTCTTCGCCGCGAGCACCTTGCCGGTGTGGTAGTCGACGAGGATGTAGGCCGTCGCGTCGATGTTCGGCGGGTTCGGGATGGGAATGTCGGCGAGGCAGGGACCGGCCGCGAGGCCGAGCAATGCGCACAGGGCCACGATGGAGCGATACATGGTCTTCGATTACCTCGGTGATGGGCGCATGGACGTCCTGGTAGTGTAACGACGCTCCGTGGCCTGCGTTAGTTCCACGTGCGCCATCAATTCGGTGCGAGGCGTGCGCCGCTCACGCCGATCCGTTCGAGTCCGTCGACGATCCGGTCGTAGTCGTCGACGCTGTGGACCGGTCCGATCCGGACCCGGTACAGGCGCCGGCCGCCGACCGTCGCATCGCGCACGAACGCGTCCGGATAGCCGTTGTCGCGCAGTTTCGCGAGCAGTCGTTCGGCGTTCGCCGGATCCGCGAACGCGCCGGTTTGGATGTACAGGGTCGGGGGGGACGGGGCGGCGCCCGATGGCGCCGATGCGAGGACCGTCGGCGCCGACGTGACCGGCGCGCGCGGATCGAGCGATTGCACGTCGACCATCGCCGTGCCGGTGCGCAGCATCCCGAGCTTCGCGGCGGCGGTGTACGACAGGTCGATGATGCGGTTCTTCACGAACGGTCCGCGGTCGTTCACTCGCACGATCACGCTGCGGCCGTTCTGCAGGTTCGTCACTCGCACGAAGCAGGGGAGCGGCAGCGTGCGGTGCGCCGCGGTCATCGCGTACATGTCGTAGGGCTCGTGAGTCGAGGTTTGATCCTCGTAGAACCCCGGTCCGTACCACGAGGCGACGCCGCGCTTGTCGTAGCCGCGGCAATGCTGACGCACGAAATAGCGTTTCCCGAAGACGTCGTAGAACGGCGGGTTGCCATAGGCCGACCGCGGTTCGACCCGCGGCACGGCATTCGGGATCGACAGCACGTCGCTCGGCGGCAACGGCGGCACGATGCGGCTCGGGGGCGGCGCGGGGCGTTCGGGCGCGACCCCTTGACAAGCGGCGAGCAGGATTGCGGTCGCGATCGCCAGGCCGGTCCGCAGCCGCAGCCCATGGTCGCGCCGCGCGATCATCGCGTCCGTCCGAGCGCGAGCGGCGTCGCCGGGACCCGCTGCCGCAACGCGACCGCGAGATCGTGCACCGCCATCGCATAGAGCGGGCTGCGGTTATAGCGCGTGATCGCGTGGAAGTTCTCGAACCCGATGCGCCATTGCAGGCCCTGCGGTTGTTGCGCGGGGACGAGCCAGGCCCGGCTGTCAGGTCCCGGCGCATCGACGATGCGGACCCCGGCCGCTTGCAAGGCGCCGACGGTCGTCGGCGGACCGAGCAGGGTCGTCGGCGCCGTCGCCGTGGCGGCTGCGCCGAGGACCGCATCGCGCAGCACCGGGCCCCCGTCGACCCAACCGTTCTCCCGGAGGTAGTAGCCGATGCTGTCGAACACGTCCGGCCAATCGGACCACAGGTCGACGCGGCCGTCGACGGTCGCATCGACGCCGAAGCGGCGGTAGGCCGAGGGCATGAACTGCGGCGCGCCCATCGCCCCCGCGTAGGAGCCCTTGACCGTGAGCGGGTCGAATGCGTGGTCGCGCGCGAGCAGCAGGAATTGCTCGAGTTGTCCGCGGAAGAACGCCGCGCGCGGTGGATAGTCGAACGAGAGCGTCGCGAGCGCGTCGATCACCCGGTAGCCGCCCGTCAGCCGGCCGTAATAGGTTTCGACCCCGAGGATCGCGACCAGGTATTGCGGGGCGACCCCGGTGCGCTCGCTGGCGCGTCGCAGCTCGCGGCGATGGGCGATCCAGAAGTCCACGCCTTCCTGGATCCGTCGTTCGTTCACGAAGATCGGCCGGTAGCGGTACCACGGCAGCACCTGCTCGGCCGGTCGTTCCATCGCGGCGACGATCGCAGGTTCGAGTCGCGCCGCGCCGAGGATCCGGCGCAGCGTCCGTGGGTCGTAGGCGTCGCGTGCGACCATCTGGTCGATGAATCCCGCGACCTCCGGGCTGCGCGTGTCGAGGGCCGAGGCGCCGCTCGCCGCCGCGAGAAACGATCCGGCGGCGATCAGCGAGAGGCAGAGGCGGTGCCCGTAGCGCAACGTTCAGGATCCGACCAGCTTGCGATGCGAGTGCAGCGACATCAGGATGCCGAAACCGGCCAGGATTGTCACCATCGACGTTCCGCCGTAGCTCACCAAGGGCAGCGGCACGCCGACGACCGGCACGATTCCGCTGACCATGCCGGCATTCACGAAGACGTAGACGAAGAAGCTGAGCGCGATCGCGCCGCCGGTGAGCCGCGCGAACGTGTCCTGGCCCTGCAACGCCAGGTACAGCGACCGGCCGATCACGAATGCATACAGGCCCAGGAGCAGCAGCTGCCCGAGCAGCCCGAACTCCTCGCCGATCACCGAGAAGATGAAGTCGGTCGAACTCTCGGGCAGGAAGTCGAGCTGGGACTGACTGCCGTGCATGTAGCCCTTGCCGAAGACGCCGCCCGAGCCGATCGCGATCTGCGACTGGATGATGTGATAGCCGGCGCCCAGCCGGTCGCTCTCGGGGTTCAGGAACGTGAGGATCCGCTCGCGCTGGTATGCATGGACGAAATGCCAGCCGCCCCACGCCGCGAGCGCGAGCACCGGTATCGACAGCAGGATGATCGACACCGGCAGGCCCGCGAGCAGCATCACGATCAGTCCCGACGCGGCGATCAACAGCGCGGTGCCGAGGTCCGGCTGTGCGACGACGAGCGCCGTCGGGATCGCGATGAGCACCGCCATCACCACGAGGTCCTTGAACGAGGGCGGGAGCGGCCGCTCGTGCATGTACCACGCGCAGATCATCGGGACCGCGAGTTTCATGATCTCCGACGGCTGGAAGCGCATGAATCCGAGGTCGAGCCAGCGTTGCGCGCCCTTGCCGACGTGGCCGGTCACGTCGACGACGATCAGCAGCAGCACACCGAGCGCGTAGGCGAGCGGCGCGAACAGGCGCAAGTACTGGGGGGTCGAGAAGCGCGCGAGCAGCACCAACGCGGCGACCGCGACCACGATGTTGCCGAGTTGGCGTTCCACCATCCGTACGTTCTGGCCCGACGCGCTGTAGACCACGAGCACACCGATGCACAAGATCAGCGCGAGCACCCCCGTCAGGGGGCCGTCGAGCCGCAACGCGCGCAATGCGCGCGTTCCCGCGCTCAGCGTGCGTCGCGTCCTCGAGGCAGAGAATTCATCGAGGATCATGGCGTCTCGGTCACCCCGTGGTCCGTTGGGTGCCCGCGGCGCACCGGGTTCGTGCGAGCGAGCGGCCGCGCCGGTCGGCGGCCCGTCGCGGCCGGCGGCGCGGCGGTCGGTGGCGCGGCGGTCGGTGGCGCGGTCGTCGCTGGCGCGGTCGTCGCTGGCGCGGTCGTCGGCGACGCGGCGCCCGGCGATGCGCTGGTCGGCGGCAGCAGGTAGGCGTCGAACACCTTGCGCGCGATCGGCGCCGCGACCTGGCCGCCTTCGCCGGTCGCGTTCTCGACCATGACCGCGACCGCCAATTTCGGATCATCCGCCGGCGCGAACGAAATGAACAGTGCGTTGTCGCGCAGGTCCGCGTTGATCGTCTTCTCGTTGTATCTCTCGTTCTTCCGCAGCGAGAAGACCTGGGCCGTCCCGGTTTTCGCCGCCATCTGATAGGGCGCGTTCAAACCGACTCGCCAGGCCGTGCCGCCGGGCTTGGTCGCGTCCTCCATCCCCTCGTCGACGACCTCCCACTGCGCGGGCGTGACCCCGCGCACGGTCGGCCCCGGGATCGGCGGCAACCGGATCATCCGCTTCGCGCCGGGCGGGCGGATGCCGATCACGAGTCGCGGGACGAACGAGTGGCCGCGCGCGGCGATCGTCGCGACCGCATGGGCAAGCTGCAGCGGCGTCGCGAGCATGTACCCTTGGCCGATGCCGACGATCAGCGTCTCGCCCGGAAACCAGACCTGATCCGCCGGATTCTTGAACGCGTGGCGTTTCCATTCCGGCGAGGGCATCAGTCCGGACATCTCGCCCGGAATGTCGATGCCGGTCGGCTTGCCGAAGCCGAATTCGCTCAAGAAGTGGTGCATGCGGTCGATGCCGAGGCGGTTCGCGACGTTATAGAAGTACACGTCGCAGGACTGCGCGATCGCCCGGCGCATCGAGATCTCGCCGTGCCCGCCGTGCTTCCAGCAATGATAGAGATGGGAACTGCCCGGCAGGTGGAAATACCCGGGGCAGAAGATGTGATCGTCCGGCGCCATCACCCCATAATGCAGCGCGGCGAGCGCGTAGTAGGGTTTCGCGGTCGAACCCGGCGGGTACGCGCCTTGCAACGCCCTGTTCAGCATCGGTTTGTCCGGGTCGGCGAGCAGCGCGCGATACTCCTTGAACGTGAGGCCGCGCGCGAACTCGTTTGGATCGAACGACGGCGAGCTCGCGAGCGCGATCACGTCGCCATTGCGCGGGTCGATCGCGACGACCGCGCCGCGCAAGCCTTGCAGCGCTTCCTGGGCGGCGCGCTGCACGCGCATGTCGAGGCTGAGGACCAGCGTGGTCCCGGCGACCGGGAGCGTCGTGCGCAACTTCGGCCGGTACGGTCCCTCCCGGGTGACCGGGCGGCCGGCGGCGTTGACCAGCACCTCGCGAAAGCCGGGTTTGCCGTGCAGCGTGCTTTCATAGGTCCGCTCGATGCCGAGCTTCCCGATCAGGGTCGTGCCCGCATAGAGCGCCGGATCGATGTGCGCGAGGTCGCGCGGGCCGATCGCGCCGACGTAGCCGATCGCCTGCGCGGTGAGCGGCCCGAACGGGTAGTTGCGCGACAGGCGCGTGTGCACGTCGATGCCGTTGAATTCGAAGCGATGCAACGCGAAGACCGCCATTTCCTGGTCGGTGAGCGCGAGCTTGATCGGGACGCTCTCGTACGGGCGGTGCGACAGGATGGTCTGCTCGATTCGCGGCAGGTCTCCCGGGTCCAGCAGGCCGAGTTGCGCGAGCCGCGCGAGGCTCGCGCGCAGCTGCTTCAGGGAACCGACTTGATCGCGCTCCACCTCGAGTTGATAGGCGGGCATGTTGTCCGCGAGGATCACGCCGTGGCGGTCGAGAATCAGGCCGCGGGCCGGCGGGATCGGCTCGACCCTGACCCGATTGCCTTGCGAGAGCTCCGAGTAGTAGGCATAGCGGACGACCTGCAGGTAGAACAGCCGCGCGGCGATGGTCAATAGCAGCACCGCGACGAGCACGCCCGCGACGATGCTGCGGATCGTGAATACCCGCCTTTCGCCCCAGTGATCCTTGATGCGCACCCGCCGGATCACCTAGACGCCTCCGGCGCGCTCAGCGCTCATGCAGGCGACGCAGGGTCGCGACGATCAACGGCCAGATCGCCGCACCGACGAACGGCTCGAGCCAGCGGGACCAGTCGGTGACCGGGTAGCCGGTCGCCCCGTCGACCCAGAACAGGATGAATTGGTAGATCGCGAGCAGTCCGAAGATCGTCAAGGCCTGTTTGGGGATCGAGAACACCCGGATCCGCAATCGCAGGTGCATCGCCCAGGCCGCGGTCAGCGTGAGCGCGAGCGCGTGTTCACCGAGGACGACGCCGCGGGCGACGTCGATCGCGAGACCCGCCGCGAACGCCAGGGTCAGGCCGCCGGCGCTCGGCGCCTCGATCGACCAGTAGTACACCACGAGCACCAGGAAGTCCGGCCGCAGCGGATCGATCACGTCGGGCAACGGCACGATCGCGAGGGTGAGCGCGACCAGCGCCGACAGCAGCATCGGCATACGCCGGACCGGGCGGTCGCGATTCATCGGTGTTTCGCCGGCTTGGCCGGCCGCGGCGATGACGCGCCGGCCGCGGGCGCGGTCGCGGTCGCGGTCGGCGCCGGCGGGCGTGGCGTCGCTCGCAGGATCAGCAATTCGCGGGAGCTGTCGAGCTTCGCCGCGGTGCGCACGTCGACGTCGGCGAGCGAACGGACGGTGTCGATCTTCACGTCGACGACGGTGCCGACGGGATAGCCTTCCGGGTAGACGCCACCGAGTCCCGAGGTCACGAGCAGGTCGCCTTTGGCCACGTCCGCGGTCGTCGGCAGGTACGGGAGCTTCAGGCGACCGAGATCGCCGGTACCGACCGCGATCGTCCGCAGTCCGGTGCGGTTGATCATCACCGGGATCGCGCTGGTGGCGTCGCTCAGCATGAGCACGTCGCAGGTCCGTTCGCCGACGCTCTCGACCTGCCCGAAGACGCCATGGGCGTCGAGCACCGCTTGACCGACGCGAACGCCTTCCGCCGCGCCCTTGTCGACGAGCACCCGCTCGCGAAAGGCGTCGATGTCGACGTCCATGATGTCGGCGACGAGGGGACGGGCGCCGACACCGGCGGTGCTCGTCCGCAAGCCGCGCAGTTCGGCGTTCTCGGCCTGCAGCGCCGCATAGCGCTGCAGGCGGAAGCGCTCGTCGAGCAGTTTCGCGCGCAGGCGCGCGTTCTCGGCGCGCAGCGTATCGCGGGTCGTGATGCTCTGGCGCAACCAGGCCCAGCCGCGGAACGGGCTCGCGACCCCGAGCTCGAGCGGATACGCGACGACCGAAAGGGCGCGGCGGATCTTGCCCAGTTGGTCGTAGCGCTTGTCGAGGACGATCAGGCCGAGCGCGAGCAGCGCGTACAGCACGCTGCGCAGCAGCAGTCCGGAGCTGCGACCAGCGGATTCGTGACTACGAAACGCGACCACGGGCGCACTCCCCAGTCGCTGACATCACTCCAGACCAAAGATCCCGGGGCCGTGCTGCTCGGTCAACTCGAGGATGCGGCCGCCGCCGCGGGCGACGCAGGTCAGTGGATCGTCGGCGACGACGACCGGCAGGCCGGTCTCCTCCATCAGCAGCTTGTCGACGTCGCGCAAGAGCGCGCCGCCGCCGGTGAGCACGATGCCGCGTTCCGCGACGTCGGCGCCGAGCTCGGGTGGCGTTTGTTCGAGCGCTTGCTTGACCGCGCCGACGATCCCTTGCAAGGGCTCCTGCAGGGCCTCGAGGATCTCGTTCGAATTCAAGGTGAAGCTGCGCGGGACGCCCTCGGAGAGGTTGCGCCCCTTGACCGAGATCTCGCGGACCTGTTGGCCCGGGTAGGCCGAGCCGATCTCGAGCTTGATGCGCTCCGCGGTCGCCTCACCGATCAGGATCCCGTAGTTGCGACGCACGTAGTTGGTGATCGCCTCGTCGAACTTGTCGCCCCCGATGCGCACGCTCGACGCATAGACGATGCCGTTCAGCGAGATCACGGCGACCTCGGACGTGCCGCCGCCGATGTCGAGCACCATCGAGCCCCGGGCTTCCTGGACGGGCAGGCCCGCGCCGACCGCGGCCGCCATCGGTTCCGGCACGATGTCGACGCTGCGGGCGCCGGCACCTTCGGCGGATTCCTTGATCGCGCGCCGTTCGACCTGGGTCGACCCGAACGGCACGCATACCAGCACGCGCGGGCTCGGACTCAAGAAGCGGTTCCCGTGCACCTTCTTGATGAAGTACTGCAGCATCTTCTCGGTGTAGGTGAAGTCCGCGATCACGCCGTCCTTCATCGGCCGGACGGCGGTGATGTGGCCCGGCGTGCGGCCGAGCATGTTTTTCGCGTCGACGCCGACCGCGACGATGACTTTGCCACCGCGCGTGGGTTCGTCCTGGACCGCGACGACCGAGGGTTCGTTCAGCACGATCCCGCGCTCGCGGACGTAGATCAGCGTGTTCGCGGTGCCGAGATCGATGGAGAGGTCATTGGAAAAATAACCCCTGAGACGTTTGAACATACTGGAGATAGCCGAAAAAAGGAGGGGTGAAAAAAGTTAGGGTAATTTAACAACCGAGACGACTTTCAGCAAGGCGACGTGTATGATTCCCGATCCCATATTTTTCGAGTGTTCGCGGCCCACCTGAAGGTCCCATCCGATGAGCCTCACGAGTCGAGACGTCGAAAAAATCGCGAATCTCGCGCGCCTGGGCATCGACGACCAGGAAAAGCCGGTCTACGCATCCAACCTGTCGAAAATCGTCGAATTCGTCGATCAGCTCGCTCGTGCCCAGACCGACGGGGTCACGCCGATGGCGCATCCCTTGGAAGGCCTCACGCAGCGGCTGCGCGCAGACGATATCACCGAAACCGACGACCACGAGAAATACCAGCGCAATGCCGCCGCCGTCCAGGCCGGCCTGTACCTCGTGCCGAAGGTGATCGAATGAGCTGGCACGCCCGGTCGATCGCGGAACTCGTCACCGCGCTCGAGCGCCGCGAAATCTCGAGCGTGGAGCTCACCGGCCATTTTCTCGAGCGGATCAGCGCGCTCAACGGCGCCCTGAACGCGCTGATCACGGTCACCGCCGATCGAGCGCTCGGCGACGCGGCTGTCGCCGATCGCCGACGCGCCGCCGGCGAACGGGGGCCGCTGCTCGGCATCCCGCTCATCCACAAGGATATTTTCTGCACCGATGGGGTTCGCACCAGCTGCGGGTCGCGGATGCTGGACAACTTCATCGCCCCGTACGACGCGACCGTGGTCGCGCGGCTGAAGGCGGCGGGCGCCGTGATGCTCGGCAAGGCGAACATGGACGAGTTCGCGATGGGCTCGTCGAACGAGACGAGCTACTACGGTCCCGTGCGCAATCCCTGGGACCTCGGCAAGGTCCCCGGCGGGTCCTCGGGCGGATCGGCCGCCGCGGTCGCCGCGCGGCTCGCACCGTTCTCGACCGGGACCGATACCGGCGGATCGATCCGCCAACCGGCGGCCTTGAGCGGCGTCACCGGGATCAAGCCGACCTACGGGCGCGTTTCCCGGTACGGGATGATCGCGTTCGCGTCCAGTCTCGACCAGGCGGGCGTGTTCGCGCGCTCCGCGGCGGACGCCGCGGCCGCCCTCGGGGCGATCGCCGGATTCGATCCGCGGGACTCGACCAGCGTCGATGCGCCGGTCCCCGACTACGCCGCGACGCTCGACGCGCCGCTCACGGGCGTGCGGATCGGGCTGGTGCAGGAGTTCGCGGAGGCGCTCGAACCGCGCAACGCCGCGCTGATCGCGGGCGCGCTGGACGTATTCCGGTCGCTCGGCGCGGAGACGACGACCGTCAGCCTGCCCAGCCTGCCGCTGTCGGTCCCGACCTATTACGTGGTGGCGCCCGCCGAATGCTCGTCGAACCTGTCGCGCTTCGACGGCGTGCGCTTCGGCTATCGATGCGCCGACCCGCGGGACCTGCGCGACCTGTACGAGCGCTCGCGCGGCGAGGGCTTCGGCGCCGAGGTCAAGCGCCGGATCATGACGGGCACCTACGTGCTGTCGGCGGGGTACTTCGACGCGTACTACCTGAAGGCGCAGAAAGTGCGCCAGCTGATCGCCGACGAGTTTTGCACCGCGTTCCAGCGGGTCGATCTGCTGATCGGACCGACCACGCCGACGCCGGCGTTCGGGATCGGCGCCAAGATCGACGATCCGGTGACGATGTACCTGAACGACATCTACACGATCGGCGCGAATCTCGCGGGCTTGCCGGCGATCTCGGCGCCGTGCGGCTTCGTCGACGGCCTGCCGATGGGCGTGCAGCTGATCGGCCCGCACTTCGCCGAAGGCCGGCTGCTGAACGCCGTGCATCGCTATCAACTCGCGACCGATTGGCACGCTCGCACCGCGCCGGGATACGCATGATGAAGGATTGGGAAGTCGTCATCGGGCTCGAGATCCACGCGCAGCTCGCGACCCGGTCGAAGATCTTCTCGGGGGCCGCGACCGCGTACGGCGCGCCGCCGAACACCCAGGCGTGCCTGGTCGACCTCGCGTACCCCGGCGTGTTGCCGGTGCTGAACGCGGAGGCGGTGCGCATGGCGGTGAAGTTCGGGCTCGCGATCGGCGCGCAGATCGCCGAGCGGTCGATCTTCGCGCGCAAGAACTACTTCTACCCGGATCTGCCGAAGGGCTACCAGATCAGTCAATACGAGCAGCCGATCGTCGGGCGCGGCGCGATCGAGATCGTGCTCGAGGACGGCACGAGCAAACGCATCGGGATCACCCGCGCGCACCTGGAGGAGGATGCGGGCAAGTCGCTGCACGAGGGCCTCGCGAACGCGACCGGGATCGACCTGAACCGGGCGGGCACGCCGCTGCTCGAGATCGTCTCGGAACCCGACATGCGCTCCGCGAAGGAAGCGGTCGCGTACATGAAGAAGTTGCACACGCTCGTGCGCTACCTCGAGATCTGCGACGGCAACATGCAGGAGGGGTCGTTCCGCTGCGACGCGAACGTCTCGGTGAGGCCGCGGGGCGCGCAGAAATTCGGCACGCGCGCGGAGATCAAGAACCTCAACTCTTTCCGCTTCGTCGAGAAAGCGATCCAATACGAGGTCGCCCGGCAGATCGAGCTCATCGACAGCGGCGGGACCGTGGTCCAGGAGACCCGGCTCTACGACTCGGATCGGGACGAGACCCGCTCGATGCGCTCGAAGGAAGAGGCGAACGACTACCGGTACTTCCCCGACCCGGACCTGCTGCCGCTCGCGGTCGATCGCGCGTTCATCGAATCGGTGCGCGCGAGCTTGCCGGAGCTGCCGGATCAGAAAGCCGCACGCTTCGTGACGGACTACCAGTTGTCGCGCTACGACGCCGGCGTGCTGTCGGCGAGCCGCGAGACCGGCGCCTATTTCGAGGCGGTGGTCGCGCACGCCGGGGCGGCGCACGCGAAGCTCGCGGCGAACTGGGTCATGGGCGAGCTGTCCTCGGCCCTGAATCGGGAGAACCTGGAGATCGACGCGGCGCGTGTCGGCCCGCAGGCGCTCGGCGGATTGCTGGAGCGCATCGTCGACGGCACGATCTCCGGCAAGATCGCGAAAGAGGTGTTCGAGGCGATGTGGTCGGAAGGCCGCGACGCGGACGCGATCATCGCCGCGAAGGGTCTGCGCCAGATCACCGACGTCGGCGCGATCGCGAAGGCGATCGACGAGGTCATCGCCGCCAACCCGAAGCAGCTCGCCGACTACCGCGCCGGCAAGGACAAACTGTTCGGCTTCTTCGTCGGCCAGGTGATGAAGGCGACCGCTGGCAAAGCGAATCCCGCACAGCTCAACGACTTGCTGAAGGCGAAGCTCGGCGGCGGCTAGCCACGATGCACGACCGCGACGGACTGCGCCGCTTCCTGTTCGAGCGATACCCGATCCGCGGACACCTGGTGCGCGTCGATGCCGCGTGGCGTGCGTTGATCGAGCATCGCGATTATCCGGGCCCGGTGCGCGACGTGCTCGGCGAGGCGGTCGCCGCGACCCTGCTGCTCGCCGGCACGATCAAGTTCGACGGGGTGTTGTCGTTGCAGTTGCAGGGCGACGGCCCGCTGTCCCTGCTGCTCACGCAGTGCACCAGCGGCCTCGGCGTGCGCGGACTCGCGCGATGCGGGGCCGCGGGCGCCGCGCAACGGCTGGACGAACTCGTGGGCAACGGCCAGTTGACGGTCACGCTGGAGAGCGAGGACAAGAGTCGGCGTTACCAGGGTGTGGTGACGATCGACGGTGCGCGGCTCGCGGACAGTCTGCAGCACTACTTCGAGAACTCCGAGCAGCTGCCGACGCGATTGTGGCTGTTCGCCGACGAAAGCGGTGCTGCGGGGCTGCTGTTGCAGAAATTGCCCGGGTCGTCGACCGCCGAGGGCCGCGAGGAAGCCGACCTCGAGGATGCGTGGCGCCGCGTGCAGTTGCTCGGCGACACCTTGACCCACCAGGAGATGCGCTCGCTCGCCGATCGGGAGATCCTGCGGCGCCTGTTCCACGAGGACGACCTGCGGCTGTTCGACGCCGCGCCGGTCTATTTCCGGTGCCGCTGCTCGCGCGAGCGCGTCGCCAACATGCTGCATGCGCTCGGCGAGGAGGAGACCCGTGCCGTGCTCGCGGAGCGCGGCGAGGTGGAGGTGCGCTGCGACTTCTGCAATCGCGCCTATCGCTTCGACGCGGTCGACGTCGCCGAGGTATTCCGCGGAACGAGCGTCGGCGGCGGCTCGGTGCACTGAACCCGCATGGATCCCACCGAGCCAGCGGAATTCGCGGCGACGCTGGAGCTGGCGACCCGGCTCGCCGACGCCGCGCGTCGACTCGCGCGAGCGGCGTTCCGAACCCCGCTCGCGGTGGACCTCAAGGCGGACGGTAGCCCGGTCACCGCGGTCGATCGCGAGATCGAGACCGAGATGCGGCGCATGATCCGCGCGGCGTTCCCGACGCACGCGATTCGCGGCGAGGAATACGGCGCCGAAGGCGGGCACGACCGCGAGTTCACCTGGGTCCTCGATCCGATCGACGGCACGAAGAGCTTCGTCACGGGCTTTCCGCTGTTCGGCTCCCTGGTCGCGTTGCTGCGCGCCGGGCGGCCGGTGCTCGGCGTGATCGAAGCGCCGATCCTCGCCGAGCGCTGGATCGGCGCCGTGGGGCATGTGACGCGATTCAACGGGGAGCCGGCCGCGGCGAGCGCCTGCCGCTCGCTCGAACGGGCGGTGATCTACACCACGTCCGCGGAGCTGTTCGATGCGGAGGATCGCGTCCGCTACGAGCGGGTCGCCGCGCGGTGCGCGTTGCGTCGCTTCGGCGGCGATTGCTATCTCTACGGCCTGCTGGCGTCCGGACATTGCGACCTGGTGATCGAGTCGCGCCTCAAGCCGCACGACTTCATGGCCTTGGTCCCGGTCATCGAGGGTGCGGGCGGCCGCATCAGCGACTGGCGCGGCCGCCCGCTCGGCCTCGAGTCGGACGGTCGCGTGCTCGCCGCGGCGTCCGAGGCGCTGTGGCGCGAGACGATCGAGCGGCTGGGGGGATGACGACGCCATGAACGACAGGGGGAGCGAATCGCCGGCGGTCAACTCGGCCGTGCGCGTGCTCGTCGCGAGCCTCGCCGGCACGACGATCGAGTTCTTCGATTTCTACATCTACGCGACGGCCGCGGTGCTCGTGTTCCCCGCGCTGTTCTTTCCGGCGAGCGATCCCACCTCCGCGACGCTCGAGTCGCTCGCGACGTTCGCGCTCGCGTTCTTCGCGCGGCCCATCGGCTCGGCGCTGTTCGGGCACTTCGGGGACCGGATCGGGCGAAAGGCGACGCTGGTCGCGGCGCTGCTGACGATGGGCGTGTCGACCGTGGCGATCGGCTTGCTGCCGACCTACGCGTCGATCGGCGTGCTCGCGCCGCTCGGTCTCGCGCTCTGCCGTCTCGGGCAAGGCATCGGGCTCGGCGGCGAGTGGGGCGGGGCGGTGCTGCTCGCGATCGAGAACGCGCCGCCCGGTCGGCGGGCGTGGTACGGAATGTTCCCGCAGCTCGGCGCGCCGATCGGGTTCCTCTGCTCCACCTTGGTGTTCCTCGCGCTCACCCATGTGCTCGGGGATCGCGCGTTCCTCGCGTGGGGTTGGCGGGTGCCGTTCCTGCTCAGCGCGATCCTGGTGTTCGTCGGCCTGTACGTGCGCCTGCGGCTCACGGAGACCGCGGCGTTCCGGCGGGCGGTCGAACAGGGCGAGCGCGTCAAAGTCCCGATGTGGTCGGTGTTCGCCCGCCACGCGCGCGCGGTGATCGTCGGCACCTTCGCGGCGACCTCGACGTTCGTCGTGTTCTATCTGATGATCGTGTTCGCGCTCAGTTGGGGCACCAGTCGGCTGCATTACCCGAAATCGCAGTTCCTCGGCCTACAAATGATCGGGATCCTGGTGTTCGGGTTGTGCATCCCGCTGTCGGCGCGGCTCGCGGCCGTTCGCAGCAGCCGCTGGGTGATCATCGTCGCGACGCTCGGTGTGGTCGCGTTCGGGATCGCGTTCGCGCCGATGTTCGCCGCCGGTCCGCGCGGCGCCTTGCTCGCGATGTCGATCGGCTTGGCGCTGATGGGATTCAGCTACGGACCGATCGGCACCGCGCTCGCCGAAGTCTTTCCGACACCGGTGCGCTACACCGGCGTGTCGATCACCTTCAACCTTGCGGGCATCGTCGGCGCATCGCTCACGCCCTACGCGGCGACCTGGCTCGCGACCCGGTACGGCCTGGCGGCGGTCGGTCTCTACCTCAGCGCGTCGGGATTGATCAGCCTCGCGGCGTTCGCGCTGATGCCGGCGGCGCTGCCGGAGGACCGGGTCGCCGCGGTCGCGGAACGCGCCGGCGCGAGCGCTCGAGCGCCCCGCCGGCGCGATGGATCTCAATGACCGATGCGTCGGTTGATCCGATTTTCGCGTCGGTTGAGGATCCGCCGATCACGCCGCGTGATGCGGCCGCCGTCCCGCGCGGCCATCCGCCGCTCCTGCAGGCGCACGCTGCGATCCTGGACGTGAAGGCGATGCGCCTGGGCTCGCGTCAACTCGCCTTCGGCGACCTGCTGGTGAATCCGCGCGTTCTGGCGCTGCAGGCGATTGTTCACCTGCTCCCGCCAGGGATGGGCTTGCTGCCATGGGGTGTCCGCCCGCGCGCTCGATAGCCCGGCGGCGAAGGCCGCGACGGCGAGCATGCAGACCAGAGTCGGGGTCGATCGGACGTTCATTCGTTTCTCCTTCAGCACAGTGTGGGGTCCTGGATCTCGGCGGTGCGACCGTCGCCGGTTGCGCACCGTTCGGAGGTGCATAACGGCGCAATCGATCCGCGGATGACCGGGAATGAAGCGACTGTCATCCTCGATGCGCGCACTGTGAACGCCGTCACAGGCGAAATCACCGTCACAGGCGCCGATCCGGATAGGCGTGGAGCACCCGGAGGAACGGCGGGCCCCCGAGATCGCGCATCTGCTCGAGGATCCACGCGCGGCGCCGCTCGACATAACGTGAGGGCGCGGCGACGTGGTCGCGATCCGGTTCCGGCAACACGGCGGCGAGCAGCGCGGCCTGGGCCGCGGTCAGCCGAGCCGCGGGCTCGTGAAAGAACAGGCGGGACGCCGCTTCCGCGCCGTAGGTTCCCCGGCCGAACTCGGCGACGTTCAGGTACACCTCGAGGATGCGGCGCTTCGGCCAGCACGCCTCGATCCACACGGTGAAATACGCCTCGATCGCCTTGCGCAGATAGTTGCGGCCGCCCCAGAGGAACAAGTTCTTCGCGACCTGCTGCGAGATCGTGCTGCCGCCGCGCAGGTGCGGGCTGTCGCGATCGTGTTCGTACGCGGCCTTCATCGCGGAAAAATCGAAGCCGTGATGAAACGGGAATTTCTGATCCTCGGCGGCGATCGCCGCGAGCGGCAGCTGCGGCGAGATCCGGCGCAGCGCCACCCAGCGGTGCCGGAACACGTAGTGCCGATCGTCGCGCCGCCACGCGGCGATCCGCGCCTCGATCATGAACGCGTCGAGCGGCGGATCGAGCCAGCGCAGCGGCACGACCAGCAACGCCGACAGCGCGATCCACGCGATCGCGCACCGCCATGCGATGCGCACGGCGGCGCGACGCGGCCGTGGATCGGGTCGCACGCGCGAAGCTCGCAGTCAGCGTCCGGCGGGCCGGCGTGGCTTCAGGCGGCGACGACGCGAGCGCTCGTGATCACCACCGCGCTCACCGGAACGTCGTCGTGTCCGCCGCGGCGCCCGGTCTCGACGCCCGCAATCGCGTCGATCACGTCCATTCCGTCGGTGACCCGCCCGAAGACCGCGTAGCCGAAGTTGCCCTTTTGATGGTCGAGGAACGCGTTGTCCACGAGATTCACGAAGAACTGCGAGGTCGCGCTGTGGAGGTCGTTGGTGCGGGCCATCGACAGGGTGCCGCGCAGGTTCTTCAAGCCGTTGTCGGCCTCGTTCTTGATCGGCTCGTGCGTGCGCTTCTGTCGCATGTCCTCGTTGAAGCCGCCGCCCTGGATCATGAATCCCGGGATCACCCGGTGAAAGATCGTGCCGTCGAAGAATCCTTCCTGCACGTAGCGCAGGAAGTTCGCGGCGCTCAAGGGCGCCTCGCCTTCGAACAGTTCCACGGTGAACCCGCCCTGCGTCGTCTCGAATCGGATCATGGTTTCATCCTCGGTGAATGTCGGAAATCAGTCCCAGGGTCACCCGCGGCAACCCGGCGTGGTCGCGGACGCAGCGCACGTCCGCGAATCCGCGCGCGGCGAACAGGGTCGCGACCGCGGCGCCCTGGTCGGCGCCATGTTCCACCGCGAGCCCCCCGGCCGCGCGCAGATGGCGTGGGGCGTCCTCGACGATCCGTTCGATCGCCTCGAGGCCGCTGCTCCCCGGCGTCAACGCCTCGCGCGGCTCCGCGCCGAGCGCGAGGAGCGCGGGATCCGCCGCGGCGACGTACGGCGGATTCGACACGATCCAGTCGAAGCGTTCGCCGGGGACCGCCTCGAACCACGAACCGCGTCGCCACCGAATGCGATCGATGCCGAGCGACCCCGCGTTCGTCCGGGCGACCGCGAGCGCCTCGGCCGATACGTCGGTGGCGGTGATCCGCGACCGCGGTCGTTCGCTCGCGATCGCGAGCGCGATCGCGCCGCTGCCGGTGCCGAGATCGAGCACGGCGCACGGCGCGTCCGGCGGCACGCGCTCGAGCGCGATCTCGACGAGGATCTCGGTCTCCGGGCGCGGGACCAGCACCGCTCGCGACACCGCGAGCGGCAGTGACCAGAATTCGCGCACGCCGGTGAGATACGCCACCGGCACCCCCGCGCGCCGTTCGTCGAGCAGCGCCCGAAAGGCGGCCGCCGCGGCCGCGTCCACCGGCCGCTCGGGATGCGCGGCGAGCGCCGCCCGATCCGAGCCCAGGACCTTGGCGAGCAGCAGTTGGGCATCGAGGCCCGGCGAGTCGCTACAGCCCTCGAGCGCCGCGGCGCCGGCGCGCAACCATCCGCCGATCGTCGGTGCGCCGCTCATTCGACCTGCGCCGCGAGCTCTTCGGCCTGGTGTTCGCGGCTCAGCGCGTCGATCAACTCGTCGAGCTTGCCGTTCATGATCTCGTCGAGCTTGTACAGGGTCAGGTTGATCCGGTGGTCGGTCACGCGGCCCTGCGGATAATTGTAGGTGCGGATCCGTTCGGAGCGATCGCCGCTGCCGACCTGGAGCTTGCGCTTCTCCGCCTGTTGCATCGCCTGCTGGTCGCGTTCCGCCGCGAGCAGCTTCGCCTTCAGCAAGGAGAGCGCCCGGGAACGGTTCTTGTGCTGCGAACGCTCGTCCTGGCACTCGACGACGATGCCCGTCGGCAAATGGGTGATGCGGATCGCCGAATCGGTCTTGTTGACGTGCTGCCCGCCGGCGCCGCTCGCACGGAAGGTGTCGATGCGCAGGTCCGATGGGTTCAGGTCGATCGCCTCGACTGCGGCGAGCTCCGGCAGGATCGCGACCGTGCACGCCGAGGTGTGGATCCGGCCCTGCGCCTCGGTCGCCGGCACGCGCTGCACGCGATGGGTGCCGGACTCGAATTTCAGCGCCGAGAAGGCGCCGCGGCCGATCACGCGGCTGATGATCTCCTTGTAACCGCCGTGCTCGCCGACGCTCTCGCTCAAGGTCTCGATCCCCCAACCCTTCGCCTCGGCATAGCGGGCGTACATGCGGAACAAGTCGCCCGCGAACAGCGCGGCCTCGTCGCCGCCGGTGCCGGCGCGAATCTCGAGGAAGACGTTGCTCTCGTCGTGCGGGTCGCGCGGCACGAGCAGCCGTTGCAGCTCGAGCTCTTCGGTCGCCTCGCGAGTGGTCAGGGCCGCGAGTTCCTCGTCCATCGACAGCTCGCGCGCGACCGCGATGTCTCCCGCGAGCGCGCTCCACTGGCGGAAGCGCTCGACCAGCGGCGCGAGCTTCGAGTACTCCATCGACAATTCGCGGAATTGCGTCGGCCGGGCGATCACCGCCGGGTCCGCGAGCAGTCGGCCGACCTCTTCGAATCGATCGTCGAGTTTCTCGAGTTTGCGGCGGATCGAATCCTTCATGCGCGGATTATAGCGGTCCGCCGAGCGTCCCCGCCCGAGATATCAAGACCGGCGATGTTCCTCGGTCAACAGTTTCGCGACCGCTTCGGCGAGTTCCGCGTCGGCCGATTCCGCCGCGGTGCGCAGCGCCTGGGTCGGTCCGTGCAGCAAGCGATTCGTCAACGTGTTCGCGAGGTACTCGAGCGCCTCCTCCGCCGTGTGGCCCGAGGCGAGCATGCGCTTCGCGTGTTCGACCGTGTGGGCGCGGATCTCGTCGGCCTGGCCGCGCAACGCGCGTATCGCCGGACCCGCATCCTTCGCGCGCCGGTCCGCGAGAAAGCGCGCCGCTTCCTCGGCGATCAGCAGTTTCGCGCCCTCGGCGGCGGCTTCGCGCTGCTGACGGTTCTCGTCGACCAGCTGCTGCAGATCGTCGATCGTGAACAGGTACACGTCTTCCAGTTCGGCGACCTGCGGCTCGATGTCGCGCGGTACCGCCAGATCGGCCATGAAGATCGGCCGGCGCTTGCGCGCGCGCAGCGCCGCGGCCGCCATGCGCTTCGTGAGCAGCGGCGTCGGGCTCGCGGTGCAACTGATCACGATGTCGGCTTCCTCGAGTTCGCTCGCGATCGAATCGAGGCCGACCGCGTACGCGCGCACCTCCGCGGCGAGCGCCTGGGCGCGCGCGAGGCTGCGGTTCGCGATCACGAGATGCCGGATGCCTTGCGCCGCGACGTGGCGCGCGGTCAAACCGATCATCTCGCCCGCGCCGATCAGCAGCGCGCGGCGCGAGCCGAGGTCCGAATACACCCGGCGCGCGAGCGCGACCGCCGCCGAGGCGACGGAGACGGCGTTCGCGCCGATCTGCGTCTCCGTGCGCACGCGCTTCGCGGTCGAGAAGGCGGCCTGGAACAGCTTGTTCAGGTGCGGGCCGGTGCTGCCCGCTTGCTGGGCGATCCGATAGGCGTCCTTCAGTTGACCGAGGATCTGCGCTTCGCCGAGCACCATCGAATCGAGACCGGAGGCGACGCTGAACGCGTGTTCGACGGCATCGCGGTCCTCGCGCAAGTACAGACTCGGCGCGAAATCGAGATTCGGCGCGTGATGGCTCGCAAGCCAGGCCGTCATGCGATCGCCGCCGACCGGTCCCGCCCAGTAGAGCTCCGTGCGATTGCAGGTCGAGAGGATCACCGCTTCGGCGGCCCCGGTCTCGGTGCGTAGCGCCCGCAGCGCGCCGATCAGACGGTCCTCGCTGAAGGCCATCTTCTCACGCAGTTCGACCGGAGCGGTCTTGTGGTTGATCCCGAGTATCTTCAAGGACATGGGCGCGGCGGGAACCTGGGTCTGGTGGAGGAATTCTCCGGGAATTCGCGCCTCGCTATCAAGCCGGAACCGGCGACGCGGGGCGCATTTCGCTATAGTGCGATCGTGTACCGATTCAACATCCTGACGGTTGCCGCGGTCTGTGCGCTGTGCTCGGCGATCGCGGCTCGTGCGACGCCGAATTCGACGCTCCAGCCGGCGATGTCGGCGGGCGCGACGGCGGAATACTACACGTTGGTCGCGGAAATTGCGCTCACGCGGCACGAACCCCGGGTCGCGGCGCTCACGTACGTGTCCGCGGCGACCGCGGATCCGTCCCTGTGGCCGCGGGCGACGGCGGTGGCGCAAGCGTCGCTGCAACCGACCGTCACGCTCGATGCGGCGCTGCACTGGATCACCCAGCGCCCGGACTCGATGGCGGCGCATCTCGCGGCGGCATCGGCGGCTCGCGCCTTGTACCAGGTCGCGATCGCGGCGGATAACTACCGCTTCCTGATCGCGCATTATGCCGGCGGCGTCGAGCAGGCGTTCCCGGACATCGAGGAGCGCTTGCTGTCCGCGCACAATCCGTACGTGGCACGCCAGATCGCCGATCGGTTGGCGGCCTATTTTCCCGACTCCGTCGCCGCCTACCGAACCCAGGCCTATGCCGCGCTGCAGGCCGGGGATCCCCAGGCCGCGATCGCGGCGTTCGGGAACGCGATCGCGCGGTTGCCGGGGCCGGCGGCCGATGCGCCGCGCAAGCACCGGGCGCTGTTCGAGGCCTTCGCGCGTGCGCGGGTGCTCGCCGGGGACGTCGACGACCCGCTCGCGCAGGCGGCCGCGACGCTGCGGCGGGATCCGCGGCCCGGAACACGCTTCGATTACGGTCTGCTGCTGCTCGCGGCGAAGCGCTACGACGCCGCACGCACGCAATTGCAGATGCTCGCGAGCGATGCGCGGTTCGGCCCGGACGCGCTGCGGTTGCTGGCGCTCCTCGATTTCCAGCAGGGGCGCTACCCGTCGGCGCGAGTTCGTTTCGAGCAATTGCTCGCCGGTGGGCATTACGTCGACGACAGTCACTACTTCCTCGGCCTGATCGCCGAGCGGCGCGGGCACGCGTTGCGCGCGCTGCGCGACCTGGCGCACGTCCGGCACGGCGAGTACGTGCTGCCCGCGATGTCGCGCGCCGCGCGGATCCTGCAGAACAAAGGGGCCGGTGCGACGGCGGATGCGCTGCTCGCCGAGTTCACCCGCGACGAGCCGCAGCGGGCGCCGCGGATCATCGCGATCCGCGCGCGGATCGCGGCGCGGGGCGGCGACGTGCATCGCGCGTACGCGCTGCTCGACGAGGCGATGCGCCAATACCCGAGCGACCCCGACCTGCGCTATGCGCTCGCGTCGATCCAGGACTCGGCCGGCGAGACCGCCCGCGCGCTGGCGACGCTGCAGGTCCTGCTCGCGATGCGCCCCGACGATCCGGAGGCGATGAACGCCTATGGGTACATGCTCGCCGAGCACGACGAGCAATTGCCGCAGGCGCAACGCCTGATCGAGCAGGCGCTGCGCGTAGCGCCGGACGATGCGGCCATGCGCGATAGCCTCGCGTGGGTCCTCTACCGCCGAGGGCATGCCGCGCAAGCGCTGCCGATCGTCGCGGCCGCCTATGCGGATCTGCCGAGCGGGGACATCGGCGCGCACTACGGCGAAATACTCTGGATGCTCGGCCGACACGCGGCCGCGGCGCAAATCTGGGACGAGGCCGCGGCCATCGATCCGGGGAATCGGCTGCTGCAGCGAACCCGCGCGCGATTCGCGGCCGCGCCGTCGACGGGAGCCCCCTGAATTGCGCGCGCGCTGCGCCTCGTCGCCGGGTACCGGCGCCGCGACCCGGCTCCGTGGGATCCGGCCGGTCCTGCTGCTGCTCGCGGTTCTGCTCGCTTCGTGCGCCTCCGTCCCGCCGCCGATGCACCCCGTCGGGTGGACCGAGCGATTGCGACTGCTCCAACGAATCGACGATTGGGATCTGCAAGGCCGGGCGGCCGTCGCGATCGGCTCACGGGGGTGGCAGGCGAGCGTCGATTGGCGTCAGCACGCCGACCACAGCGTCGTGCATCTGGCGGGGCCGCTCGGTATCGGCGCGAGCGTGCTGGCGCTCGGTCCTGGGGGCCTGTCGGTGAACGGATCGCCGCCGAGTCCGCAAGGCGTCGAGATCATGGAGCGGCGCCTCGGTTTCGCGCTGCCGGTCGCCAATCTGCGGTACTGGCTGCTCGGCGTGCCGGATCCGGTGGATCCGTCGTCGGTGCGCTTCAATGCGCAGGACCGGGTGTCGCGCCTCGAGCAGGCGGGCTGGACCGTCGATTTCCTGCGTTACCGCGTGCATGCGGGTGACTGGCTGCCGGCGCTCCTGGTGCTGCGCAGCGAAGGGGTGCGGGTGCGCATCGTGGTCGACAGATGGCAAGGGGTCGAGTGAGCGTTCCGACGATGCGCTATTGGCTGGCGCCGGCGAAGTTGAACCTGTTCCTGCACATCGTCGGGCGTCGCCCCGACGGATATCATTTGCTACAGACGTGCTTCCAGTTCGTGGATCTTTGCGACGAGGTGGGATTGCGCGTCCGTGCGGATGGATCGATCGAGCGTCTGCAGGGCGCCGCGGGCGTCGCCGCGGAAGCGGATTTGTGCGTGCGCGCGGCTCGTGCGCTGCAGCAGGCGAGCGGCTGCCGCCTCGGCGTCGACATCGATCTGCGCAAACGCATCCCGATGGGCGCCGGCCTCGGCGGCGGGAGTTCGGACGCGGCGACCACGTTGCGGGTGCTGAATCGCCTGTGGGGGCTCGATTGGACACTCGATCGGCTGGCGAGCTTGGGGCTCGGGCTCGGCGCCGACGTTCCGGTGTTCGTGCACGGGCGCGTGGCGTGGGCCGAGGGCGTCGGCGAGCGTCTGGTACCGCTGGCGCCGCCGGAGGCGCCGGCAGCAACCAACTATCTGATTATCAAGCCGAATGTATCGATCGCGACCGCGGACGTCTTCCGTGACCCTGAATTGACAAGGGATACGCCGCCAATCACAATTGCCGGCTTCCTCGAAGCGGGCGGGCACAACGACTGCGAACCGGTCGTTCGCCGACGGTACCCCGAGGTCGCGAGCGCGCTGGACCGGTTGGCGCAGTTCGGCAAGGCTCGGCTGACCGGCACCGGCGCGTGCGTTTTCCTCGATTGCGGCACGCGGCGGCGAGGTTTGGAGATCCGGCGGCAATTGCCGCAGGATTGGGAAGCGTACGTGGTCCGAGGCATCAACGAGTCGCCCCTCGACGGGCAGTTGGCGTCCGACTGAGGCGCGCGGCGAGCATCACGAACGGTTGAATCGAGATGGGGTGTCGCCAAGTGGTAAGGCAGCGGGTTTTGATCCCGCCATTCGGAGGTTCGAATCCTTCCACCCCAGCCACATTCGTCGAGTTCAGGGTATGTCGCAACGAAACGGCGTAGATCCTCTGTCGATCGCGGTATTCACCGGGAACGCGAACCCCGCGCTCGCGATGGAAATCACGCGCCATCTGCGCGTCCCGTTGGGCCGGGCGCACGTCGGACGGTTCAGCGATGGCGAGGTGAACGCGGAGTTGATGGAGAACGTCCGCGGTAGGGACGTCTTCATCATCCAGCCGACCTGCCCGCCGGCGAACGACCACTTGATGGAACTGCTGTTGATGACCGATGCGTGCCGGCGTGCGTCGGCCAAGCGCATCACCGCCGTGGTGCCGTATTTCGGTTACGCGCGGCAGGACCGGCGCCCGCGCGCGACCCGCGTCGCGATCGCGGCGAAACTGGTCGCGAACATGATCGCGAGCGCCGGCATCGACCGGCTGTTGACGATCGACTTGCACGCGGACCAGATCCAGGGATTCTTCGACATCCCGGTGGACAACGTCTACGCGACGCCGGTGTTGCTCGGCGACGCGTGGCGACAGAAGTACGAGAGCATGATCGTGGTGTCGCCCGACGTCGGCGGCGTCGTGCGGGCGCGGGCGCTCGCGAAGCGCCTCGACGACGCGGATCTCGCGATCATCGACAAGCGGCGGCCCCGGCCGAACGAGTCGAAGGTGATGAACATCATCGGCGAGGTCCGCGGCAGGACCTGCGTGCTGATCGACGACATGGTCGACACCGCGGGCACCTTGTGTCAGGCCGCCGCCGCGCTGAAGGACGAGGGTGCGATCAAGGTCGTCGCGTATACCACGCATCCGGTGCTGTCCGGGGCGGCGATCGAGCGGATCTCGAAGTCGGTGCTCGACGAATTGGTCGTCACCGACACGATCCCGCTGTCGGAGGCGGCGCGCGGGTGCAACCGCATCCGTCAATTGAGCGTCGCCGGGCTGCTCGCCGAGACGATTCGTCGCATCAGCGACGAGGAGTCGGTGAGCTCGTTGTACATCGACTGAGCCGGGACACGTCGAAACGATCGGCTTTCGGGTCGGCGTTCGGAATCGTTGGTCGCGACGTCCGAAGCGCCGTTTGGTTCGAACTTAAACGGAGAACGTCATGAAAACCTCTTTCGAACTCGTCGCCGAGTTCCGCGATGACCAAGGCAAAGGTGCGAGCCGCCGCCTGCGTCGCGCGGGCAAGGTGCCGGCGATCCTCTATGGTGGTCACATCGACCCGCGCGCGTTGAGCCTCGAGCACGAGAAGATCGCGCTGATGCTCGACAACGAGCGCTTCTACTCGACGATCTTGAGCCTGCGCGTCGGGGATCAGATCCAAGCCGCCGTGTTGAAGGACGTGCAACGGCATCCGTACAAGAACGCGGTGCTGCACGTCGATTTCCAGCGCGTCGACGAGAACGAGAAGATCCGGATCAGCATCCCGCTGCACTTCAAGGGCGAGGCGGTCGCGCCGGGCGTGAAGACGCAGGGCGGCATCGTGTCGCACATGCGCACCGAGGTCGAGGTGGCTTGCCTACCGAAGGACCTGCCGGAATTCATCGAGGTCGACCTGTCCGGGCTGTCGATCAACGAGAGCATCCACCTGTCGCAACTGAAGGTGCCCGAGGGCGTGCAGCTCCTCGAGCTGTTGAAGGAAGACGCGGCGGTCGTCGCGATCCACAGTCCGCGGACCGAGGAACCGGAGCCGGTGGCACAGGCGGCGGCGGAGGCGGCACCCGCGGCGGCGGCGGGCGCGGCAGCGACCGGCGATGCGGCGAAGAAGGCCGAACCGGCGAAGAAGGAAGAGGCGAAGAAGGAACCGGCCAAGAAAGACGCGAAGAAATAGCCTTCGCGGGCCAGTGCGTCGAACGGGGCCGTCCATCGGGGACGGCCCTTGTTCTTTTTCGAATGGCGATCGGGTCGGAGTCAAGAGTGAACGCGACGGTGAGCGGGCTACCCTTGAAAATCATCGCGGGCCTCGGCAATCCGGGACCGGAACACCAGTCGACGCGGCACAACGCCGGCTTCTGGTTCGTCGACGTGCTCGCGAACCGCCACGGCGGCGAGTTTCGCGACTATCGGAAGTATTCCGGCGAGACCGCCCGCGTCGCGATCGGCGGACACGAGTTGGTCCTCCTGAAGCCGACCACCTACATGAACCGCAGCGGACTCGCGATCCGTCAACTCAGCGATTTCTTCAAGGTTCCCCCGGAACAGGTTCTCGTCGTGCACGACGAACTCGATTTGCCGGTCGGCGCCGCCCGCCTCAAGTTCGGCGGCGGGCACGGCGGGCACAACGGATTGCGCGACACGATCGCGCACATGGGTGAGAACTTCTGGCGTCTGCGCCTCGGCATCGGCCATCCGGGAACGAAGGCCGAAGTCATCGACTACGTGTTGACTCGGGCGCCACGCGCCGAGGAGGAGGCGATCATCGACGCGGTGAACACGGCGGCCGACTGCATGCCGATATTGCTCGAGTTCGGCGCGGAGAAGGCGATGGCGAAACTGCACGCCCGCGCGGCGACCCACTGATGCCGATTCGCTGCGGAATCGTCGGGCTGCCGAACGTCGGCAAGTCGACCTTGTTCAATGCGCTCACGCGCGCGCAGATCGCGGCGGAGAACTATCCGTTCTGCACGATCGACCCCAACGTCGGCGTCGTGCCGGTGCCCGACCCGCGCCTCGAGGAACTCGCGGCGATCGTGCGTCCGGAGCGCGTGGTGCCGACGACGGTCGAGTTCGTCGACATCGCGGGGCTGGTCGCGGGGGCGTCCAAGGGCGAGGGACTCGGGAACAAGTTCCTCGCGCACATTCGCGAAGTCGACGCGATCGCACACGTCGTGCGCTGCTTCGAGAACGACGACATCGTCCACGTCGCGGGCTCGGTGGATCCGCGGCGCGACATCGAGGTGATCGACACCGAGCTCGCGCTCGCGGACCTCGACAGCGTCGAGCGTGCTTACCAGAAGGCGCTCAAGAGCGCGAAGACGGGCGACAAGGAGGCGGTGAAGCTGCGGGATCTGCTCGAGCGGGTCCGGGAACAACTGAACGGCGCCCGGCCTGCGCGAGCGCTCGGCCTCGATGCGAACGAACGATCGGCGTTGCGCGACCTGCACCTGCTGACCGACAAACCGGTGATGTACGTCGCGAACGTCGACGAGCACGGGTTCACGGCGAATCCCCGGCTCGACCAGGTGCGCGAACTGGCGCGACAGGAAGGCGCCGTCGTGATTCCGGTCTGCGCCGCGATCGAGGCGGAGATCGCCCAACTCGAGGAGGGCGACCGCGCGGACTTCTTGAAGGAACTCGGCGTCGCGGAGCCCGGGCTCAATCGCGTCATTCGCGGCGCCTACGATCTCCTCGGCTTGCAGACCTATTTCACCGCGGGCGTCAAAGAGGTGCGTGCGTGGACCGTGCGCAAGGGTGCCACCGCACCGCAGGCGGCGGCCGTGATCCATACGGATTTCGAGCGGGGGTTCATCCGTGCCGAGGTGATCGGCTATGCCGATTACATCGCCTGCCGCGGCGAGGCGGGTGCGAAGGATGCCGGGAAGCTGCGACTCGAAGGCAAGGACTACGTGGTGCACGAAGGCGACGTGATGCATTTTCGGTTCAACGTCTGAGCGGGCGACAGCGAACGGCGCGGGCTCAAGGCGCCGCTGGAGCGGTGACGCCTTGACAGCACCGCGCCACGCCGGGAAAATCCCCGGTCCCTTCCGTAACGAGCGCCCGGCAGCGTTGGCTCGATCGAATTTGGTGAGGTAGCTCAGCTGGTTAGAGCGTGGCACTCATAATGCCGAGGTCGAGGGTTCGAGTCCCTCCCTCACCACCAC